>CALLHZ010000001.1 GCA_938009115.1 uncultured Clostridia bacterium
GAGATATCCACTCGTGACTGGAGTTCAGACGTGTGCTCTTCCGATCTTACTGGATCAATCCGGAAGCGATTTATATTAAGGAAGAAGGCGCGGAAAGCAGCGCAGACTGATTTTCGAAGTCCAGCATGCCTTGAAGCTTTCGGATATTTTCGTCCGAATCCTCCCCCACACAGCCTATGAGCATATAGTGCTTTGCATACTTGTCGTAGACGAAATGCGGAAGTAGGCGGAATCCCCTGACATCCCCGGTGTTTTTTACGTGGGTCCGTGGCCCGGTGCACAGATGCTTTGCTCCGCCGATCGTGATGTGCTGTTCGTCGCAGTACGCGATCGGCAGGTGGCCTGCGATCTCTTCATGAACCTTCCGTTCCGTCTCTGCGATGTCCAACTCAGGAGGCGTGTAGGGGAAATAAAGTATGAAGCCGTGCTTGATATCACCGTGCTTGCAACGCTCAAAGTCTTCTTTGGTCAAATACCGTTCTACCAGGTCTTCTGCCGTATGGGCCATGAGTCTGTAGGGCAGGGATTTTTGAGCGATCGCAGCCATTTCCTGGGGTTCAGGACCGAAGATATTAGGCCGCGTGATAAAGACTTCCTCTCCGACGCCGATCAGCAGGTCTGCGTTTCTGCGGAGAACAGGATAGATCAGCTCAAAGTGTTCCACAACGACGCGCTTTCCATTGTTGACAGCCTGTACGACGGCATCCACCAGGGTGGAAAGCTGGGAGAAGCCCATTTCAAAGCGAATGTCGATGTGATAGGTGTGGGGCGTAAAAAAGCTCAGGCTCTGGCTTTGATCCAGTAAAGGCAAAGGGCGGACATTGACGCCATCGTCGTCGTTGGTCAACTCCAAACCGGGGAACATGCCCTGGATCAGGGCACTTTTACCGCTTCCGGGTTCGCCGATGACACCGATGAGTTTGTCGGCGGGGTGCAGATACAGCAGGGAAAGCTGGATGCCCATTTCATAGATCCGGCTCCTGCCTCTGGGCGCATAATAGGTGCTGTAGATGTGGCTTCGCTGTTTTTCGTACATAAGGGTATCCTTTCCGCCGTACTGAAAAAGAATGCTTTGTTGATTTAATTATAGGGTCTGGGAAAGGCCTGTCAAGGCAGGCGCTCTGAAAAGAAAAATAGTAGAGGGATTGCACTCTCGTGCAATGTATTGTATAATAAAGCCATATTGATATAATACATTTGAAAGGAACAGGAGCGATGAGCAAAATCATCAGGAGGGCATCAGCCGGGACGCTTGAATCCAGTGACGTTTACGTGGAAGTCTGGCCCGGCGGAGGAGCTGTGAAGCTGGACCTTGAATCCGTCGTGGAACTCCAGTTTGGCGATGCGATCCGACGAACTGTGATGAATATCCTCGAGGAAATGAATGTGGCCGACGCGGAACTCCGTATTGTCGACCGGGGGGCTCTTGACTGCGTTCTCAGAGCCCGGGTCGAGGCGGCTGTCCGAAGAGGGGAGGCGCAGGGATGAGACGTTCCATGCTTTTCATTCCGGGAAATGCCCCCGGTCTTCTGATCAACGGCAATTATCTGGGCGCCGACGCACTTATTTTTGATCTGGAAGACGCTGTGGCGCCGGAAGAGAAAGACGCTGCCCGCATCCTTGTGCGCAATACATTGAAGTACATGGATTTTCAAGGGTGTGAGACGATCGTGCGGATCAATGCTCTCGATACGGAATATTGGAAGGCTGATCTGGAAGAGGTCCTGAAGCATAAGCCTGATCTGATCATGCTCCCCAAAGCCGGGACCGAAGAAGAAATACGGACCGCGGATTACTTTATCTCCGAACTTGAATCAAAATTTGGCCATATGCCCGGATCTGTCGGCATCATGGCTTTGATCGAAACGGCGAAAGGGCTCGAAAATGCCTATGCCATTGCCGGAGCCTCCCAAAGGGTCATGGCATTGTTTCTTGGGGCGGAAGACCTGACCGCCGATTTGAGGTGCCAGCGCACCAGGGAAGGGCGGGAGATCGAATATGCAAGGTCTCGTCTCGTGTCCGCCGCAAGGGCGGCCGGGATCGATGCTTATGATACGCCGTTCACCGATGTGGCCGACGACGAAGGGATCCGCAGCGATGCTCTTTCCGCAAAAGCCCTGGGTTTTAGCGGAAAGGCTGCTATATCGCCGCGCCACGTGAGTGTGATCAATGATGTGTTCAGTCCTTCCCCGGATGAAGTAAATTATGCATATGAAGTCATGGAAGTCATAACCCAGGCGCAGATGCAGGGCAAAGGCGCTGTTGCGCTCAGAGGGAAGATGATCGACGCGCCCATCGTGGCCAGAGCCCGGCAGGTCATCGCCATGGCAGAAGAAATGGGGGCGGGGAGGTAGTTTATGGACAGCAAAATCGTATCTACTCTCCGGGAAGCTATCGAGCTGGCCGGACTAAAGGACGGAATGACCATTTCCTTCCACCATCATTTGCGCAACGGCGATTATGTCCTCAACATGGTGATGGATCAGGTCGCAGCCATGGGTATCAGGGATCTCACGATCAATGCCAGTTCTCTTTTCGACTGCCACAGCCCTTTGCTTGCCCACGTGAAAAACCGGGTGGTCACCAAGATCCTCACGGATTACATGTCCGGCGGCATCGGTCGGGAGATTTCCCGGGGCATTATGGAGCATCCGGTGGAATTCAGAACCCATGGAGGGCGCCCCAGCGATATTGCGCAGGGCCGCACACCCATCGATGTGGCCTTTGTGGCGGCCCCCTGCAGCGACCCCATGGGCAACTGTTCGGGCAAATACGGGAAATCTGCTTGCGGCAGCCTGGGTTATGCCCATGCGGATGCTCAATATGCCCGCAAGGTGATCGTCATCACGGATGAACTGACGACCTATCCTCTCCTGGACTGGTCCATCGACGAAACCCGCGTGGACCATGTCGTCGTGGTCGATGCCATCGGGGACCCGAGGGGCATCGTATCCGGAACCACCAGGATCACCCGGGATCCCGTAGGCCTTGTGATGGCCCGGCAGGCTGCGCAGGTCATCAGACACTCAGGCCTTCTCAGGGATGGTTTTTCTTTCCAGACCGGCGCCGGCGGGGCCTCTTTGGCAGCCGCCAGCTATCTCAAGGAAATCATGCTCAGGGAGAATATCCTGGGAAGCTTCGGTCTTGGCGGCATCACCGGATACATGGTAGACATGCTGAAAGCAGGTTGCTTTGAAAAGTTGCTGGACGTCCAATGCTTTGACCTGAATGCGGTGGAATCCATCCGCAAAGACCCCCGGCATCAGGAAATCGGCGCGGAGCATTATGCAGGCGTCAGCGGGAGGAGCGCCGTGGTGGACAGTCTTGACGTGGTGATTCTGGGAGCCGCCGAGATCGATACAGACTTCAATGTGAACGTGCACACCGATTCCAGTGGATCCATCATGGGCGGCAGCGGCGGCCACAGCGATACCGCGGCGGGCGCCAGACTTTCCATGATCATAGCCCCGCTCCAGCGGGCGAGGCTGCCGATCATAACGGATCGTGTCACCTGCATATCTACGCCGGGACGGGATATCGACGTACTCGTCACCCAGGCGGGCATCGCGATCAATCCCAAGAATGCTGAGCTCAAAAGAAGCCTGATCTCTGCCGGACTGAATATTGTGGACATCGGAGATCTTAAAGAAAAGGCGGAAAAGCTTACCGGAAGACCTGCAAGGCCTGTCCCGGGCGAACGGGAAGTTGCCAGAGTCATCTATCGGGATGGAAGTTTGCTGGATCGTATCTATAATGTGAGGCAGTCATGAGAGAGATAACATCGGAACAGATCGTCGAGGCCGTAAGCAGACTGTGCATTGAAGCCAACTGCTGTCTGCCGCAGGATATGAAGGACTGCATCGATTGCTGCAGTCAGTGTGAGCCTTGGGCTCCTGCCCGGGAGATCCTGGGCCACATCATTGAAAATTACCATATCGCCGAAGAGCGGTGCCAGCCGATCTGCCAGGATACCGGCGTTGCCTGTGTCTTTATGGAAGTGGGGCAGGACGTTCATGTCAACGGATCGATGGCGGATGCCGTGAACGAAGGCGTGCGCAAGGGGTATGCGGAAGGGTACCTGAGAAAATCGGTGGTGGGCGATCCCATCGAAAGGATCAATACCGGCGACAACACGCCGGCCGCTATCTATTGGGACATCGTACCCGGTGACCGGTTGAGCGTCACTGTGGCGCCCAAGGGCTTTGGCAGCGAAAATATGAGCCAGATCAAGATGCTCAAGCCCTCGGACGGACTTCAGGGCGTCAAGGATTTTATTGTGAAGGTCGTGGAAGACGCTGGCCCCAATCCGTGCCCGCCCATCGTTGTGGGCGTCGGTGTCGGCGGGACCTTCGATCAATGTGCTTGTGCCGCAAAAAAAGCTCTGCTGAGGCCGGTGGACCGGCGCAATGCCGATCCCAAATACGCAGCGCTGGAAGAAGAGATGCTGGAGAAGATCAATGCTCTGGGCATAGGTCCCCAAGGTTTGGGCGGCAAGACCACAGCTTTGGCCGTCAATATCGAGCCGCTTCCGACTCATATCGCAGGACTGCCTGCAGCGGTCAATATCAGCTGTCACGTGACAAGACACAAAACGGAGGTGTTGTAATGCCTATCAGGATCACGGTCCCCATGAGCCGGCAGGAAGCCAGAAACCTGAAGGCCGGCGACAGTTGTTTGCTTACAGGCACCATCTATACGGCAAGAGACGCCGCGCACAAACGTCTTTGCGAAGCGATCGCCCAGAGAAAAGAATTGCCCTTTGATATACGCGATGCCTGTATTTATTACGTTGGTCCTACGCCGACAAAGCCGGGGCAGGCCATAGGCTCTGCGGGGCCGACTACATCTTATCGTATGGACGCCTACAGTCCTTCACTGATCGCGCTGGGACAGACCGGCATGATCGGCAAGGGCAGACGCGGCCCAGAAGTCGTCGACGCTATGAAAGAGCATGGCGCGGTTTATTTCGGCGCCATCGGCGGTTGCGGCGCCCTGTTGAGCAAGTGCGTCCGGAAGTCCGTGGTGATCGCTTACGACGATCTGGGCGCCGAAGCGGTTCGCAAAATCGAAGTGGAGGACTTCCCTGTCACCGTGATTATTGACAGCCTTGGCAATAATTTATATGAGGCTGGGAGGGCAGCGTATTTAGCATCTCTGGAATAAAAACTTCCGGCTCTTGACAAAAATCAGGCGCACCCCCTATTATTGCTATAGAACAATTTTCTGAAAGGTGTGTCTTTTTATGAATTTGTATCAAATCGATCCCGGCCTGGATATCCCCATATATCAGCAGCTGGTCGACGGGATCCGTTCCAGCATACGAAACGGTGTGCTTCCGGCGGGTGCTCAGCTCCCCACGGTGCGGCAGATGGCCGGGCAGCTTGGGATCGCCAACGGGACCATCAAGCGCGCTTACGACGAACTGGAAAAAGAAAAGTATATTGAGAAGACCCAGGGCCGCGGAACTTTTGTGTCTTATCGCCCCGAGGATTCCGACAGTAGAAAAATCAAGGCCATGGCTGCCATCGATCTGCTTTTCGAAAAGCTGGAAGATTTAGGCTTTTCCATGGCTGAAATGGGCATATTTCTGAACTTGAAATTGCAGGAAAGGGCCCGGACTCAGTCAAATCTGAGGGTGGCTCTCGTGGAGTGCAATGCTGAGATATTGTCCCAGCTCACCGATCAGCTCAGAAAGATCCAAGGCATCGATGTTTATCCCTGTCTTTTGGATGATATCCTTGCCTATCCGTATAAGCTGGGTGACGACTCGGACCTGATCGTCACGACGCAGGAGCATGCGGACCAGCTGAGCGCTCTTGTTCCGGAACCCCGAAAAATAGCCCGGATCGCTGTAAGGCCAAGTATCCACTGTACGGCCCAAATCGTGAAGCTTCAGCCGTCGGACAACGTGGGCATCCTGACCGGCAGCCTGCGTTTCGGCAAACTTCTGCTGGAGATCTGCAGAGTCTATACAGAAGGCGTTACGGTTGCGGAGCCTTGTCTTTTCGACGGGGACGTAGATCGGTATCTTGAGGATAAGACGGTTGTGCTGGTCCCGGAAAACTACGAAAGATGGGATAAGGGAGCCGTGCTTCTGTCTCAGCGGGCTTGCCGGCTGATACAGTGTTCGTACCGGGTCGATGAAGGTTCTTATATATACCTGGAAGAAAAGATCCAACGGCTGAAGGAAAGGAACCGGCTGTAAGCAAATATGACGCGGAAGAATCTTCGATTCTTCCGCTCAGACTGAAGACAAAGCTCCCAAACAGGTATTCTGTTCGGGAGCTTTTATC
>CALLHZ010000002.1 GCA_938009115.1 uncultured Clostridia bacterium
TAGAATCTGTCGCTTGATTCAGAAAGCTGTGCCCCATGAATAAGAAGAAAAAAAACAGCAGAGCGATCCTGGCACTATGCTGCTTCGTTGTCGCTGCTCTTGGGCTGCTGCTGTTTTTTCCGTTACCCCAGGAACCGGATCCTGAGCCCCCTGCGCCCCGGACGGCCGAGCTGACCATCCGTTGTGTCGGCGATATCATGGGCCATCTGTCGCAGCTTATCGCCAACTATGATTCGGCAGCGGGGACGTATGATTTTACCCCGGATTATGAATATGTAAAGGACTATATCCTGGAAGCGGATCTTTCACTGTGCAACGTAGAGACCACTTTCCTGGGCGATGGGGATTACAAGGGGTATCCCTATTTCAATTCTCCGGATCAATTAGCCCGCGATATCGCCCATACCGGCTTTGATGTGGCTCTTTTTTCCAACAACCATATCCTGGACACGAAGCTGCCCGGACTGGAGCGCAGTCTCCAGGTGTTGGACGAAGCCGGGCTGAAGACTGCGGGCGCTTATGCCCCGGGCGCGGAACGCACTCTGATCGTACCTGTCGGGGATCTGAATGTAGGCATCGTAGCTTATACTTATGAAACGGGCCTTTCCGGTGGACACCGCACCCTCAACGGCACCATCATGCCCGCCGGGGCAGCGGAGCGGATCAATTCTTTCCGATATTATGCGATGGAAGAAGATATGGAGCGGATCTCCGGAGACATCGATTCGGCGCGGCAACGCGGCGCGGACATCGTGATCGCTTATTTCCACTGGGGGAACGAGTATCAGCGCAATGCCGGGCCCGTCGAAAAGGAGATGGCCCTGCAGGCGGCCCTGGCCGGCGCGGATATCATTTTTGCCTCCCATCCCCATGTGGTCCAGGAGATCGAGGAGATCCGCATCGAAGAAGATATCCCGCCAAAACCGCCTGCCGAAGAATTGCCTGAACCGGAGCAAAGCTGGCTCCTGCGCTTCCGTCAGCTGTTCGGCGTCGGCCTGCCGGAGCCGGAAGAGGAGATCGCCGAAGAGCCGGTTCCCGCAACGAGGACACGGGTCGTTCCGGTCTATTACTCCATGGGCAATTTTATTTCCAATCAAAGACAGGAGACCCTGGATAATCATTACACCGAACAGGGCATGATCGCTTCGGTGCGCTTGACTTACAATCTGGACGAAGCCTACGTCCAGGAAATCGACACGACCTTTATTCCCACCTGGGTGGAAAAGTACAGCGCAGGCGGGAACACCCGTTATGCCATCATCCCGCTGGTGGGCGATTTCCCTGAAAATCCCGAACTGCAGGCTTCCGGTCATGCCGGCCGGGCCGAAGGCGCTCTTGCAGACATGATCGAGCTGATAGGAGGAGAGTACTTGTATCGATACGAGTACGGAGCCGAATGAGCAATGCCGACAACATAATGATTTTGGAAATCGCCAGAAAATTCAGCGTCGTGCCGCCGGGTCTGCCCGGTATCCGTTTTCGCAGTCTGCGAGGCGGCCAGGCAGCCGATACGCTGCCCCGGGAAGCAAAGCTTCTGCTGACGGCGCCGGATTGCAGCGATTTCCGGCAGCGGATCGCCGCGTATAAACAAGAGACCGGACATGACATAACGCAGCGCATCCGCGGCAAGAGCCTGGAGATCGCAGCGGCGTGCGGCGACCCGGGATGCGAGCGCAACGCGGTTTCGATTTTGATGGATTTCGCCGGAGCTCTCCCTTTTGTGGGAGAAGAGATCAAGGAGTTTATCGATTTCTACAACACCTATATCCATTTCGGAAGTGATGGCGCCGCATGGGACATCGATTTTACGGACCGGATTTTTTTGAATGCCGGCATGATCGACATGACGCCGGAGGCCGCCAGACTGATCCTGGCGATTCAATGCCCCTCCTGCTGTTTGGAGGAACACATCTTTGAGGCGCTCATGCCGATCCTGAATCGCTATGATATGGGATTGCTCAAGCCCGTTCGGGAAAAGGAATGCGAACCGGACGCGGCAGAAGAGAACAACTGAATCAACTATATGTAGGGGGCGCAGTATGCGCCCCCTCTATATTTAGGCAAATAAGAAACGCACGGAAGCGTGTGTGTAAAGACGGTCCATGAAAAGACCTTCCGTGCAAAGAAAAAAGTCTTGGAACCATTGAAATATGAACATTTTTGAAGATGAAAAAAAACGGTAAAAAAAATGAAAAAAAATGAAAAAAGTTCTTGCATTCATAAAACCTCTGTAGTATTCTAATAAAGCTTGCTTAAGGCGTGGAAAGGCTGAAAATGCCCGGAAATGCCCGGCGAAGAAGCAGGAAGTTGCTGAGCTATCAGGTAATTTCTGCCGAGAATAGTCTGCCCAAAGAGGCAGGCGAAGGAGTTCTCGCCGTTTTGTTTTGAGTAAATCATTACCGAACACACGGAGGCGTGTAAACGGACCGCAACAGAGTCCGAAGACCGCCGCTCAGGGCAAATCAACGGGAAGCGACCTCGTACAGAATAGCGAAAATGTACGAAAATACGAGCGGGAAGACATCCCGCAGGCAAACAAGGAGGAAAACCAATGAGCAGTCAGAAAATCAGGATCAGACTCAAGGCTTATGATCACAAGTCCCTGGATCAGTCCGCAGAGCGCATCGTGGATACCGCCAGAAAGACCGGCGCCGAGGTATCCGGACCCATTCCGCTCCCCACGGAAAAGGAGATCGTCACGATCTTGAGAGCCGTCCACAAGTACAAGGACAGCCGGGAGCAGTTCGAACAGCGGACACACAAGCGTCTGATCGACATCCTGAGCCCCACACCCAAGACCATCGATGCACTCATGAAGCTGGATATGCCGGCAGGCGTGGACATCGAAATCAAGCTGTAAGTACATAAGGTAACGATAGATTACTCATGGACTTAGTATGATTACAACATGTAATCCGCTGTAAGAACTTAGGAGGAAACAAGCATGAAAACCATTTTGGGAAAAAAGATTGGAATGACCCAGATTTTTTCCGAATCGGGAGAAGTGATCCCCGTAACGGTGATCGAGGCGGGCCCCGTAGTGGTCACGCAGATCAAGACCGAAGAGACCGACGGCTATAACGGCGTACAGATCGGCTTCGAGGACAAGAAAGCACAAAGAGTCATCAAACCCGAAAAAGGGCACTTCGACAAGGCCGGCGCTCCTTACAAAAAGCATCTGGCCGAGTTTAGAAACGAAGAAGGCGAAGCCTACGAAGCCGGCCAGATCATCACAGCCGCAGACTTCGAAGAAGGCAAGAAGCTGGATATCACGGGAACATCCAAAGGAAAAGGGACTCAGGGCAACATCAAGCGGCACGGCCATCACCGCGGCCCCATGACCCACGGTTCCAAGCACAAGAGACTGCCCGGCGCCCTGGCTGCGGGTACCTACCCGTCCAGAGTCTTTAAGGGCAATGCCGGTCCCGGAAGAACGGGAAGAGAAACCGTTACCGTACAAAACGTCGAACTCGTAAAAGTGATTGCAGACAGAAACCTGATGCTCGTAAAGGGCGCTGTTCCCGGAGGCAAAGGCGGAATTCTCCGCATCCGGTATGCAGTCAAGGGACAGGACGCCAAATAACGAAGTAGGAAGGAGGAAGTCCAATGGCAAAAATTACAATGCTGACAATGGCCGGTGCCGAAGCAGGAACACTGGATCTGAACGATGAGATCTTCGGGATCGAGCCCAATGAATATGCGGTCCACGCAGTCATTAAAAACTACCTGGCCAATCAAAGGCAGGGAACACAGTCCGCAAAGACCCGCGGCGAAGTCCGGGGCGGCGGCAGAAAGCCGTTCAGACAGAAGGGCACAGGCCGTCACAGACAGGGCAGCACCACCGATCCCACGCAGGTGGGCGGCGGCGTGGCATTTGCTCCCAAGCCCAGAGACTACAGATATACGCTCCCCAAGAAGCTCCGGAGGCTGGCACTGAAATCCGCGCTTTCCTCGAAGGTGGCCGACAATGAGATCATCGTGCTGGACACTCTGCACTTCGATGCACCCAAGACGAAAGAGATGATCAAGGTCCTGGAGAATGTCAAGGCAGCGAAAAAAGCGCTGATCGTTATGGCCGACAAGGACGAAGCTGTCATCAAGAGCGCAGCCAATATCCCCGGCATTACCGCGACGATGGTCTCTCAGATGAACGTATACGAAATCATCCATCACACCAGCTTCATCGTCACCAAGGATGCTGTGGAAAAGATTCAGGAGGTGTACGCAAAATGAGAACCGCCTATGATGTATTGATCAAACCCGTCATCTCCGAACGGAGCATGGACGACGCAGCGGCAAAGAAGTACACGTTCAAAGTGGCTGTCGATGCCAATAAAACCGAAATCAAATCCGCCGTCGAAGAGGCTTTCGGCGTAGAGGTCGTTAAAGTGAACGTCATGAACAACGACGGCAAGCTGAAGAGACAAGGAAAGTACGTGGGTCGGACCGCCGCATACAAGAAGGCGATCGTCACGCTCTCCGAAAAGAGTAAAGCCATCGAGTTCTTCGAAGGGCTCTAAGGTAGGAGGAAACAATATGGGAATCAGAAAATACAAACCGACTACTCCGGGGCTGAGAGGCATGACGGTCTCCACGTTCGAAGAGATCACCTGCAGCACCCCCGAAAAATCCCTGACAGTGACGCTCAAGAGCAACGCCGGCAGGAATTCCAGAGGCAAGATCACGGTCCGGCACCGCGGCGGCGGCACCCGGCCGAAATACAGGATCATCGATTTCAAGAGAAATAAAGACGGGATCCCTGCGACGGTCAAGACCATCGAATACGATCCCAACAGAAGCGCCAACATCGCACTGCTGTTTTATGCAGACGGCGAAAAGAGATATATCATCGCGCCTCACGAACTGAAAGTAGGCGACGTGCTCTTCTCTGGTCCGGAATCCGACATCAAGATCGGCAACGCGCTGCCTCTTTCCAACATACCCGTGGGCACGATCATCCACAATGTGGAACTGAAGAGCGGCAAGGGCGCGCAGCTGGTCAGAAGCGCCGGGAACGGCGCCCAGCTGATGGCAAAGGAAGGCAACTACGCGCAGGTGCGGCTGCCCTCCGGCGAAGTTCGTAAAATCCGCAAGGAATGCCGGGCCACCATCGGAGAAGTGGGCAACATCGACCACGGCAACATCTCCATCGGCAAGGCCGGCCGCAAGAGACACATGGGCATCCGGCCCACGGTCAGAGGTTCTGTCATGAACCCCAACGACCATCCTCACGGCGGCGGCGAAGGCAAGACCGGTATCGGCCGTCCGGGTCCTGTGACTCCCTGGGGCAAGCCCGCACTGGGATATAAGACGAGAAAGAAGAACAAGCCGTCGAACCAGTACATCGTCAAAAAGAGAAACGAAAAGTAGTTGAAGGGAGGATACAAGAGTCCATGAGCAGATCATTAAAAAAAGGCCCCTTCGTGAACGAGAAGCTGTTGAAAGCCATCGATGCAATGAACGAGGCCAACCAAAAAAAGGTCATCAAAACCTGGTCCAGACCGTCAACGATTTTTCCCCAGATGGTTGGGCACACCATAGCAGTTCACGATGGGAAAAAGCACATTCCTGTCTATATCACGGAAGATATGGTCGGACACCGGCTGGGTGAGTTTGCCCCCACCAGAACCTACAGAGGTCATGCGTCCGACAAGTCCTCCAAAGTCAGAAAGTAGGAAGGAGAACAGACAATGGAAGCAAGAGCAGTTGCAAAATACGTTAAGATGTCTCCGTCCAAAATCAAGCCCGTCACCGACCTGGTGCGCGGCAAAGATCTTGCGGAGGCCCTGACCATTTTAAAGTTTACTCCCGGCAAGGGCGCAGAATTTGTGGAAAAAGTCGTGCAGTCGGCAGCGGCCAATGCGGAAAACAACCATGAAATGGATGTCGCAAAGCTGTACGTAGCGGAAATTTATGCAAATCAGGGCCCCACCATGAAGCGGTGGAGAGCCGGAGCCCAGGGACGCGCAGGCAGGATTCTCAAGAGAAGCAGCCACATCGGCGTCACCTTAAAAGAAAGATAATCAGCGAGGAGGTTTATGAATGGGTCAGAAAGTTAGTCCACACGGATTGAGAGTGGGCGTAATAAAAGACTGGGATTCCAAATGGTATGCAAACAAGAAGAGCTTCTCTGATTATCTGATCGAAGATAAGAAGGTAAGAGACTTCGTCAAGAAAAAATTGTATATCGCCGGAGTGTCCAAAATCGTCATCGAAAGAGCCGCAGAGAATCAAATGCGGATCAGCGTTCTCACCGCAAAGCCCGGTATGGTCATCGGCCGCGGCGGAGACGGCATCGACCAGCTGAAGAACGATCTGGAAAAGATGACAGGCAAATCGGTATCCGTAAACATCGTGGAAGTGCGCCGTCCCGAGCTGGACGCTCAGCTTACGGCTGAAAGCGTCGCTCAAGCCTTGGAAAAGCGCGTATCCTTCCGTCGGGCCATGAAACAGGCCATTCAGAGAACGATGAAGGCAGGCGGCAAAGGCGTCAAGATCGTGGTATCAGGCCGGGTCGGCGGCGCGGAAATCGCCAGAAGTGAAAAGTACAGCGAGGGCAATGTTCCTCTTCATACGCTTCGTGCAGATATCTCCTACGGCTTTATCGAGGCCGACACACAGTACGGAAAACTGGGTGTAAAGGTGTGGATCAACAACGGTGAGATCCTCGGAAAAGACCTGGTCCCTGCGATTCCCGAAGAGAAGGAAAACAAGAGAAGCGACCGGAACGACCGCAGCAAGCGAAACGATCGCGGCAGACGGGATGAACGTCCCAGAAGAGATCGCAACGATCGCAGCGACCGCGGTGATCGCACCGGACGCGGCCGGCCCGACGAACGGGAAGTCAAGCGTTACGAAAACCCGAGGAAACGTCCGGCCAGGCCCGCAGCCCCCAAGGAAGAATCACCTGTAGAAGCAGTGGATACCAGCGCAGCGCCAGAAGCAATGCAAACATCCACTCCCTCAGAAGAATAAGCACGAAGAAAGGAGGAGTCAGCGATGTTAATGCCAAAGCGCGTTAAACGCAGAAGAGTCCACAGAGGAAGAATGAAGGGTATCGCCACGAAGGGCAACACGATCACTTACGGTTCGTACGGGATCGTCGCCCAGGAATGTGGCTGGATCACCTCCAATCAGATAGAAGCTGCCCGTATTGCCATGACCCGTTCCATCAAAAGGGGCGGACAGGTCTTCATCAAAATATTCCCCCACAAGCCTGTCACAAAGAAACCCGCCGAAGTCCGGATGGGTTCCGGTAAAGGCGCGCCCGAATACTGGGTCGCCGTTGTGAAGCCGGGCAGGGTGATGTTCGAGATCGGCGGCGTTACCGAAGATGCGGCCAGAGAAGCCATGCGTCTTGCAATGCACAAGCTCCCCGTCAAATGTAAGTTTGTCGCCAAGAGCGATACGGCAAAGGATGGTGAAGCGTAATGAAGATCGAAAAAGTCAGAAACATGAGCCAGGCTGAACTTGCTGCCGAAGAAATGAAGCTCAAGAAAGAGCTGTTCAACCTGAGATTTCAGCATGTCACCGGCCAGTTGGAAAATCCGCTGAAAATGAGAGATCTCAAGAGAGATATCGCAAGAGTGAAGACCGTCATGAGAGAACAGGAACTCAAGAAGGCCGGAAAATAACCGAAAGGAGGATGCAAAATGTCAGAAGACAGGAAAACCAGGAAGACAAGGATTGGTATTGTCACCAGCGATAAAATGGACAAGACGATCACCGTCGGTGTGGAAGAGTCCATTCGCCATTCTCTTTACGGTAAGTCGGTAAAGAGAACGAAAAAGTTCAAGGCACACGACGAAAACAACGAGTGCCAAATCGGAGATAAAGTGAAGATCATGGAGACCCGGCCTCTTTCCAAGGACAAGAGATGGAGACTGGTCGAGATACTCGAGAAGGTAAAATAAGGAGGCACCGAAATGATACAGCCGGAAACCAGGTTAAAAGTTGCCGACAATTCCGGGGCAAAGGAATTGTTGTGCATCCGCGTGCTTGGCGGAACTCACCGCAAGTATGCGAACGTTGGCGACATCATTGTGTGTGCCGTCAAGGAAGCGACTCCCGGCGGAGTCGTCAAGAAGGGCGATGTGGTCAAAGCCGTCGTCGTGCGGACCGCCACAGGCGAGCGGAGGATCGACGGCAGCTACGTCAAGTTCGATCAGAACGCCGCCGTTATCATCAAAGAAGACAAAACACCCATCGGAACCCGTATTTTCGGACCTGTCGCCAGGGAACTCCGGGAAAAGGGATTCATGAAGATCGTTTCTCTGGCGCCGGAAGTACTGTAGGAGGTCGAAAATATGAACATTAAAAAGAACGACACGGTACTTGTGATTACCGGTAAGGACAAAGGCAAAAAGGGGAAAGTCCTCGTAGCCATGCCCAAAAAGGAAATGGTCATCGTCGAAGGTGTCAACATTCAGACCAAGCACGCCAAAGCCAAGCAGAAGGTGGCTGCGGAGATCAGAAAGCAGGAAGGTCCGATCCACGTTTCGAACGTCATGTACTTCGACGCGAAAGCGAAGGCACCTACCCGTATCGGATACAAGGTAGTGAACGGACATAAGAAGAGAGTATCCAAGAAAACCGGTCAGGTGATTGACTAATTCGAAAGGAGGAAACCATCTTGGCAGCAAGACTGAAAGAGAAATACAAAAGTGAAGTATTTCCTGTATTAAAAGATAAATTTCAATACAAAAATGTAATGGAGGTTCCCAAACTCGAAAAGATCACGCTGAACATGGGTCTTGGCGATACAAAGGACAACCCCAAACTGCTGGAGACAGCCGTAAAAGAGCTGGCGATCATTGCAGGCCAGGCCCCCGTGGTAACGAAGTCCCGCAAATCCATCGCGAACTTCAAGCTGCGCGCAGGCATGTCCGTGGGCGCGAAAGTGACCCTTCGCGGCGATCGCATGTACGAATTTGCGGACAAATTCTTCACGATAGCGCTTCCCAGAGTGAGAGACTTTAAAGGCGTCAGCAAGAACTCCTTCGACGGAAGAGGAAACTATTCCATGGGTGTCAAGGAGCAGCTGATATTCCCGGAGATCGTCTACGATAATGTCGAGAAAATCAGAGGAATGGACATCGTATTCACAACCACGGCCAAGACCGACGAGGAAGCCAGAGCGCTTCTGGAAATGCTCGGCATGCCGTTTGAGAAGTAGGAGGGAATTATGGCTAAAACATCTCTCAAAGTAAAACAGCAGAGAAAACCAAAGCATTCCACCCAGGCTTACAATCGCTGCAAGCTGTGCGGTCGGCCCCATGCTTATTTAAGAAAATACGGTATTTGCCGTATCTGTTTCAGAGAGCTGGCTTATAAGGGTGAGATCCCCGGCGTCAAAAAAGCCAGCTGGTAATTCAACGAAGGAAGGAGGTACTTATCTATGACAATGACAGATCCTGTAGCGGATATGCTGACAAGAATCAGAAATGCCAACACGGCCGGTCACGCAAGCGTTGAGATCCCCGCATCGAAGATGAAGAAGAACATCGCCGACATCCTCGTAAAAGAGGGATACATCAAAGGGTACGAACTGGTCGAAGACGATAAGCAGGGAATCATCAAAGTTCAGATGAAGTACGGTGCTGATAAACAAAAGGTCATTAGCGGAATCAAGAAGATTTCCAAGCCCGGATTAAAGGTCTATGCCAAGAGCAGCGACGTTCCGAAGGTATTGGGCGGGTTGGGCGTAGCCATTATTTCCACTTCCAACGGATTGATTACCGACAAAGAAGCCCGCTCCATGGGAGTCGGCGGCGAAGTGATCTGCTACGTGTGGTAACGAGAAAGGAGCAACATTATGTCCAGAATAGGTAAACTGCCTGTGACTGTTCCTTCCGGGGTCGAAATCACGGTGAGTGAGAAGAACCTGGTTACCGTAAAAGGTCCCAAGGGAACACTGAGCGAGCAGATCAGCGATAGAATCAATGTGGAAGTAAAAGAAGGGATCGCAGTCCTTTCTGTAAAAGACGAATCAAAATATACCGGCGCCCAGCACGGCCTGGCCAGAAGCCTGGTCCATAACATGGTCGTAGGGGTCACGGACGGATATCAGAAGAAGCTGGTTATCAAGGGCGTCGGATATAAAGCCGAGAAAAAAGGCGACACCCTGGTGATGCAGCTGGGATATTCCCATCCTGTTGAAATGAAGGACCCGGAAGGCATCACCACCGAGGTGAACACACCGACAGAACTGGTCGTGAAGGGCTCCAGCAAAGCCGCTGTGGGCAATTACGCCGCTGTGATCCGTCAGTGGAGAAAGCCTGAGCCCTACGGTGGCAAGGGCATTGCCTACGAAGGCGAACGCATCCGCAGAAAAGAAGGAAAGACTGGTAAGTAGAGAAAGGAGTGAGCGAAATGGCTAATAAAGACAGTAGAAACGATAACCGCCTCAAAAGACATGAGCGGGTCAGAAAAGACGTTTTCGGTACTCCTGAAAAACCCAGACTCTGCGTATTCAGAAGCTCGAAAAATATATTCGCACAGGTCATCGACGATGTGAACGGAAGAACGCTGGCTGCTGCATCCACCTTGGATAAAGACATCAAGGAAAAGCTGCCCAACGGCGGCAACAAGGAAGCAGCGAAGATGGTGGGCGAAAAAGTCGGAGAAGCAGCCCAGAAAGCAGGGATCAAAACGGTCTGCTTTGATCGGGGCGGCTATCTGTACCACGGCAGAGTGAAAGAACTCGCCGACGGTGCCAGAGCGAGCGGTCTGGAATTCTAGAGGAGGAGGAAGAGAATGCAAAAGAGAATAGATCCATCCAACCTTGACTTGAAAGAATCCATCGTGAACATTCGAAGAGTTACGAAGGTAGTCAAGGGCGGTAAGAATTTCAGATTCAGTGTGACGGTCGTCGTCGGAGACGGAGCGGGTCATGTGGGTCTGGGTCTGGGAAAATCTCAGGAAATTCCCGAGGCCGTCAGAAAAGCCGTCGAGGACGCCAAGAAGGATCTGATCTTCGTTCCCATGGTCGGCACGACGATCCCTCACCAGAGTCTGGGCGTATTCGGAGCAGGCAGAGTTCTCATCATGCCCGCCGCACCCGGTACCGGCGTTATCGCCGGCGGTTCCGCCCGTACAGTCCTGGAATATGCAGGGCTCAAGGACGTCAAGGCGAAGTCCCTCGGGTCCAGCAACGCTGGAAACGTGGCATACGCGACCATCGAAGGACTCAGAGCGCTGAAGACCATCGAACAGGTTTCCAGGCTCAGAGGCAAGACGAAAGAAGAAATCTTAGGATAGGAGGAACGGTCATATGGCAATGCTGAAAGTAACATTGGTAAAAAGCACCATCGGCGCGACTCCTCATCAGAAGAAGGTCGTCGAGGCGCTGGGTCTTCGCAAGATCCGGCAGACAGTGGAACTTCCCGACAGCCCGCAATCCCGCGGCGCCGTCAATGAAGTGAGTCATCTGCTGCAAGTTGAAGAACTCTAAGAGGGAGGTGACATAGATGAAACTGCATAATTTAAAAGCACCCGAGGGAGCGACCCGGGCGCCCAAGCGGAAGGGCAGAGGAACAGGAAGCGGTAACGGAACTACGGCCGGCAGAGGTATGAACGGTCAGAATTCCAGAAGCGGCGGCGGCGTTCGTCTGGGCTTCGAAGGCGGCCAGATGCCTCTGTACAGGAGACTCCCCAAAAGAGGCTTCACAAATATCTGGAAAAAAGAAATGACCGGCGTCAACGTATCGGCGCTCAACATATTTGAAGACGGCACGACTGTGACCGTGGACATGATGGAATCAAAGGGTCTTGCCAACGGCATCACCCACGGCGTCAAGATCCTCGGAAACGGAACGCTGGAAAAGAAGATCACCGTCCAGGCCCAGAAGTTCAGCAAAGCAGCGGTCGAGAAGATCGAAGCAGCGGGCGGAAAGGCTGAGGTGATCTAGGATGGGCATGCTTCAAACAATGATTTCAGCCTGGAAGATCCCGGAAATGAGACGTAAGCTGATGTTTACGTTCATCATGCTGGTGGTTTTCCGGCTGGGTTCCAACATCCCCGTGCCGGGCATCGACCGCATGCAGCTGACTGCCATGTTTGACGCCAACACTTCGGGATTGTTTGGATTGTTCGATCTGTTCTCCGGAGGCTCGTTCAGTAATTTTACGATTTTTGCGCTGAGCATTACGCCTTACATCACAGCGTCCATTATCCTGCAGCTGCTCACGATCGCGATTCCCCGCCTGGAACAGCTGGCCAAGGAAGGCGAAGCAGGCAAAAGAAAAATCGCCCAGTATACGCGTTACCTCACGGTGGTGCTGGCGCTGGTGCAGGGCATCGGATATACTTTCGGTCTTTTCCGCAGTGTTTTGTCCGATGACAGCCTCTTTGCGAAAATCATTATCGTTTTGACCCTGGTAGCCGGCACAGCTTTCCTGATGTGGCTCGGCGAGCGGATCAATGAAAGCGGCATCGGAAACGGGATCTCCCTGATCATCTTTGCAGGGATCGTATCCAGGATCCCCACGGCCATTACCTCCACTGTCAAGAGCGTTTCTGCAGGCGAAGTGTCGGTGATCTCCGTGCTCCTGTTCTGTGTTTTTGCTCTGCTGGTAATCGTGGGCATCGTCCTGGTCCAGGAGGGCAACCGGAAGATCCCGGTGCAGTACGCCAAAAGAGTGGTGGGACGCAAAATGTATGGCGGCCAAAGCAGCCATATCCCCATGAAAGTCAATCAATCCGGCGTGATCCCCGTGATTTTCGCCATTTCCCTGCTGCAAATGCCGATGACGGTGGCTTATATGTGGCCGGAATCCGGGTTTGCGGGCTTTATCACGAAGTACTTGTCGCCTTCCGGTTATCCGGGCGTTTGGGTTTACTTTGTGATGAACATCCTGCTCATCATGTTTTTCACGTTTTTCTACAGCTCGGTTTCATTCAACCCTGCAGACATCGCCGACAACATGAAATCCAACGGGGGATTTATCCCCGGGATCCGTCCGGGACGTCCCACTGTGGACTATATCACGAAGGTCATGAGCAGACTCACGTTCGTCAGCGCTGTGTTTTTGACGATCATCGCCTCTATCCCAACGCTGATCCAGCACTGGTCGGCGCTGCAGATCGGCTTCGGAGGCACCTCGGTCATCATTGCCGTGGGTGTCGCGCTGGATACCATGAAGCAGCTTGAGACCCAGATGATCATGCGCAATTACAGCGGATTCTTGAAATAGAGGAGCGTGGCATGAGAATAATCGTATTGCTGGGCCCGCCGGGTGCCGGAAAAGGCACACAGGCGACCCGGATTTCCGCCAAATACGGCATACCTCATATTTCCACGGGAGATATCTTCCGCAGCAATGTCAAGGAAGGAACTCCCCTGGGGAAAAAGGCAGCCGAGTACATGGACCAGGGGCATCTGGTGCCCGACGAGCTGGTCTGCGATCTTGTGGAAGACCGTGTATCCAGGGACGATTGCAAAAATGGTTTTCTGCTGGATGGATTTCCGCGGACACTGTTTCAAGCCAGACACTTCGACGACTATCTGCGCAGAAGCGGCAGAGAACTGACTGTGGTGCTGGATATGCAGGTGGGGCAGGAAGTACTGCTCCCCCGCATGGTCGGCCGAAGGGTCTGCAAGAACTGCGGAAAGACTTATCACATCACCAACATGCCTCCCAAAAAGGAAGGTGTGTGCGATGTCTGCGGCGGCGAAGTCTACCAGCGCGCGGACGACACGAAGGAAACGGTCCTGAACCGCTTTAAAGTTTATATGGAGCAGACCCATCCTTTGACGGAATACTACCAGAATACCGGCAAACTGATCACGCTGGACGGCGCTCTGGCGCCGGATACCGTATTCGGACAGATCACTGCCTTGTTGGGAGACTGACCGATGATCGTGATCAAGACGGCGGAAGAACTGGAGACC
>CALLHZ010000003.1 GCA_938009115.1 uncultured Clostridia bacterium
ACTGCGATACCGACAGAGAAACCCAGATCGAGGCGATGGCAGGGCTTACGAAGGAACTGGATGAGCGGGGGTGCGATGTGGAACTGGTCGCTGATGAGTGGTGCAATACATTGGAGGACATCAAGCTCTTCGCAGACCGCAAGGCGGGCCATATGGTGCAGATCAAGACCCCTGACCTGGGCGGCATCAACAACACCATCGAAGCGGTTCTTTACTGCAAAGCCCACGGGATTGGGGCCTATCAGGGAGGCACGTGCAATGAGACTGACCGCTCGGCGCAGGTATGTGTTCACTGCGCCATGGCCACACAGCCCGACCAGATCCTTGCAAAGCCGGGAATGGGCGTTGACGAAGGCTACATGATCGTCCACAATGAAATGAACCGTATCATCGCGCTGCGCGCAGCGGGAAAATAAGAGCACTCCATTTGTGCTGTAACGGGAAAAGCCCGGAGGGTCGAACTCCGGGCTTTTCTGCCAATATCGTCTGGCTTTGTTTTAGGCTGCTTTGCCTGCCCAAAGTTTTTTAAAAGCAAATAGCACGGCGATCATAAGCGCTACACCGAAGGCCAGAGATAGGAATACATTCTGTGTCGCACCGGCAACAATGTAGGTGATAAAAGAGATACCTGCTACCGTAGCTGCATAGGGCAACTGTGTGGATACATGGTTGATGTGATCGCATTGAGCTCCGGTAGAGGACATGATCGTAGTGTCCGAGATTGGAGAACAATGGTCTCCAAATACTGCACCAGCAAGGCATGCTGAGATCCCGATGATCAGCATTTCTTCCGTAAGACTTCCAGAAAGGCTCACCACGATGGGGATCAGGATGCCAAAAGTTCCCCAGGACGTACCTGTGGAGAATGCCAGCCCTCCGGCGACCAGGAAAATGATGGCCGGCAGGAAAATTTGGAATCCGGCTGCGCTGCCTTCGACCAATCCTGCCACATACTCTGCGCCGCCCAACATGCCGGTCATCGCGGACAGTGCCCAGGCAAAGGAAAGGATCAAAATAGCTGGCACCATAGCAATGAATCCGGCAGGGACGCAGGACATAAAATCTTTGAAGTTGACGACCCTTCGAGTCATATAAAGCACGAATGTAAAAAGCACTGCGACAAGAGCTCCCAGGGGCAACCCATAGGATGCGTCGCAGTTTGCAAAAGCGTCCACAAAAGTTTCGCCTTCAAAAAATCCTCCAGTATAGATCATTCCGACAACACAGCTGACAATCAAAAATACGACAGGAAGCACCAGGTCGATCACTTTGCCTTTCGAAGAGACATCTTCGATTTTGGCATTGTCATAGGGCCTGGCATCAGTCGTATAAAGGTCGTTGTTTTTCTGGGCGTTTCTCTCGTGTACGGCCATAGGGCCATAGTCAAAATTCATCGCGGTAATGGTGATGATCATAACAAGTGTCAGCAGAGAGTAATAATTGTAAGGAATAGCCTTGATGAACAGTTCAATGCCGTTATAGCCTTCTACGACGCCAGATACCGCTGCTGCCCAGGATGAGATCGGTGCAATCATGCAAACAGGAGCAGCTGTTGCATCCACGATATACGCAAGTTTGGCTCTGGACACATTGTGTCCGTCCGTGACAGGCAGCATAACACTGCCGACGGTCAGACAGTTAAAGTAATCATCAATAAATATGAGGCAGCCAAGTGCAAAGGTTGCAAAGATAGAACCCTTGCGGGTCTTGATCCGTTCCCTGGCCCAGTCGCCGTAAGCTCTGGAACCACCGGCTTTGTTCACCAGCGCTACGATGATGCCCAGCATCACAAGAAACAACAGGATCCCCACGTCCCATGAATCAGAAAGCTTGGCGATAAACCCATCGTTCAATGCCGCATTCAGTGCACCGATCGGATTTCCGTCGGATACAAGAAAAGCACCGGCGGCGATACCCACGAAAAGAGAACTATAGACTTCCTTCGTGATGAGTGCAAGCCCGATGGCGATAAGTGGCGGCACCAAGGCCCAGAATGTGGCGTACAACGCAGGAGCATCTTCTTCTCCCTCTGCAAATGCACACACGGTAAACACCATGCAGATCATCATCACGGTGAGTGTGATGATGAACAAACGTTTTTTATTGGATTGCATAATCTTTTCATCCTCCTAAGAAATTAAAGATAAGAAATAGTACATGATAGAATTATATCAAACTTGTCATAGAAGTGAGCAGCACTTACAAAATTATTTTGTTGAAATTTGTGCAAACCGATAAAAGACCGTCGAATATCTTGTCTGTATGCAACATATCCAGCGCATCTGCATACATTTTTCCAATCAATACGAATATTTGCGGCAAGGAGAGTGTAATGATTGCCGGCAGGCTCACTGTGTTGCCAGACAATGGAGAAAAGTGTATAAATGAATTGTATTGAAGCGAAATGCACTGTGCAAAAAGGAGTCATATATTAATGAAAATCGCAGTGGTTAACGGGACCCCGATCAAAGGGGTCACCCACTACATGAAAGAATCGTTTCTGAAACACCTGGGACCCGGCCACGAAGTGACCGAGTTTTATCCGGAAGCTTTCCCGCAATTCTGCACCGGCTGTAAGAATTGCTTTTTGCGTGGAGAAGCGAAGTGTCCCCACCTTGGGGCGGCTGATCCGATCTGGCAGGCGTTTCTTCGCGCCGATCTTCTGGTTTTTGCCTACCCGGTCTATGCGCTGCGCGCTCCGGCTTCTGTCAAATCGGTGCTGGATCATCTCTGCGTCCACTGGATGGTCCATCGGCCCGATCCATTGTTTTTTCAGAAAAAAGCGGTCATCATCACCAACAGTGTCGGGGCGCCCAATGGTTCTGCGCAAAAGGATGTCATCACAAGCCTGACCTGGATGGGCGTTTCTTCTATACGCACTTGCGGCATGCCGATGATGGGCGATATTTTCCTGGATAAATTATCGGAAAAGCACCGGAGCAAGATCGACAGCAAAACAAAGGCTTGCGCCGATGCGGTCCTGTCGGCAGCGGCGCCGGCACGGATGCGCCTAAAGGTTCGCCTTCTTTTTGCATTCTGTAAATGGCAGCACAGCGTGGTGCTGAAGCACGAAGAGACGCCAAGCCTGGACAATGAGCATTATATACGGCATGGCTGGATCCGGGAGAGGAGTGGAGCATAATATGATGACACATAAAGGGACCATGACGGTAGAGACAGAAAGGCTGCTGCTGCGAAAATTCGATTACAGCGACGACGAATCGATGCTGAAGAACTGGGTGGCAGATGAGGAAGTACAATCCATGTATGCGGAACCGGCCTATACGACGAAAGAATCGGTTCGAGGCTTGCTGGACAAGTACATCAGTGGGTACGAGAATCCGAATTACTATAGATGGGCGATCTTTGAAAAAGGCGGAACAGAATGCATCGGGCAAATCGCCTATTTTCTGATGGATGACAAGAACCACTTCGGCGAGATCGAATACTGTATCGGATCGGACTTTCAACGGAAGGGATATGCTACCGAAGCCACGGAAGCTGCGATCGCCTATGGGTTTGAAACAGTAGGGCTTCACAAGGTGCAGATCTCGCACATGGCAAACAACATTCCCTCCAGAAAAGTGATCGAGAAGTGCGGATTTTGTTATGAGGGCACCCAGCGGGATTACTTTTTTATGAATGGACAGTATGTGGATCGTCTGTTTTATTCGATCCTGGAGCAGGAGCACCGGGCGATGAAATGATCCTCACGGGGCACTTGACAAAGGGATCCGTTCGCATTAAAATGAATGAACATTCATTCAAATATGTTGAAGAAGGGGAAGCCTTATGGCAAGGAATACAAAACAAAATGAATCCCTCCGCAAGCAGAGCCGGGAGCGGATCATCGAAGCGGCGCTCCATCAGTTTTCTTTGAAGGGGCTGAGTGCGACCCGCATTCAGGATATCGCAGAGGAGGCCGGTGTTTCTCAGGGGTTGCTGTACAGATACTATGCATCAAAGAACGATATATACGTGGACTTGATCGAAGATGCGCTGGATAAGATGAACGAAGCGGCGGCTGCGCTGCTGGGGTCCGCGCTCACCGGCAAGGAAAAGCTTATGCAGGTGATCGATACGATGTACGAAACGATCAAGAACAGTGACCGGTACCGGCAGACCAGCAGCCTGATTGCTCAGGCCATGGGATCGGAGTCGATTCCCCCACAGGCCGGGGACGCGCTGAAGCAGAAGCGGGATTTTCCGTACCAGGCGCTCAGTCAAATGATCGCGCAAGGGCAAAGAGAGGGAACGCTTGTTTCAGGGGATCCCTATGAGCTTGCCATCCTCCTTTGGAGCTTGTTGAACGGATTGACGATTTACAAGAACACCAGGGCAGGAGAGATATCGCTACCGGATAAAGGGCTGGTGGCGGCTTGGTTTATTGTAGAGAAGGAGCAGATGCGGAGGTATGACAAATGAGCATCAAAGGAAAAGGATTCCATTTACTCCTCAAGCACAGGCATCTGATGGAAGGAAAGCTTCGGGCCGAGGTGATCGATGAACATACAAGCATTGAGGCGCTGCGAGAAAAGACGGAGGCGTCGGCGGCCAAGTTGGTCAAAGGAATCGAGGGTGTCACATATATCCCGGCGGACTTTCCTGATTTTTATGCAGAATGGATCCGAGTCGACGGGGCGCCTGGCGACAAGGTCGTTCTGTATTTCCATGGAGGCGGTTTTGTCATGGGCAGCGCCCGGTCCCACAGAAATATCGTCGGCAATTTTGTTTTGAGGCTCGGCGTAAACATGCTGACCTTTGACTACAGCCTGGCCCCGGAGCATCCCGCGCCGGCGGCTGTCGTTGACGGGGCGAAGGTCTATCAGTGGCTTCAGGATCAGGGATATGTGCCTGCAGACATCGTGTTTGCCGGAGACTCTGCCGGTGCAGGTATTGCGCTGGCCACCCTGCTGAAGATCAAAGATGACGGTGGCACATTGCCGGCAGCCTGCGCAGTGTTTTCCCCCTGCGTGGACATGACGCTTTCGGGCGAGTCAATCAGAACGAAGGCGAAGGCTGATCCGTGCACGCCGAAGGGGGCAAACGAGACATACACGAAATATTACGTTGGGACCGGCGATCCGACTCATCCATATGCATCACCGCTCTTTGGGAATTTGGCGGGTCTTCCGCCGCTCATGATCCACGTGGGCGAGGATGAGACCCTGCTGGACGATTCGGTACGGTTTGCCGGCAAAGCCTCCAAAGCCGGTGTCGATGTGCAGTTAAAGGTATGGAAAGAAATGTTTCATTGCTTTCCGTTGCTGGCCCCTATGTTTCCGGAAGCGACACAAGCCATGGACGAAACCTGCTTGTTTATCAGGGACAAGCTTTATGGTAAAATGATGCAAGCGAAGGATTAAATTGAAGGAACCAAGGCGTGAAAGGTGATCGAATGGGCCCATTGAATAAAGAGATCCGGGAATACCGGGAACAACTGCGAAAAGGACATATTCAGAAAGCATACAAAGGGATCATGACTTTCATGTCGACTCTCAAGGCCCATATGGAATATGAAAACCCGGCTTGTCACGCAAGCGCTCTGTATTTCGGGTATATGGATATGACCTACTTTGCCTTTACTCCCCCTGCTCTGAGGGATAAGAAACTGAAGACCGCTGTCGTCTATCTCCACGAAGAGGGTCGTTTTGAAGCCTGGCTGGGCGGCAGCAACAGGATGGTCCAGGCGGAATGGATCGAACGGCTCAAAGGAAAGGATCTTGGCAGATATAAGTTGTCTCAAGTTCTGCCCGGTGTGGATTCCATCCTTGAGGACATTTTGGCCGAAGCGCCTGATTTTGATGATCCTGAAAGCTTAAAGGCTGAATTGACAAAGAAAACGTTGGCGTTTATCACCGATTTGACTGATATGGTTTTGTAGGAGGCACAGACGTGCAAGCAGAGGTGGATATGATGAGAGAAGAAATGATTGCTCCCTGTGGGATGAACTGCAGCCTGTGCATTGCCTATCTTTTTCAGGAGAAGGATCTGAATAAAAGGGGATTTCATCGGAAATATTGTCCCGGGTGTATTCCGAGGGGAGAGCACTGCACCCACATGGGAGATCGGTGCGAAACGATGAAAGAGGGTCTTGTGCGCTTCTGCACGGACTGTCCGTCTTTCCCCTGCGAAAGGCTGAAATCGCTGGACAAGCGCTATCGAACAAAATACCATATGAGCATGATCGAGAACCTTCGGGCGATCGAAGCGGACGGTATGGAAAAGTTTTTGGAAAAAGAAGAGAATACGTGGCGCTGTCCTGTTTGCGGCGGCAGGATATGCTGTCATAACGGCTTGTGTCTGGACTGCGACATGGATAAGCTTCTCGGAAACCGAAAATACCGATGGAATGAGCAGAACATATGAGTGATATGATTTATTATTTTTCTTCCACCGGCAATTCGCTGACCATTGCGCAGCGGATCGCCGGCGGGCTTGGAGACTGTGATGTCCGATCTATGGCTGTGAATTCATCCCAGCAACCCGTGGGTGGTCCCGGTCGCAGGATCGGATTTGTTTTTCCCGTATATTACGGCGGTATGCCCAGGCTGGTGGAGCGGTTTGTCCGGGATCTTGATATTCTGCCGGACACCTGTTGTTTCGCCTTTGCAACCTACGGTGCCCTTGTCATGGACACCCTGGGGATGCTGGAGGATGTTTTAAAGGAGAAAGGGCTTTTGCTGTCCTACGGGACAGGGGCCAGGATGCCGGGGAATTATATCGTTAAATATCAGGCGTTTTCCTCGAAAACGATCAACAGATTGCTGCCCAGGGCGATTCTTGCTGCTGATGCCGCCGCCGCGGAGATCGCTGAAGGAATATCCAGGCCGACAGCAAGAAGCTTTAAGCTATTGAGCCGTATGGTAAATCAAAAGGCCCTCTATCATGATACTGCCGGATGGGATGAGGGGTTTCAGGTGTCCGACCGTTGCATTGGATGCGGTCTGTGTGCGAAGGTATGCCCCGCAGGAAATATTTGGATGCTTGCGGAACGCCCGGTTTGGCAGCATCATTGCGAGCATTGTGTTGCTTGCGTTCAGTGGTGTCCCGTGGAGGCCATCGAATACGGGAATAAAACCGCCGGTCGCAGAAGATACCAATTCCCCGGCCTTTCTGTCGATGCGATCATCGCCGGTGCCCCCGGACAGGACATGCCCGAAGAGGAAGAGCAACATGCGTAAAGTGGAATATAAAAAAGATTACAAAGAATTGTATCTTCCAGGCGTACAGCCCTCTGTCATCCGGGTGCCCGCCATTTCTTTTGCGGCGATCGACGGTCAGGGAGATCCCAACGGAGAAGCTTTTGCCGAGGCTACAGCGGCGCTCTACAGCTTCAGCTACGCCGTAAAAATGTCATACAAGAGCAAGGAACCTCCGGAGGGATATTACGACTATACCGTCTTTCCATTGGAAGGCGTTTGGGATCTGGTCGACAAAACGAAGCCTTCCACCGACAAAAGCAACTACGCTTACTCGATCATGATTCGTCAGCCGGACTTCCTGAACAGTCAGCTGTTCGATCGCTTTCTTGTTGAGACGAAAA
Source organism: uncultured Clostridia bacterium (assembly GCA_938009115.1). GTDB lineage: Bacteria > Bacillota > Clostridia > Peptostreptococcales > Anaerovoracaceae > UBA10908. The sequence continues at coordinate 7,547 of CALLHZ010000003.1, forward strand.
AGAAAAAGCCAAATGCCAGTTTGGACAGACTCCAGGCTGTTGTGATTGAAGAAGGCTTATGCTGTCAAATATTGCACACGGGCCCTTACGATGAAGAGCCTGCAAGCTTTGAAAAGATGCAGCAGTTTTGTGCCGATAACGGATATGAGCGTGCATCCCTGACCCATCGGGAAATTTACTTGTCTGACCCGCGCAAAAGCGTTGGGGATAAACTGAAAACAGTGTTGAGATTCAGGATCAAAGAATGAGCGGATCAATGAAAATATATCAAGAGTCACTGAAGCATGCCGATGCGGTCTTTCGGGCGGAAGGGGCGGAGTTCGAGGGCGTTTGCGGATTCTGCCAGGAATGGTATCCCACGGCTCCACAGCGGATCGCCGGCTGTGGTCCCACGGTGGCATGTATGATCATGACTTACATATTATATAAAGCTTTTCATGTAAGCTCTCCGGTTTCGCAAGGGCAGTCCGCCTGTCTGGCGGCCATGGAGGAAGCCTGGTGTTACGTAACGCCGGGCGATGAAGGGATCCCTGCCACCCGCATGTTCTGTGAAGGGTTCCTGGAATATGCAAAAACCAAAGGGCTGGGTGTGGAGGCCCGATCGCTGGATGTACCTCAGAATACGGGGTCGCGCCCTTCCTTTGCCGAAATCCTGCAGTTTATTTCAGGTGCGCTGGCTGTGGATGTCCCGGTGGCATTTCTTAACCTCTGCAACGGCGATGTACACAATCTGGACCGATGGCACTGGGTGACCATTGTGTCGATCGAATGCGACGAGGATAATGCCATTGTCCGTATCATGGACGAGGGCCGCCTCCTGGATGTGGACCTGAGGTTGTGGTACAACACTACGGTTCGGGGAGGCGGCTTTTCCTGCTTCTTATTAACGGAGAAAGGAGCTGTCGTATGACCCACCCATGGGAAGAGATCAGCCTGGCCGACTATGAAAACCATATGAGGCTGGATTCCGTGATGCAGCTG
>CALLHZ010000004.1 GCA_938009115.1 uncultured Clostridia bacterium
CGCTGATGACCTGTACAGGAAAAACCCTGGACGAAAATCTGTCGGGAGTTCGAAACATGGATCCCGAAGTGATCCGGCCCATCGAGGAACCTTTCTCGCCCTACGGAGGGATCGCTGTGCTCAAGGGAACGCTGGCCCCCATGGGCTGCGTCGTGAAACAATCGGCCGTAGACCCCGCCATGCGTGTCCATCAGGGCCCAGCCCGGGTGTTCAACTGCGAAGAAGAAGCGATCGAAGCGATCTACGCCCGCAGCATCCGCCCCGGCGATGTCGTTGTGATTCGATATGAAGGACCCAAAGGCGGGCCGGGCATGCGGGAAATGCTTAATCCTACTTCTGCCATTGCCGGTATGGGGCTGGACAAAGAAGTGGCGCTGATCACGGACGGGCGGTTTTCCGGCGCTACCCGGGGCGCTTCCATCGGCCACGTATGCCCTGAAGCTGCCCAAGGCGGACCCATTGCCCTGGTCTGCGAAGGAGATATCATATCCATCGATATTCCTGCATGCCGCATCGATCTGCTGGTGGAGAGCACAGTCTTAGAGAAACGGCGGGCTGCCTGGATCTGTCCGGAACCGCCAATCAAAACCGGGTACATTGCCCGCTATGCAAAGCTGGTGACCGACGCCGCCAGAGGCGCGGTTCTGGAATAAAATCCTGTTGCCATCCCCTCCGCTATGTGCTAAAATACAATAGTTATTTTAGCAAGGAGGTACAGAAATGAAAACATTTCTGATGGTTTTGCTGGGTATTGCATGTTTGGTGCTGATTGCCAGCATTCTGTTTCAGCATGGAAACAGTGCAGGATTGTCCGGTTCCATAGGCGGAGGCGCCGAGCAGTTGTTCGGCAAGAAAAAGAGCAAGGGCTACGAGGCGATCCTGAGTAAAATTACTGTGGCCGGCGCAGTGGTGTTCATTATCTGCACCCTGGTTTTGGTGACCTTGGAGTAGTATCGTCCGGGAGCCCGGTCTGCGGCCGGGCCCGGGCATGAATATGTTTGCCAAGTCGTAAGAGGTCTGCCGGAATGCAGCACCTCTTTACCTTTTATATTATTGTTGTTCTCACTAATCAATCTAAAGGAGGATGCAGATCAATGAACGACATATTATTATTCACGGCGCCGGCAGTGGGGGTATTGTCCCTGCTTGTGGCGTTTTTTCTGGCCAAATGGGTAGGTTCTGTAGATCCGGGAACGGACCGGATGAAGGAGATCGCCGGCTTCATTCACGAGGGAGCCATGGCCTTTTTGAAAAGGGAGTACAAGACGATGGTTATAGTGGTCATCGTCCTGACAGCTGTTTTGGCGATTTTTATCGATCCCGTTACGGCGATCCTGTACGTCATCGGCTCGCTGTTTTCCGTTCTGGCCGGCTATTTCGGGATGCAGGTCGCAACGAAAGGCAATGTGCGCACAGCCAATGCCGCAAGAGAAGGGGGCATGAACAAAGCCTTGAAAGTCGCTTTCCGCAGCGGCGCTGTCATGGGGCTTTGCGTCGTGGGGCTTGGCCTTCTGGGCATCGGCGCTTCCTTCGCCATCATGGGCGTGGCTACCTCTGCCCAGTGCATCACGGGCTTCGGCCTTGGCGCCTCATCCATGGCGCTGTTCGGCCGGGTCGGCGGCGGCATCTATACCAAGGCCGCTGACGTGGGCGCGGACCTGGTGGGAAAGGTCGAGGCGGGCATCCCCGAAGACGACCCCAGAAATCCTGCCGTCATTGCGGACAATGTGGGCGACAATGTGGGCGATGTGGCCGGCATGGGTTCCGATCTGTTTGAGTCCTACGTGGGTTCGATCATTTCTGCCATTACCCTGGCGGTGATCATTCCCACGATCAACCCTCTCATCGGTGAATCTTTTACATTGGATCCTCTCACCGGTTCCATCTTCCCGCTCATCCTTTCCGCCGTGGGCATTCTTGCGTCCATCGTCGGCATTATGTTTGTGAAGGGCGATGAGAATTCTAATCCGGCAAAGGCGCTCAACATGGGCACGTATCTTTCCGCGATCCTGGTGATCGGTGTGTCTCTGTTCCTCAGTAAATCGTTTTTCGGTAATTTCAATGCCGCCATCGCAACGATTTCCGGTCTCGTCGTGGGCACTGCCATCGGCAAGATCACGGAAATCTATACATCGGCGGACTACAGATATGTCAAAAAAATAGCCGAGCAATCCCAGACCGGCGCTGCCACGACGATCATCAGCGGCCTGGGTGTCGGTATGCTTTCCACTGTATACCCCATTATCATCATCGCCGTGGGGATCCTGCTGGCGAACGCGGCCGCCGGCCTTTACGGCATCGCGCTGGCTGCTGTTGGAATGCTCTCGACCGCGGGCATGACGATTGCCGTCGATGCTTACGGTCCTGTTTCGGACAATGCCGGCGGTATCGCCGAAATGTCGGAGCTTCCTCACGATGTACGCAAGATCACTGATACGCTGGACTCTGTGGGCAACACGACGGCTGCTATCGGCAAAGGCTTTGCCATCGGCTCCGCCGCCCTTACGGCGCTGGCGTTGTTTGCTTCCTACTCCCAGGTCGTGGGCTTGTCTGCCATCGATCTGCTGGATCCCTTTGTCATCGCAGGCCTGTTCATCGGCGCTATGCTGCCGTTCATGTTCTCTGCATTGACCATGAATTCCGTTGGAAAAGCTGCCAATCAGATGATCGAAGAGGTGCGCAGACAATTCCGCGAAGATTCCGGCATCATGGCCGGTACTTCCAAGCCGGATTATGCCAGATGCGTTGACATTTCCACCGGGGCAGCCCTGAAGGAAATGATCGTGCCGGGCCTGATGGCTGTGATCGCGCCGTTGGCCGTTGGCATCATCATGGGGCCTGCCGCGCTGGGCGGCATGCTGGCCGGCGCAGTGGCTGCCGGTGTTCTGCTGGCCATCATGATGGCCAATGCAGGCGGCGCTTGGGATAATGCCAAGAAATACATTGAAGGCGGCGCTTACGGCGGAAAAGGGAGCGAGACCCATAAAGCTGCTGTTGTGGGCGATACTGTAGGCGATCCGTTCAAGGACACTTCCGGACCTTCGATCAATATCCTCATTAAACTGATGACCATTGTCGCAGTCGTCTTTGCCCCGCTGTTTGTTTCGATCGGGGGACTGATCCTGTAATATATATAGGGATCCTGCAGCCCGCCGGAGAGCATCTTTGCTCCGGCGGGTTTTATTGTCCGAGCGCTTCTGCGCCGGGCGCTGGACTTTTTGCAAAAAAAACAGTACAATAAAGTAGGAAATTGCAGATTCGGAACGTTAGGAGAGTGCTATGTTTGGGGCGATCATAGGTGATATCGTTGGATCGGTGTACGAATTCAACAACGTAAAGAGCAAGGACTTCCCCTTTTGGAAGAAGAACAGCCACTTTACGGATGATACCGTGATGACCTGCGCGGTGTGTGCCGCTTTGCGAGAATATAAAAAAGACAAGTCAAAGGATGTGCACGTCCTTCTGGTTGAGTATATGAGGGAAATCGGCAGAGAATATCCTGTATGCGGATACGGAGCCCGTTTCAATCAGTGGCTGATATCAGAGGATCCCAAGCCTTATAACAGCTATGGAAACGGTTCTGCCATGCGCGTATCCGCTGCCGCATGGCTGGCGGACAGCTTGTCCGAAGCCAAGGAGCTTGCAGTATATTCAGCAGAGGTGACTCATAATCACGCTGAGGGGATCAAAGGGGCCGTGGCTGTAGCGGAAGCCATCTACATGGCGCGTCAGAAGTGTACGAAAGAGCAGATCCGAAAGCATCTGTCCCAGTATTATGACCTGAGTTTTACCTTGGATCAGATCCGCCCGGATTATCAGTTCGACGAGACTTGCCAAGGGAGCGTTCCCCAGGCGATCGCCGCTTTTCTTGAGGGAACAGATTTTGAAGACGTGATCCGCAATGCCATCTCCATCGGTGGAGACAGCGATACGATCGCTGCCATTGCGGGCAGCATCGCCGAAGCCTTTTACGGTGTTCCGGCCCGCTTCAAGGCAAGGGCGCTGAATGTCTTGGATCCACTGCTCAAAAAAGCGCTGGGCATTATGGACTGAGCAGTCATCGATGCGGCTGCTTTCCCGTAGGGATCATGGAGGATTATTGACGACGGCACGTCATGCCGCAGCAGGGTTGGGTGCGATGGCATTTTTCATTGCGCTTGGCCTTGCTTTTGTGTTATTGTTCCGCCCATTCTACCTTTTCGAAATGGATCACCTGAATATTGTGGGGATGTCCGGTTTTTCCAGAGAAGAGATCCTTACCAATTATGATGCGCTCATTCGATGGTGTATGCCTTGGGTCCGTTCCTCGTTTTCGCTGCCGACCTTTTCTTTTTCCTCTGGGGCCGCTTATCATTTTGAACAGGTCAAAACGGTGTTTCGTATCGTCTTTATCCTGGGCGCCGCCGGCGGCTTGGCGCTCATGCTCCTGCTGCGCTCCGGACTCCGGGCCGATCGTTCCAAAGGGCTTCGCACAGCCGGCCTGACGATGCTGACGGTGCCGTCTCTCCTCGGAATTTTCGCGGCGTCGGATTTCAATCGCGCTTTTGTTCTTTTCCACGAAGTGGTCTTTCGGAATGACTACTGGATTTTTGACGAAACCACGGATCCTGTGATCCTGATCCTGCCTGAAATTTATTTTATGCACTGTTTTGCGGTGATCCTGGCGTTTGTCGGAGGCGGGGCTTTTCTTCTGTTGCGGCTTGGAAGAAGAAGGGATTTGTGATAATCTTAAATAAGTATGTGTCGTATGTTTTCGCATAGAATCAATATTTCACCACGAAACCTTTAGGAGGATTCCCATGAACAAAAACATTGAGGACAGGATCTATACACTGCTGAAAGAGATGGTGGCGGTGGACAGCGTCAGTTATTCGGATAAAGAATGTGCGATGTCGGAATATGTTCACGCAGCCTTCGCCCGGATCCCTTATTTCAAAAGCCATCCGGATCAATTCGGACTTCACCCTATTCCCAACGATCCTTTCGGCCGAACGGTTCCCTATGGGCTGATTCTGGGCAATTCGTCCAACACTGTCGTATCCATGGGGCATACCGATGTCGTCAGCACAGAAAGCTATGGCGAACTGGCCGAGCAGGCCTTCAGGATCGGGGATGAACTTGAAAAGGCCCTTGCGAAAAAAGACTTGTCTCCGGAAGCCCGGGTCGAACTGGAATCCGGCGAATGGATCTGGGGGCGGGGCGTAGCCGACATGAAGGGCGGCGTGGCCATGCATTTGGCTCTATTTGAAGAATATGCCGCTCTTGCCGAAAAGGGTGAACTGCCTGGCAATCTTCTCATGATCACAGTGCCGGACGAAGAATCTTATTCCGCAGGGATGCGGGCGGCGGCCGGGCTGATCCTCCAACTGAAAAACCGTTATGGTTTGGACCTGAAAATGGTCGTGGACCCCGAACCCACCAACGAGCGAAACGGCGCGCAGGTCATGTCGATCGGATCTGTCGGAAAGGTCATGCCCGTTGTGATGGTCCAGGGTGTCACCGCTCATGTGGGCCACTGCTTCGACGGTATCACGCCGCTTGGCATTCTGGCAGAAATCTATCAAAAAACCAATATTTCCCTGGAATTTTCGGACCGTTACAAAGACGAGGCCACGGTGCCGCCCACATGGACGTATATGAGGGACATGAAGGAGCTCTATGACGTCTCGATTCCTTACCGGGCTGCCGGTTATTTTACTGCCCTGACCTTTGATACCACGCCCCAGCAGATCATGGAAAAGCTTCGCAGGATCGCCGGGGAGGCCTTGGAGCACAGCGTCAAAGAACTGGACGGCGTCTATCAGGAGTATAAAAAGAGAGACAAATTCGCAGAAAAAGACAAGATCGAATACAAGACCGCTGTCTACGCCTTCGAGGAACTGGTCGGCGAACTGAAGGCCAGGGATTCCGCAGGCTTTGACGCATACTATGCCGGCGTGTACAAGGCAGTGGGGCAGAGGGTCCTTGATGGTGAACTGAATTTCCCCGCCGCCACGCTCAAGCTGATGGAGGCTGTGCTGAAATATGCAGAGATCAAGCATCCCGTTGTTCTGATCGGCTTTGCGCCGCCTTACTATCTGCCGATCCACAGCGATCTGATCAAAGGAAAAGAGGATACCGGAAGCAAAGCTTATGCAGTAGTCAAGAAGGCTGCAGAGACCGGGTTCGGACAGAAAATGGACTACGAAAACTATTTTATGGGCATTTCTGACGCAAGCTATTGCGGGATCGACCATCCCTTCGATTACACGAAATTCTCGGCCAATACGCCCATGTGGGGCGAGCTTTACGAGCTCGATTTCAAAGCCATGGAAGAAATCGGCATACCCGCGGTCATTTACGGGCCTATCGGCAAAGAGTACCACCAGTGGACGGAACGCGTGAACAAGAAGAGCTTGTTCGAGGTCGTTCCTGCCGTGACTCGCCAATTATTCGATTATCTCTGGAAACTGTAAAGGAAAATCAATGACATTCTTTGACAAAAGTACAATTGCACAGCTGACAGACAAAGCGTTTGTGGTTCTTCTGATCCTGGCTGCCGGTATTTTTGTGATCCAGGTTACGATGCGTGTCTTCTCCCGGTTTATGAAGAAGACACGCATCGACCCCATGTTCCATAAATTTTTCAGAAATATTCTGAAAGTCGTTCTGTGGTCGATCCTGCTCATTACGCTTTTGGATTATATGGGCATCGAGGCCACCACGTTTCTCACCGTCTTCGCCGCTGCCGGCGCCGCTGTAGCTCTTGCGCTGAAAGACAGTCTCGGAAATTTTGCCGGCGGCATCCTGATCATGTTCACAAAGTCTTTCACGAAAGGAGACTATGTGGAGTGCTGCGGCGTCTCCGGTATGATCGACAGCATCGATCTGCTGTACACCACGATCCTGACCATCGACAATCAAGTGGTGACGGTTCCCAACGGGCAACTGACCAACAGCACGATCACCAATTACTCCAAACTGGAGAACAGGCGCCTGACAATGAACATCGCCATCGCCTATGAGGCCGATATCGAGACGGCAAAGAAAGCCCTGCTGAACATGCTGGCAGAAGATCCGCGGATCCTTCCGGATCCGGTGCCCTACTGCGTAGTGGACAACTATGGAGACAGTTCCGTCAATCTGATCCTTCGCGCCTGGTGCCGGACGTCGGAATTCTGGAACGTGAAGTGGGACAATATGAACAAAGTGAAAGATACGCTTCAGGAAGCCGGCGTCACCATTCCCTTCCCGCAGCTGGATATTCAAATCAAAAATGAAAGGCGGATATAGCGATGGCGCTGGTATCGATGCGAACAATGTTGGAAAAGGCCGGGGCAGAAGGGTATAGCGTCGGCAACTTTGACGTATTCAATCTGGAACTGCTGAAAGGCGTCATGGAGGCGCAGGAAGAGCTCAGGGCCCCTGTCATACTGGCTTACGGTCCGCCTTTTGAAGTCTATTCACCGATGCGCCACTACGCGAAGCTGATGCGTTCCTATGCGGAAGAAACCGATTTGCCCGTTGTGATCCATCTGGATCATGCCAATACGCTTGCGCAAGTCAAGAGCGCCGTGGATGCAGGATTCAACTCTGTCATGATCGACGCGTCGGCACTTCCCTTTGAGGAAAACATCCAAAGAACCCTGGAGGTCGTGGCATTCTGCAAACCTCTTGGCATCCCGGTAGAGGCAGAATTGGGCCATGTGGGTGATGAAGGAATGTCGGACCTTTCGGATTACGGGTTCACAGATCCCTCCCTGGCTGCCGAGTACGTGGGACGCACGGGGATCGATGCCTTGGCCGTGGCCATCGGCAATGCCCACGGCGTCTATCGCCGCAAGCCTGAGATCCGATACGAGGTCCTGGAGGCTGTGCGCAAGGCCGTCAGCGTGCCCCTGGTCCTTCACGGCGCTTCCGGGATCCCCGACGAGGATATCCGCCGCTGCGCGGCCCTGGGCATCACAAAGATCAATATACACACGGAGCTGCTGCTCTCTGCTGTGGAACGCCTTCGGCAGGATGTCGAAGAGGGCGCCAATTATTACACTATTTTTGACCATCATGTGAAAGCGGTGAAGGAACGAACGAAGGAGAAGATCCTTCTGTTCGGAAGTCAGGGAAAATCATAGGAGGGGAGCTTGAGGCAAGGAACGGCGATCTGTTACGGGCTGGCGGTTTGCGACGTGCTCATACCGGGGATCTCCCGGGATGCATTCTGCACTGAGACGACGCGGATCCCGTCTTTTTCGTATCATACAGGCGGTGATGCCATCAATGAAGCCATCGCCTTGGTAAAACTCGGGCATAGGGCTCGCCTGATGAGTTTTGTGGGGCGTGATCTGTTCGGAGACTTTATCCTGGAGCAGGGGAATCGTTCCGGCGTGGATATGTCTGCCGTGGCCCGGCATCCCAGCCTTCCCACGACTGTTTCGCTGGTCTGCATCCACCCCGGCGGAGAGCGAAGCTTTATCATCAATCAAGGGGCTGACAACGCCCTTTCTGAAGCTTGCATCGACTGGGCGGCGCTCAACGACGCCCAGGTAGTTTCCGTTGGCAGCGCATTCTCTTGTCCCGGTCTGACACAATCTCTGCCGAAGCTCCTTCAAACGGCTAAATCCCGGGGGATCATCACCTGTGTGGACGTTATCCGTGGACCAGACCCGGCGGCGAAGGTCGAAATGGAGGCATTTTTGCCTTATACGGATTATATTTTCCCAAACTACGAGGAGGGCTGCTGGCTTACGGGAGAACGAGAGATCGACCGAATTGCCGGTTGCCTGACGGAGATGGGCGCGGGCCATGTGGTGGTCAAGACCGGAAGAAGCGGCTGTCATCTTTTCGGTCGTGGCGGAGAGCATCATCACATTCCCGGATTTCCCGTCGACGATGCCAAGGATACTACCGGTGCCGGTGACAATTTTGCCGCCGGGTTCATCGCCGGGCTGCTGGAGGGAAAGGCGCCGGTCGAATGCGCCCGCTTCGCCAATGCCGCTGCAGCTTGTTCCGTTCGGTATATTGGTGCTTGCGGACTTACCGGCAGGCAGGAAGTGGAAGAGCGACTCATGTCGCAGCACGTGTAGGAGGTGCAAAAGCAATGGAAGAACCAAAGACCGGAGTAAGGGGCTTTGCCACAAGAAAAGGCGTTACGCTGTCGGTAAAGGTCTACTTCGTGGATGCAATGGGCTCGATGGCCTTCGGCCTTTTTGCTTCGCTTCTGATTGGAACGATCTTCAACACGCTGTCCGGAAAACTGGGCTGGCCGTGGCTGGGAGAGATTGCCGGATATGCCACAGGCGCAACGGGCGCTGCGATGGCGGTTGCCATCGGATACTCGCTCAAGGCGCCCGGTCTGGTCCTTTTTTCACTTTGCGCCGTGGGGATGGGCGCCAACGCGCTGGGCGGCCCCCTGGGAACGCTGTTTTCTGTCATTGTAGCTGCTGAGTTGGGAAAACTGGTATCCAAGGAAACAAAAGTCGACATCCTGTTGACGCCCACAGTCACCATTATATCCGGCATTGCCGTCGCAGTAGCCATTGGTCCCGGCGTATCGGCCATTATGACTGGCTTCGGCGCTATGATCATGCAAGCTACGGTACTTCGGCCTTTTGGCATGGGCATCCTGGTTGCCGTGCTCGTCGGCATCGCCTTGACCCTTCCGATCAGCAGCGCCGCCATCTGCGCGACCTTGGGACTGGTCGGCCTGGCCGGCGGTGCGGCCACTGCCGGATGCTGCGCACAGATGGTCGGATTCGCTGTGATGAGCTTCCCTGAAAATCGCTGGGGAGGTATTCTGGCTCAGGGCCTTGGAACCTCCATGCTCCAGATGGGCAACATCGTGAAAAACCCAAAGGTCTGGATCCCGCCCACGCTGGCCGGCGCCGTGACAGGTCCGATCGCAACATGTATCTTCCAGATGGAAAATGGCGTCGCTGTTGCTTCCGGCATGGGGACTTGCGGATTGGTAGGGCCGATCGGCGTGTATTCCAGTGAGTGGTTTGCCCGGGCCGGCATGACCGGATGGATCGCTGTGATCATGGTCTGCATTGTGTTGCCAGCCTTTCTGACGCCAATGATCGCTTATCCTCTTCGGAAAATCGGCTGGATCCGTCCCGGAGATCTGAAACTGGAACTGTAGTATAACCGGGCGGCCTTTGGCCGCCCGGTCTGAGCAATGAGGAGTATATCATGAAAAATTACAGAGCATTGCAGAACGGCAGCGACATCCGTGGCGTGGCGCTGCCGGACGCTTCCGGTAAGCCGGTTACACTGACACCCGAAGCTGCCCGGGACTTGAGCCGGGCCTTTGCCGTCTGGCTGGCTTCGAACAGACGTCTTGGACCCGGTCCGCTGACTGTGGCCGTCGGACGGGATTCAAGATTGTCGGGTGAAGCACTTTCCCGGGTCGTGTGCGAGTCATTGCGAGACTTTGGGGTCCAGGTACTGGACTGCGGAATGGCTTCCACGCCGGCCATGTTCATGTCTACTGTCTTTCCGGAGATCGCCGCAGACGGGGCCGTGATGATCACCGCCAGCCATCTGCCCTGGGATCGGAATGGCTTCAAGTATTTTTCCCGGGCAGGCGGCCTGGAGAAGCAGGATATCGCAGACATCGTGGAAATAGCTTCCGCTCCTGATGTTTCTCCCGGAGACGCCTCCGAGGGCAGCTGGAATTCCTGTGATCTGATGGAGCGATATGCGGCGCATTTGCGGCAGGTGGTTTGCCGCGAGCTGGCGTGCCCTTCGGAGCAGAATGCTTTGGCAGGATTGCGGGGGGTTTGCGATGCAGGCAACGGCGCGGGCGGTTTTTTTGTCACTCATGTATTGCAGGCTTTGGGCGCGGATACCTCCGGCAGCCAGTTCTTGGAGCCCGACGGCCGCTTTCCGAATCATTCCCCCAATCCGGAAGACCCGGAGGCCATGAAATCCCTTTCCCTGGCCACTTACCACGCCGGGGCCGACCTGGGGATCCTTTTCGACACAGATGTAGATCGTTCGGCGGCAGTGGATGCAGCGGGTCATGAGATTGCCAGAAATCGCATCGTCGCATTGGCCGCCTCCTTGATCTCCCCAGAAAAAGAAGGCAGTATCATCGTAACGGACAGCGTCACCAGCGATCAGTTGACATTATTTCTTGAAGAAGAACTGGGCTTTCGGCATTTGCGGTATCAGCGCGGATATAGGAATGTCATCGGAAAAGCGCTGGCGTTGAATGCGGAGGACCGGGATTGTCCTTTGGCCATAGAGACTTCGGGCCATGCGGCTTTCCGGGAGAATTATTTTTTGGATGACGGAGCATACCTGGCCACAAAGATCGTGATCCGGGCCGCGCGTTTGAAACAGGAGGGAATGGATATCGGTTCCCTGATTGCGAAGCTTCAGGAACCGGCTGAGGCCATGGAGGTAAGGATCCCTGTTCTTGCGGAAGGCTTTTCAGTCTATGCTGACGGCATCATTCAGGAATTGAGATCTCTGATCGCTACAGGCGCGTGCACCCGGGAAAGTCCTTGCGGCGGAAGATGCCGCTGTGGGATGGCCGTGGTGGAACCTAATTATGAAGGAATTCGCGTATCCTGCGATGAAGACAACGGAGACGGCTGGTTTCTTTTAAGAAAGTCGCTTCATGAACCGCTCCTGCCGTTAAATATCGAGAGCAACAGGCCTGGCGGCTGCGGCGTGATCGCAAAAAAAGTCGCCGACCTTCTGGACGCCTATGCCGCGCTGGACCTGAAAGAGCTCCGGAGCCTGGGGGCGTAAACCGATAACGGGCACCCGAGGGCGCAGCGTTTGAAGGTCTGTGATCAAAGGTGCATCCCTGCAGGATATCCTGTACCCGACACCCATAGTAGGGTGTCGGGTTTTTTGCGGATTTTGTCTTGCCGCATTTCTTGGAAAAAGAAAAAATGAAAAACCTCTTGACCTTGACGCAGCGGTAAGGTTTATTCTTAATCCAGGAGGGAAACAGAGTGGAATATACGATCGGAAAATTAGTCGGATTATCAGGGCTTACGACACGGACGCTGCGGTATTACGACCAAATCGGCTTGTTGAAACCTTCAAAAATAAGGAGCAACGGTTACCGGATCTATACTGAGTCTGATGTGGACCGCTTGCAGCAGATCCTGTTTTTTCGCATATTGAAAATCAGTCCCGAAACCATACGCAGCATTTTGGATGATCCGGAATATGATGCGCTGACCGTGTTGGAGACTCATCGGATCGCATTGGCGAAACAGAAAGCGCAATTAGAGGATATCATTGGCAACGTGGAAAAGACGATCGCCCAAATGAAAGGAGAATATCAGATGACGGATCACGAAAAGTTTGAAGGACTCAAACGAAAATTGCTGGAGGAAAACCAGGAAAAATATGGCAAAGAATTGATGGAAAAATATGGAGAAAAACAACTGAAAAAGTCAAATGAACGCTTTGCCGCCCTTACACAGGAAGAATTTGAAAAGGCCGAAAAGCTGGCGGCTGACTTTGCAGCGGCTCTCAAGGAAGCTGCTGCTGCCGGAGATCCGGCTTGCGAAGCCGCCAGAGAGGCTTGCAGCATCCATAGAGAGTGGCTCTCATTTTATTGGGGTGGCAAGGCGCTGAAGCCAGAAGCCCATTTAGGGCTTGCGGAAATGTATTGCAGCGATGGCCGGTTTGCTGAAAATATGGAGGCGCTGGCCGAGGGACGGGCGGAGTTTTTTCGCAAGGCCCTGGCATTGTACTACGATCTTTAAACATTGAAAAACGGGCTTTTGCCCGTTTTTTTATTTGGGAAAGGCTATGTCACAAAGCGCACTTCCAGCTTGTCCGGCCTGGAGTAATTCTCGGTGTATTCCACGATGCGGCCTTCTGCGTCAAAGCCGAGAATTTCGATGCGATTGACGATCCGTTCGTCGGCCAGCTGCAGATATCCTGAAATTTTTGCGCCGGCTTCCACCATCATCATCGTCTCCCTGAAATTGCAGGGCAGGTGTCCCTGAGAGTCCATGTAATCATAGAGGGAGACCCGTTCAAAATTGTAATTCTGGATCTCCGGGAAAAACTTCAACGGCAGGTAGGTGTACTCGATGGCCAGGGGCTCCCGGTTGCCGTAGCGGATCCGGTGCAGTCCGAAGACGGGATCCTTTGCAGGTATCTGCAACCGTTCCGCAAAGTAGTTGTGGCCTTCGATGATCCCCGTGCCGAGGACCTTGCTGGATATTTCAATGCCAAAATTGCGCACCAGCGATGTAAAGCTTGCGTTTTCCGACTCATTGAGCACCCCGAAGGCAACCTTGTTGTAATCAGGCTTTTTCACAAAGGTCCCCCGGCCTTGTATTCTGACCAATTGCCGCCGGTTCACCATCTGGTCGATGGCGCTGCGCACGACCTGCCGGCTTACTCCGTAGCGGAGAGCCAGGCTGCGTTCACTGGGGATCACTTCTCCAGGCAAAAATTCTCCGCTTTGGATCTGTGCAATGAACATCTCCCTGAGCACATCAGGTGTGATGGAATGAGCAGTCACTTTATTGCGCCTCCCTTCGGACAAAGACAAACCGGTCGATGCGGAGAATGTTTTCAAAAAAAACAAGAAGCTGTCCCTTGTGATCGTAGACCATTCCCTTATGCTTCATCAATGGCGTTCCATTCTCCACTTTCAACAGCTTGGATTCTTCTTCATCGGCGTATACAAGGGTGATTTTTTGGTTGTTTCCTGCAATACCGTGCTGAGACGCGGATTCGATCATTTCTGTGATGTTGTGCCTTTTCAGATCGGCAGACACAAGCGAGGGCATTGTCTCTTTCAACATATAATATGTTTCCAGCGCAATGGGCTCCTTGTCGTCCAGACAAAGCCGGACCACTCGGTGCAACGGCGTTTCTCTGGGGATCAGCATTTTGCCGGCCAGCCTTTCATTGGCGTTGATGCACTGGAATTCGTGGATCCGGTATTTGATATGCGGATCCACGATCGTCGGCTTGTCCGCAAAGAAATTGACCGGCTTGACGATGCGGGGCCGGGCCATAAAATAACCTTTTCTTTCTTCGGAAATGATCACGCCTTCTTGAATTAATTCGTTCAGCGCTTCCCGGATGGTTGCTCTTTGAACGCCGAATGTTTCAGCCAGAATACGCTCCGACGGCAGCTTGTCGCCCGGAAGGTAGCTTTGGCTTTGAAGCATATAGCGAAGCTCCTTTGCCAGGACGATATTCAGCGTAAGCAGGTTTTTTCTCATGATATCAAGCCTTCTTCCTGCGATATGGAATATTTTTCTGTCTTCAATATACCGCTTTCGATGTCCTCCGTCAAAGAAAATCGATCGATCTGGTATAGTAATTTATCAAATTGGTGAAAAGCAGCCACGGGCAAAATAGAGGATCTGAGAAAAACGAAAGGCGCTTACAGCCTTGAAAATCACGGTTTTCATATATGGAGTCCCTTGCGGCATTGAAAAATTGAGAATCGTTTGGTATAGTAAACTTGTTCGATTTGTCACTGAAAGCTGCAGGAGGTAATGAGGATAGATGTCTGATTCGATTGTGTCGCTTCGAGGCGTATATAAAAGATTCGGGAAGAATACGGTAGTCCGGGATATGAACCTGGAAATATTACCCGGCGAATTCCTCACACTGCTTGGCCCTTCCGGATGTGGCAAGACCACAACGCTGCGGATGATCGCAGGCTTCGAGGAGACCTCTGCGGGCACGATCACAGTCGAAGGCGAAAGCGT
The DNA here is from genome assembly GCA_938009115.1 of uncultured Clostridia bacterium. Classification (GTDB taxonomy): domain Bacteria; phylum Bacillota; class Clostridia; order Peptostreptococcales; family Anaerovoracaceae; genus UBA10908. The sequence continues at coordinate 14,688 of CALLHZ010000004.1, forward strand.
GGAAAACAAAGAGCCCTATCAGCGTGATGTCAACACGGTATTTCAGAATTATGCCTTGTTTCCTCACATGACGGTATTCAATAACGTGGCTTACGGTTTGACGATACGGAAAGTCTCCAAAGCGGAAATTGCTTCGAGAGTGGCCGCTATGATCGACCTTGTCCAGCTGAAAGGGTATGAGGACCGGAAGCCGGATGAATTGTCCGGAGGGCAGAAGCAGCGGGTCGCCATTGCCAGGGCCCTGATCAATAATCCGAAAGTACTGCTGCTGGACGAGCCTCTGGGCGCTTTGGACCTGAAGCTGCGCAAGCAGATGCAGGTCGAGCTGAAGCGTCTTCAAAAGCGCTTGGGCATCACCTTCGTCTATGTGACCCACGACCAGGAGGAAGCCCTCACCATGAGCGACCGGATCGCTGTGATGCGGGAGGGCGTCGTGGAGCAGCTGGGGACGCCAACGGAGATCTATGATTATCCGCGAACGCGGTTTGTGGCGGGCTTTATCGGAGAGTCCAATCTGTTCGACGGCAGCGTGGAGGAAGTTCGCGACGGGCTTATGACTGTGCGGACGGAAGCAGGGAGGCTTCTTGTGAACGGAGAGGGTTTCATGGCCGGCGAGCAGCTCCACATATCCATCCGGCCCGAATATGTTGAATTTTCCAAGGTGCCTGCCGAAGGCTTTGACATTCCCGGCCGCATCAAGGATTTCATTTATATGGGAACAGTCATCAAGACAGCTGTGGATCTGCGAAACGGCCAGGAGATCAAGTTTTCACGTTTTGAGCAGGACCAGTCCCTTCAGGCCGGCGATGCGGTGTTTCTGCACTGGAAGCCGTCCAGAGCGGTTGCCATCAAGTGGAAAGCGGAAGCGGGTGAGCGAAATGAAAAAGAAGAATAGACTTCCCGCGCTGGCCATGGCTGGCCCCGTTTCCCTGTGGATGGTCCTTTTCGTTACGGTACCCATGTTTTTCATCATCTTTATCAGTTTCATGTCCCGGGGCATTTTCGGCGATGTAGTGTACGATCCGTCCATGGAGAGTTACCTGACATTATTGGACAGCACCTATTTCAATGTGATATCGAAGTCTCTCAAAGTGGCCGCTTTTACCACGCTGGCATGTCTCGGCCTGGGTTATCCCTTTGCCTATTATATTGCCAAACGCCCCAAGGATCAGGCCGCGAAATACATCACGCTCATCATGATCCCTTTCTGGACCAATACGCTGATGCGTCTGAACAGTTGGCTGCTTTTGTTTCAGACCAGCGGTCCGGTGAACAATTTTCTTCAAAATTCGGGCATCACGGATGCGCCTGTCCGGTTTGTCTACACCGACGAACTCGTAGCCCTCGGCATGGTTACGAGCATGCTGCCCTTCGCCGTATTGCCGATGTACAGTTCCATCGAAAAGCTCAACAAATCACTGCTGGAAGCATCCGCCGACCTGGGCGCCGATGCAAGGACGACCTTCAAAAAAATAACTCTGCCACTCACGTTCCCGGGAATTTTCTCGGCGATCATTCTCGTTTTCATTCCTTCCCTCGGAGTCTACACGGTTCCGGACATGTTGGGCGGCGGAAAAGTACTGTACATCGGCAATATCATCAAGAATCAATTCGGCATGATCAGAAATTGGCCTCTGGGTGCCGCCTTATCCTGTCTGCTCATTGCCATCACAGGGCTGCTTATCTTCCTGTACACGCGATTTACGAGCATCGAAGACATGGAGGTGGTATAAATGTCCATGAGCCCCAGAGCTCGGAAAAAACGCTCTTACAAGACCCTGGCTGATCTGTATGCGATCTTCATTTACGCGGTTTTCTATATTCCCGTGGTCGTGATGATGGTCTTTTCCTTCAACGACCAGCGCAACAACTATTATTGGGTCGGCTTCACCACGAAGTGGTACGGCGAGCTGTTCAACAATCACGCCCTCACCGACAGCCTTTGGTATTCGGTAGTCATCGCAGTTTTAGCCACCCTGATATCCGTCACCATCGGCACCATCGGCGCCCTTGGATTGCGAAAATTCGAATTCAAAGGGCGACGGTTCGTCAATCAGATGCTGTATATCCCCATCATCGTACCGGAAATCGTTCTGGCAGTTGCGATCCTGGTTGTCTTCATGACGGTCGGCATGCGGCTGGGTATGGGAAGCATCCTGATCGGGCATTGCACCTTCTGCATTCCTTATGCGGTGGTGACCATCAAGGGGCGGATCAGCGGAGACGACAACAGCCTGGAAGAGGCTTCCATGGATCTTGGGGCGAACCGGCTCCAGACATTTTTCCGTGTCACACTGCCCAGCATCATGCCCGGCGTCATGAGCGCAGCTTTTCTTTCGTTTACGCTCTCCATCGACGATGTGGTGATGAGCAATATGCTGGCTGGCGCCAAGCAGTCCACGCTGCCGGTGCTGATCCTGTCCATGAGTCGCAGCGGGGTGACCCCGGACGCCAATGCGCTGACGACCATCATGATTCTGACCATCGTCTTTGCGATGGTTTTGAATAATTATGTAAAGAGTGCGTTTAAGAAACGCAGAAAGAAGGAGGTAAATCTATGAGTCTCAAAAAGTTGACGGCCGTACT
>CALLHZ010000005.1 GCA_938009115.1 uncultured Clostridia bacterium
GATCCGGCGCTGATGTGGAAGCCATTTCCATCGGCATCGCCATCAACAAGGATGTATTTGAGCCGGGAGAACGGGAACGCATCATCCAGCTGGTAGCCTTTTCTGCCGGCGTCACTGCTGAAAGCATCGCAGTGGAAAATTTCAAGTTCAGAGTGGAAGACGCTCCTGTCGTGCCGGATGTCGAGCCGGGCATCCTGGACGGAAAATTGATGTATGTTGCAGGCGGCGGCGGTCTCCTCCTGTTGATCATCATCGCGGTGATCGTGCTGAGTTTCAAAAGGAAGAGGAAAAAAATGATCCCGGCCCTGGCGACAGACCTTTCGACGGTGGGACCGGAGGCTGCGCTGAACCAGCTGTTCGGGCCCCCGGGCCCTGTTGGGCAGATCACGCCGATCACCGATTCCCGCGGGCAGGCGATCAAGGAATTTGCGAGAGAAAATCCCGATATCGTCGCCCAGATGATCAAATCCTGGTTGAGAAGCGAGAATGACTGATTGAGGTTGCGGAAAGTATGAAAAGCCTGAATTCAAGACAAAAAGCAGCGCATGTCGTGATATCGCTGGGCGCAGACATCGCTTCCAGCGTATACAAGCACCTGAACGAGGAAGACATCGAAAAGGTGACTTTCGAGATCACAAGGCAGGAGAGCGTATCCCCCGATGTGTCGGACCAGGCCATCGATGAGTTTTACGGATTGTGCGTAGCGCAGAAGGTATATGTCGAAGGGGGCGTCGCCTATGCAAAAAATGTTCTGGAAAAAGCTTTTGGCGCCCAGCAGGGAACAGCGCTGCTGGAGCGCGTGACCAAAAGTCTCCGGACCAAGGCCTTTGATTTTATTCGGAAAGCGGATTATAAGAACCTGAAAAACATGATCATCAGCGAACACCCTCAAACCATCGCTATGATTTTGTCCTATGCGAGGGCAGATCAGGCCTCTGCCATCATATCCGAGCTGCCCAAGGACATTCGGGTGGATGTGGTGGAGCGGATCGCGCGGATGGACCGCACCTCTCCGGAGATCATCCGGCAGGTGGAGGCGATCCTGGAGCGGAAGTTCGAATCGGTGGTGTCTGTGGATCTGCTGGAGGTCGGCGGTATCAACTACATCGCTGAGATCATGAACAATATGGACCGGGGGACCGAGAAGTTCATCTTCGACGAGCTTGGCAGAATCGATCCCAAGCTGTCCGACGAAATACGGAAAAGGATGTTTGTGTTTGAGGACATCACGATCCTTGATCCCTCAGCAATCCAGCGGTTTTTGCGGGAAGTGGACACCAAGGATATGGCTGTGGCGCTCAAAGGCGCCAATAAGGAAGTGGCAACGATCATATTTGAGAACATGTCCCAGCGTATGAGCGATACAGTCAAGAGTGAGATCGAGTACCTGCACAACGTAAGGGTCCGCGACGTGGAAGACGCGCAGCAGCGTATCGTGGCCGTGATCCGCAGACTAGAGGAAGAAGGGGAGATCTTGATCATGAAGAGCGGAAAGGATGACATCATTGTCTAGCATCGTTAAGGGTGGATCCGTTCTGGAGCACCGCGTTAAAATGGACGGATATGACAAGCCGCCTGTGCAGATCAGTGTGCACGATCCTGCGTACGGCGGAGATGAACTGACGGAGCGAAGAGATTTTATTCTTCGCCAGGCGATCCGGAAGGCCCAGCACATCGACAGCGAGGCAGGAAAGCGCGCAGATGCCCTCCTCGACAACGCGCTGAAAAAATGCCAGATCATCATGAAGGAAGCAGAATCCAAAGGATATTCCGACGGATATGCCAAAGGCCTGGCCAGCGGCGCGAAGGCTGCCGAAAATGCCGCGGCATCAAGTTTGGAAGAGATCCGCGACCTCGCTGAGGTCATTCAGTCGGAACGTCTAGCCCTGCTGACGGAGCAGGAAAGAGATCTGATCGAGATGGCTTTTCTGATCGCCCAGAAAATCATAAAAAAAGAAGCAGCAAGAGACGACGAGCTCATTGCCGGCATGCTGGAGGATGTGGTGCGTGATAACGGAGAGTCCGTCAAGATATATCTGTCGGAATATAACAAATCTCTCGATCTTCACATCGACCGGAAGCTGGCCGGCAAGATCCAGAGCCGTTTCAGGAATGCGAAGGCCGTTCTGGTGCAGCGGGAGGACACCATCGTGGTGGATACGGACAGCGGACTTACGGATATCAGCATACAAGTCCAGCTCGATCAGCTGAAAGAAGCGATCGGCGGCGCGCAGTAAATAGGGAGCTCCTTACATGGAATTGGCCAAGTACAGCAGAATCATCAGCGAAGCCGGTACGTATCGCTGCTATGGGAAGATCGATAAAGTGATCGGCATGATGATCGAATCCTCCGGTCCGGAATGCAAGATCGGCGATCTGT
>CALLHZ010000006.1 GCA_938009115.1 uncultured Clostridia bacterium
CGCAGGAATTACCTGCCAAAGTCCGTAATCTGCAAGTCCACGGTGTGATGGTAGAAACAGCTTCTGCGGGACAGCGAACTGCCGTGAATCTCACGAATATCAAGAAGGAAGAATTGTACCGGGGGCAAGTCCTGGCTGCGGAAAACAGCCTGCGGCCCACGCTCATGCTGGATGTGCGCCTTCATTTACTGGAAAGCACCAAGCGGAAAGTGGAAACCGGGAGCAGGCTGCATTTGCATTATGGCTCCGATGAAACGCTGTGCAAGGCCGTGCTGCTGGATTGCGACGTGCTTTCCGGCGGCGAAAGCTGCTACGCGCAGCTTCGGCTGGAATCACCCATTGCCCTGAAGCAAGGGGACTATTTTGTGGTCCGGTATTATTCACCATTGGAAACGATTGGGGGTGGATCGGTTTTGGATGCCAATCCGTCAAAGCACAAAAGAAAAGACGCCGCTGCTTTGGCTGCGTTGGAAATAAAGGAAAAAGGCGGTGATGCCGACCTGTTGGCCTTAATGATCAAGGAGCAGAGCCGTACATTCCCCGAAATCGCAGCGCTGGCCAAGCAGGCCGGAATGACAGCTGCAGAGGCTATGACGCATATGGAGGACGGTGTGAAGGACGGGCGCATCGTTCCTCTTACGGATAAGGTTTTTGTCCACAATGACTTTATTGTCGAAGCTGGCACAAAAGCGGGCAGGATCCTTGGCGAATACCACCAGCGGGAACCTCTTTCAACGGGTATGGCGCGGGAGGAATTTCGCGGCAAACTGGGTATGCTGTTGCGGGTAAGTGATCCGCGGCACTTAGAGCGGGTCATCACCGTTCTCGCCGAACGAAAAATCCTGCGCTGGGAGGACACAGTGGCTCGTTGGGATTTTCAGGTGAGCTACACGGAAAAACAAAAGGAAAAAATGGAAGAGCTCAGACAATCCTACCGGAAATGGGCCCATGAACCTCCTGAGACCGACGAAGTGGTGAATGTATGTAAAGATCGGCAGGAATGCCGTCAGCTGCTGGCGGCGCTGGTATCGGAAGGAACGCTTATCCGCCTCAATCCTGCCGTCTATATCGATGCGAAAACACTGGATGCCATAATCGAAAGCATACGCAGCCATATCGAAAAGAACAGCAGCATCACTCTGGCCGAGCTTCGGGACCAGCTTGGGACATCGCGGAAGTATGCCATGCAGATCCTGGACTATTGCGACAGCGAAAAAATCACAAGATTAGAAGGCGACAAGAGGGTATCGTACTGACCTTTGTTGCAAAGAACCACTTGTACGGCTTCGGCGCCTGTGATACACTCTGATTACAAGGTAATAGGCGTATGAAGATTGCGGGAGAGGGACGAAAGTCACACCGAAGGAATAAGTCTGGTCTCCGGCCAAGGGACAGGCGATGATCTCAGGTAAACGGACCGCATTCGGACGCAACTCTGGAGAGCGAAAGCACCGAAGGGGCAATCTCCCAGGAGAGAATCTCTCAGGTTACAAACAGAGCAGGAAGGCATTTGGTTTTCCTGTTCTTTTTTATTCGCTGCATCGCGGGAGGCAATCGTGATCATCACCAACAATCCGTCAGTGCGGGAGCATTATAAGACCCGGCAAACCGTAGTTTTCGTTGACGGCGGGTACCGGGACGTGCTGGTACAGGCAAGAGACCGGGTCCACCGCGGCCATCTGCTTGTTACGCATCCTCTGATGGGAAGTCTCAAGCCCAACGAGACGCCCTATCGCTCGGTGATCCTGGGCGATGAGATCCTGGCGAGGGCTGATGCGGATTCCGTGATGATCATCGAGGAGGCCATTCTGGTCTTCGACCGGTTTGCTGTTACCGCAAGGCCGGACCGAGGCGAAGGCGCCACGGAGAAAATGAAAGAGGATTTCCGGGAAATCGATCTCTCGCTGCTGAAAAGTGCAATGAATGAGTAAACAAGCTGCTGTCGTATCAGAGGAGGAGTGAGACATGAAGTTGGAATTAGGGTATATTCCCATCAGGGATATACAATTCGGTCCGGCATCAAAAGTCGACAATAATATTCTTTATGTAAACAAAGAAGAATTGTCTGCTTTGATCCTGTCGGATGAAGGGATCACATCGGTGGAGCTGGACATCGCGCGGCCCGGAGAATCTGTTCGCATCACACCGGTCAAGGATGTGATCGAGCCCCGGGTCAAGGTGAGCGGGGCAGGCGGCCTGTTTCCCGGCTGGTGCGCAAAAGTCCAGACCGTGGGCTCCGGACGGACCCATGTGCTGAAAGGCGCTGCCGTTGTCACCACCGGAAAAGTGGTGGGCTTTCAGGAAGGGATCATCGATATGTGCGGAGAAGGCGCAAAATATACGCCTTTTTCAAAGTTGAATAATTTGGTTCTTAACATCCAGCCAAAAGAAGGAATGCTGCAGCACGCTTATGAGAAAGCTCTGCGTCTTGCCGGGCTGAAGGCGGCGGAGTATCTTGGCAGGCTGGCTGCGGAACTGACGCCTGAAGAAGTCAGGACTTTCGAAACCTGCACCGTGACGGAAGGGATCAAAAAGTACCCGGAGCTGCCCCGGGTCGGCTATGTGCTCATGCTCCAGAGCCAGGGACTGCTCCATGACACCTATGTGTACGGCGTGGATGCCAAGCAAACGCTGCCCACGCTCATCGGTCCCACAGAGCTGATGGACGGAGCCATCATCAGCGGCAACTGTGTTTCAGCTTGTGACAAAAATACCACATACCATCATCTGAACAATCCCGTGGTGGAGGATCTGTTTTCCGAGCACGGCTCTACACTGAATTTTGCGGGATTGATCATCACCAACGAGAACGTGTACCTTGCGGACAAGGAACGATCTTCGGACCGGACGGCGGAATTGTGCGCTTATCTGGGGCTGGACGGTGTCATCATCTCCCAGGAAGGCTTCGGGAATCCGGATACCGACCTGATCATGAACTGCAAAAAAATAGAAGCCAAGGGCATTAAGACCGTCATCATCACCGATGAGTATGCGGGGCAGGACGGGGCATCCCAGTCCCTGGCCGACGCCGATGCCGCAGCCAACGCAGTGGTGACAGGCGGAAACGCCAATATGGTCATCCATCTGCCGGCTATGGGCCGTGTGATCGGATCGATCGACCAGGTCGATCATATCGCAGGCGGATGGTCGGGCTCCCTGAAAGAAGACGGAACGATCACAGCAGAGCTTCAGGTGATCACCGGCGCAACCAACGAGCTGGGTTTCAACACCCTCAGCGCCAGATAGGAGGAAAACATGGAACAGATCAAAGTGGTCCACTACCTCAATCAGTTTTTCGCCCAGATCGGCGGAGAGGAAAAGGCCAATATCCCTCCTGAATTGAAGGAGGGGCCTGTGGGGCCCGGCATGGCCTTTCAAGCTGCTTTTGGAAACGATGCCCGTATCGTCGCAACTGTGGTGTGCGGAGACTCTTATTTCAATGAAAACGCCGACGCGTCTACGGATGCGGTTCTGGAGATGATCCGGTCCCAGTCGCCGGATCTGGTGATCTGCGGACCGGCCTTCAACGCGGGCCGTTACGGGGTGGCCTGCGGAACGGTTGCGTCTGCAGTGAGGGAGAAGCTGGATATTCCGGCCATCACCGGCATGTATATCGAAAATCCGGGCGTCGATCTATTTAAGTCCAAGGTATACATCATTTCCACCAAAGACAGCGCTGTGGGCATGCGGGATGCCGTTGCGTCCATGGCGCCCCTGGCCCTGAAGCTGGCCAGGGGAGAAGCGGTGGGGGCCTCTGCCGAAGAAGGCTACATCCCCATGGGGATCCGGAAGAACTTTTTCGAAGCCAAGCGTGGCTCCAGGCGAGCGGTGGATATGCTGCTCAAGAAGCTGGCGGGAGAGCCTTTTGTCACAGAGTTTCCCATGCCCGATTTCGACCGGGTCCCGCCCAACGCCGCAGTGGCTGACCTGACAAAAGCGAAGATCGCGCTGGTCACCTCCGGCGGCATCGTGCCCAAGGGCAATCCGGATCGTATCGAGTCATCCTCGGCCTCTAAATTCGGGAAATATGACCTGGATGGCGTAGCCGACCTGACCTCTGCAACCTATGAGACGGCCCACGGTGGTTACGACCCTGTCTATGCCAACGCAGACGCCGACCGAGTGCTGCCCGTGGATGTGCTGCGTGAATTTGAGAAAGAAGGCAAGATCGGCAGCATCAACAAGTACTTTTATTCCACCGTCGGAAACGGCACTGCGGTGGCTTCCTCGAAAAAATATGCCCAGGAGTTCAGCAAGGATCTGGTGGCCGACGGTGTCACAGCGGTGATCCTGACCTCCACCTGAGGAACCTGTACACGTTGCGGTGCAACGATGGTCAAGGAAATCGAACGGGCAGGGATCCCCGTGGTTCATATGTGCACGGTAGTTCCCATCTCATTGACGGTGGGCGCGAACCGGATCGTTCCCACGGTCGCCATCCCGCATCCTCTGGGGAATCCTTCCGCCACGCCGGAAGAAGAAAAGGCTCTGCGCAGAAAACTTCTGGACAAAGCACTGGTCGCATTGTCAACGCCTATTGAAGAGCAGACCGTTTTCGAGTAGAATAATTCCGTTAAGGAGGAATGGTAAATGGCAAAAATATATGACGTAGTGATCGTTGGTGCGGGTCCCGCCGGACTTGCGGCCGGACTGTATGCCGGTCGGAGCAGGCTGTCCACGCTGATCATAGAAAAAGAAAAGGATGGCGGCCAGATCGTGCAGACGGCCGAAATCGAAAATTATCCCGGATCGGTGGAGGAAGAAACCGGCCCCAGCCTGGTGGCGCGTTTTTCTTCTCAAGCAGCAAAGTTTGGCGCGGAGAAGGTCTTCGATACCGTCGTCGACATGGAGCTGGAGGGCGAAACCAAGAAGGTCATCGGTCAAAAGGAGACCTATCTTGGCAAAACCGTCATCCTGGCCCAGGGCGCCATGCCCACCAAGATCGGCTGCCCCGGCGAAGCGGAGTTTACAGGAAAAGGCGTTTCCTACTGCGCCACCTGCGACGCGGCATTCTTCGAGGGGTTTGAGGTCTTTGTCGTGGGCGGCGGCGATGCGGCGGTGGAAGAAGCGATGTATTTGACGAAGTTCGCCCGCAAGGTGACTGTCATTCACCGCAGAGATCAGTTGCGCGCCGTGCAATCGATCCAGGAAAAAGCGTTCAAAATCGAGAACCTTGAGTTTATGTGGAACGCCGTGGTCAAGGAGTTGTCGGGAGACGGGCTTCTGTCACGCATGGTCGTGGAAGACACTAAAACCGGAGAACGGCGGGAGATCCTGGCGGACGAGGAAGACGGCATTTTCGGTGTGTTCGTGTTTATAGGATATAAGCCCAATACCGACATCCTGGAGGGGAAGCTTCCGCTGGAGAACGGCTATGTCAGGACCGATGACGATATGAAGACTTCGATCCCCGGCGTTTTTGCCGCCGGCGACATCCGTGTCAAAAGCCTGCGGCAGGTCGTGACCGCTGCTGCCGACGGCGCCATCGCGGCGACCCAGGCCGGCAAATATATCGAAAGCCTGGAAGGGTAGAGAGGAATCAGTAATGTTAGAAGTCGATAAAGATACTTTTGAAGCCGAAGTGCTCCAGGCCGAAGGCTATGTGCTCTGTGATTTTTTCGGAGACGGCTGCGTGCCCTGCGAAGCGCTGATGCCCCATATCCACGGCTTTGCCGAAACCTACGGCGATCGGATGAAATTTGTGAGCATCAACACCTCCAAGGCCAGAAGACTGGCCATCGGGCAGAAAGTTTTGGGGCTGCCGACCATCGTTCTGTATAAGAACGGGGAAAAAGTCCGGGAGCTGATCAAAGACGATGCGACGCCTGCCAACGTGGAAGCGATGATCCAGGCCCATCTGTAATGTTTTATCCCGCAATGCGGAATAAATAAATCAATAAAGGAGGAAAGGAAATGGCCATCTTAGAAGGCAAAAAGGCGATCATCATCGGTGATCGCGATGGCATTCCGGGTCCGGCGATTGAAGAATGCCTTCAGTCTGCAGGGGCAGATATCGTATTCTCTTCAACAGAATGCTTTGTCTGAACCGCCGCGGGTGCCATGGATCTGGAGAATCAGAAGCGGGTCAAGGAAATTGCCGATCAATTCGGCCCTGAAAACGTGATCGTCGTCCTCGGCGCAGCCGAGGGAGAAGCAGCCGGCCTGGCTGCGGAGACGGTGACGGCAGGAGATCCGACCTATGCAGGTCCGTTGGCGGGAGTCTCGTTGGGACTTCTTGTCTATCACATTTGTGAACCGGAAATGAAAGAAGAAGTAGATGCGGGCATCTACGATGAACAAGTCAGCATGATGGAAATGGTGTTGGATGTCGATGATATCATCTGCGAAATGTCAGCCATCAGAGAGCAGTACACCAAATATTAACGTATGCAACCGCAAGGGGTGGCCATGCCACCCCTTGCAATTCACGAAAGGAATTCCGCATCATGAACAACAGTGTGTTAAAGGGAACCGGCTATGTCCTCGTTCACGTGCCCGGCATGGTGATGCATCACGGAACGACCCAGACGACGGAACGGAGCGTCAATCCGGATTCCGACTATCTGAAGGCGCTGCCCGGGCACATCCGTTCCTACGAGGACTGCCTGGCCTATCCGCCGAATCAGACCTATATCGGAAATCTTTCCATCGAGGCTTTGTCTGCCATCGAAGAACCCTGGTATGATAAAAAAACGGAAAACCCATCCCGGTTCGGACCCTTCGGCGAGGTGATGCCGGAGGATGAATTCGCTGTGCTCATGCAGATATGCGATGCCTTTGATCTGGTCCATCTGGACCGGGGTTTTGTGCTGGCTGTGAAGCCCAGGCTTGAAGCCCATCCGCTCATGACTGCCTCCATGCTTTCCCTCATCAAGGAAGGGACAGACAGCGAAAC
>CALLHZ010000007.1 GCA_938009115.1 uncultured Clostridia bacterium
CCACCGAGATCTACACTCTTTCCCTACACGACGCTCTTCCGATCTCAGGGAGCGCGGCTTACTGCCAGCTGCGCCTTTGATATGGGCTTTGATGTGACCGTCATCAGCGACAACATGCCAGGATACACCATGAAAATGAAAAAAATCGACCTTTTCACCTCTGCGGCCGACGTGATCAGCTGCGACGGATACGTAGTCAATAAAATCGGGACGTTCCAAATCGCGCTGGCAGCGAACTATTGGGGCATCCCCTATTATGCCACCGGAAACCCCAACGCGGCGCATCCGACTATCGATACCGTTACCATCGAAGAGCGGGATCCGGAGCTGACGCTTCACGCCATGGATATCAAGCTGACCATGGACGGCGTCAAGGGTTACTACCCTGCCTTTGATATCACTCCGCCGGAATTGATCACCGGCATCGCTACCGTCAAAGGACTCATGAAACCCCGTGAGCTGTCCGCTTTCTTTCAATAGCAGGAGGAACTGACAATGTATACCGCAGAATCCATTATTCCCTATGCGATCTCAAAAATGCCTGATTTTTTTTCAAAGCACGCCGTGCTTGCCTCTGAAGAAATCGGCGACGGAAACATCAATTATGTTTTTCGCATCAAAGACCTGGCCAGCGGAAAATCGCTGATCGTCAAGCATGCGGAAAATGAGCTTCGCATTTATAAAGCCAGATTCGTCGGGACGGATCGCAACCGCATTGAATACGAGGTTCTTGAATTTCAGCATCGTCTTGCACCGGAATACATCCCGGAATTGTATCTGTACGACGAAGAAAACAAAAATATTTTTATGGAAGATATGCAGGGCTATGAAAACATGCGTTATGAACTCTGCGAGCATAAGATCTTCGTCAACGCGGCGGAGCATGTCGCTGATTTTTGCGCCCGTGTGCTGATCAACACAACAGATATGGTGATCGGCGCCATGGAGAAAAAAGAGCTGGTCAAGCGCTACATCAATGTCTATCCATGTGAAATCACGGAAAGACATGTGCTGACCGAGCCGTATCAGGATCTGGAAGAGAACGGCGTATGCCCTGCAAACGATGTATTCATGCGCAAGATGGTTTATGAGAATGATGAGCTCAAGGCCCGAGTGGGCATCCTCAAAGACCGCTTCCAGACTAAGGCCCAGGCGCTGATCCACGGGGATCTGCACACCGGCTCCATTTTCGTAACACCGGAAAAAACCTGCATCCTGGACCCGGAATTTGCTTTTTATGGGCCTATCGGATACGACACCGGCAATTTTATCGCCAATATGATTTTTGCCTATGCCAATGCCCAGGTCACCATGGCGGACGGGCCCGATAAAACGCGCTACATCGATTGGGTCCTGGATACGATCGCCTTCTTCACTGATCTTTTCGTCGCAAAATCTCTGGAGATCCTTCGCTCGAATTCCAAAGACTTTATGATGCAGTCGGATGCTTTTTTCGCTGCGTATATTCAAGATATCCTCCACGATACAGCAGGCTATGCCGGTACGGAGCTGATCCGAAGGATCGTGGGAAGCTCCGGCGTACGGGACATCAAGTCTATTCAAGATGAATCGGCCAAGGCAAAGGCAGAAATGCTCTGTCTGAATGCCGGGATCCGGTTCGTGATGAGCCCGGAGAGTTTCCGTACCGGTGCAGACTACACAGAATACCTGAAATCTCTGCAGTAGCTTCTAGGATCAAAATCCGCACCTATTCACAAATAAAAAGCGCAGCCGGCGGCTGCGCTTTTTATTTGCATCCAACTATCGCGTGCGTAAAAACTTATAGAAGGCTTCGACGGCCGGTGGAGCTTGTCTATTCATTTTGAGGGCGATGCATATATTGCGATACACATCGGGTGAATCGATATTATAAAGATAAACATCATTGGTATCCACCACGTGGCGGAGCAGATCTTCGCGTACGAATGCCACGCCAAGGCCGGCCCGAACCATGTGGTACGCTGTGATCTGAAGACTGGCACTGTTGTCAAACAGAGGCTCAAAACCAGCATCACGGCAGATCTTGAGTGTCCTGTCATAAATATCATTTTGTTTTTTTAAACTTAGAAACCGTTCTTTTGAAAATGCTGTGATCGATATTGTATCTTTCCTGCCGTGAAGATGCTCTCCGTTTTTTATGTCGGCGATCGTGTAACGCCCGCTTGTGAGCAATTGAACCGTTCGATGATCTCTCGACACAGCAAGCATCAAATGCTCCTGTTTCCAAGCTGTGATCGCAGCCGTTGTCTTATCGATTTCGTTCTCCACACTAATCAAAACATCAGCAACTTCTTCCCGAAGCAGCTTATTTCGTTGTAAAGGATCCGCCGCAAGAAGGTCAACTTCGATTCCCGGATAGTGACGTCTGAAATCACGCAGGATTTCCGGCATATAATATGAGCTGAAATAGTCAGAGGTCCCTATTGTGACTCTTCCTGTATTTAAGTCATCGAGTTGGCGAAAACTCTCACTCAATTCTGAAGCGATTTTAAGTATATGTTCCGCCGATTCAATATACTTTTCCCCGGCTGGCGTCAAAGAGATAGGCTTAGAGCCTCGGTCAAAGATCCTGATGCCCCATCTTGTCTCTACGCGCCTCACCATAGCGCTAAGAGCCGGTTGCGATATAAATAATTTCTCAGCGGCCCGAGTGAAGCTTTTTTCATCCCAAATCGCACATATATATTCCATTTCCTGAAACATCAACAGCCTTCCCATAACATATATGTTATATGTTTGATTGATTTATTCGATTTGAGTCCATTGCATTTATCGTTTAATATTATATCAATATTATACAAAGCGAACAAGGAGGTCTATGGAAATGTTCGATATAAAAACGCTGGCGGACCTGCAGATAACGATATTTCTTATGATGGCGGCAGGCTATCTGCTGACCCGGCTTGGCGTACTGCCGCCGGATGCGCGAAAAACGCTCTCTTCACTCTTAATTAATTTCATCATACCCTGCAATATCATCGTGTCATTCCTGATGGAATTCAACATGGAAATCTTCTTGGATACACTGGCCATTCTCCTGATTTCCATAGGGATCCAAGTCGCCACACCCCTTCTCGGACTGGTGCTCTATCCCAATAGCGACCCAAGACAGCTTGCGGTATTGCGGTACAGCACTGTGGTGTCCAATGCAGGCTATATGGGCAATCCGATCGTATATGATCTTTTCGGCGTCCAGGGCCTTTTATATGCTTCGATTTATCTCATTCCCCAGCGTATCGTGGTCTGGGCTGCCGGTGTGTCCTACTTTACAGGGGCAAAAGACCGGCATATCGTCAAAAAAATCCTCACGCATCCCTGCATCGTCGCTGTTTTGGTCGGAATCCTTTTGATGGCTTCTCAAACAAAAATTCCCTCAGGGCTGGAAAAAACCCTGACCTACGGAAGTAATTGTGTTATGGCCATATCGATGATCCTCATTGGAAGCATCCTTTCAGACATCAAGGTGCGATCACTCGTGACCGGGAAAATTCTTTGGTACTGTTTTGTCCGTCTGATATTGATCCCGGCTCTCGTACTTGCCGTTTGCCGCCTTGCGAATGTAAGCGCCATGGTGACAGTGATCGCTGTGATGCTGGCCGGTATGCCGGCCGGATCCACTACCGCCATTCTCGCCGCACAGTATGGCGGTGATGACAAATTTGCGGCAAAGGTGATCTTCATGTCGACAGCGCTTTCGCTGTTTTCCGTGCCAGCGCTTTGCATTCTGGCCGGTGCCGTCTGAACAAAAAACACACCGCCGGATGTGTTCGGCGGTGTACTGAGCTTCCATTCTCCAGGCAGCAGTTTATAAGTCCCGTTCTAGCCCGGCAACGGCCTGTTCCACTTGTCTTCTCAGGTCTTCTTCTGAACCGGAATTATCAAGGATCAGATCCGCCTTTTCACATTTTTCTTCTTCGCTCATCTGCAGCTTCATCCTCGCCAGCACTTCTTTCCTTCTGCTGTGATCGCGATGGACGACCCTGTTCAGGCGAATATCCTCCGGGGCCGTTACGAGCCAGACGGAATCTGTATATTTATCCCAGCCGGCTTCATAGAGCATTGGCACATCAAAGAAACAAATGTCCACATCCCGGGACATCCGCATGTCGCTGAACCGCTCCATCGCCCGAACAAGGATCGCTGTCTGAACCAGCTCATTGAGGCGTCGGGTACCGTTCTGGGTTTCAAAAGCCAGATCTGCCAGCTTCTTTCTGTCCAGTGTCCCGTCATCCCGGATGATCTCAATGCCAAATTCGCGAACCAGCAAGCGAAGCAAGGGTGAACCCTTCTGGCATACTTCTCTGGAAAGCTCATCGGCATCCACGACGAGATAGCCTTGTTCTTTCAGTATGGCGGATACGGTGCTCTTTCCTGATCCGATGCCGCCGGTCAATCCAATGATCTTCATGCGTAACTCCTATTTCAATAAATACCAGTTTTCCCCTTCGTTCAGGGATACATCCATTTCCACATCCAGCTTTGCTGCGTTTTTCATGCTGTCCACCAGAAGAGATTTCACTTTTTCCAGCTCTGAACGGTGTGCTTGTATGATCAACTCGTCGTGGATCTGAAGGATGAGCGCCGATTGCGGGCATTGTGTGCGGAGGGCTTCGTGCACATGGATCATGGCCAGCTTGATGATGTCTGCTGCGCTGCCCTGGATCGGCGTATTCATGGCCAGCCGTTCGCCCTGCTGGCGAACGGCAAAGGCAGAGGCATTGATTTCCGGGATGGGGCGTTTTCGGCCAAACATGGTCGTAACGTACCCGGTGCTTCGGCAATCGCGAATGGTCTGATCCATAAAGGCTTTGACCCGGTCATACTTTATGAAATATTCATCGATGTAATGCTGGGCCTGAGCGCGGCTGATGGTCAGCTCATTGGCCAGCCGAAATCCTCCCATCCCGTAGATGACTCCGAAATTGACCGCCTTCGCGTCGGACCGCATGGCGTCTGTGACCTGATCCTCCGGCACGCCGAAGACTTTGGACGCGGTGATGCGGTGTATATCCAGACCTTTGTTGAAGCCTTCGATGAGCGTGGGATCTTTGGACATGTGGGCCAGCACTCTCAGTTCGATTTGGGAATAGTCTGCGCCTACCAGAACGTAGTCTTCGCTTTCGGCCGCAAAGGCCTTGCGCAACTGCCTTCCCAGCTCCTGGCGAATGGGAATGTTTTGAAGATTGGGCTCTGTGCAGCTGATACGGCCCGTCGCAGCGACGGCTTGCTGAAAATGAGCGTGGATCTTTCCGGTCTCGTCGATCAGCGGAACCAGCCCCTCCACATAAGTGCTGTTGAGTTTGGCCAGCGTACGATAAGACAGCACTTTATCCACAATGGGATATTCCGGCGCCAGCTTTTCGAGGATCTCTGCATTCGTCGCATAGCCCCGCTTTGTTTTCTTTTCTCCCGGAAGTTTCAAATCTTCAAAGAGCACCTGGCCCAACTGCTGCGGAGAATTGATATTAAATTCCTGCCCGGCCAGCGCATAGATTTCCGCTTCCAGGGAAGCTATATCCTTTTTCAGTTGTTCGCCGAACAAAGTGAGTGCTTTTTTGTCAACGGTGATGCCTTGCACCTCCATGCAGGCTAAAACTTTGCAAAGCGGGAATTCGATCGTGTAGAGGACATCTTCCAAATGCTCCTCGCGGACCTGGCTTTCCAACACATCTTTCAGCTGTCGCAGCATTTGAAGCTTTTCGCCGGCGGCATCCAGTCTTCCTTGCTCCGGATCGGAAAACAAGTCGATTTGCGCTTCCCCGGCAGCATCTTCGAAATCTCTGTGGAACGTCTCATATAACAGTGATTTTAAGCTCATAGCGCGCGTATTGGGCGAAATGACATACTGGGCCAATGCGCAGTCGAATGCCGTTTCAAATCGGCTGATATCGACGTCCAGGGAGATCAGTACATAATAGACTCGCTGCAAGTCAAATCCCTGGAGCCGGAGCTGTCGTCCGGATATCGTGGCGCGCAGCTGATCTGCCAGCCAAGGATGACCGGGGATGCAGACACATTCGCCGTTCACCAGCCATTCGATCCCATCCAGCGAAGGAATACGTGTATGACTGTCGTCGCTTTGGATGTCGATGGTAATGTCTGCGGACACATCCAGCGCATTGAGCCATTGAAGAGCTTCTTCTTTCGTGTCTATGCGACGCACAGATGCCCGGTCCTGTTTCGCCTGTACCGCAGCCGCCGCAGGAAAAGCGCCGGCTGCTTTTTCCTGCTCCATGAGCTTTTTCATATGCGTTCGAAATTCCAGACGCTTGTAGAGATCGATCAACTCATCGGTATTGGGCGGGAGGATGCGACATTCTTCCATGGTAAAAGATAAAGGTACCTGGTCGAAGATTGTTGCCAATCGCTTGCTCATCAGTGCGATCGCAGCGTTTTCACGGATTTTTTCTCGCAGCTTCAGGCTTTCGATTTCATCAACATGTTCCAGAAGGTTCTCAATACTGCCGAACTGACGGATCAGCTTGACTGCGGTTTTTTCACCGATGCCGGGTATGCCGGGAATATTATCTGAAGGGTCGCCTCGCAACCCTTTATAGTCGATGAATTGCCGGTGGCCGAATCCGAATTCCTCCTGCATGGCATCTTCGTCGTAAACAGCGAATTCAGAGATCCCCTTTTTCGTGATGATCACGGTGGTCTTTTCGCTGGCAAGCTGAAGGGCATCTTTGTCTCCGGTGATCACATAAGCGGAAAGTCCTTCCTCCTCGGAACGACTGACGACGGTGCCGATGATGTCATCCGCCTCATAGCCGTCGATCTCATACATACGGATGTTCATGGCAGCAAGCACATCTTTCAGCAAAGGCAGCTGCATCGCCAGCTCCGGCGGCATTTTCTGTCTTCCGGCCTTGTATTCCCCATATTCCTGGTGTCGAAACGTAGGCGCTTTGCGATCCCATGCAACCAGCATATGTGTCGGCTCATAGTCGCTGCGGATCTTTTGCAGCATGCCAATAAACCCGTAAATACCCTGGGTATACAGGCCTTCCTTTGTGATCATCGGCCGCTGGATCGCATAATAAGCGCGGTTGACCAGGCTGTTGCCGTCGATGACTACTATTCGCTCTCTTTCCAATTGAGACTCCTGACGTTCGAACAGGATGGCCATTGGTCATCCGTCACACCGGTATCGACAGTACGTTGTGCATCTTCGTAGAAGTATATCACAAAAGTAAGGCTTCCGTCTTCTTCCTCGGTGAAATCGATCAGTTCGTAGCCATAGCCTAAATCATTTGCAGCAAGCAACGCGGCGAAATCAGGATCCAGCTGAGCCTCGATGAAGGGATCCGTTTCACTGTCAGCGGGCTGATATCTCAAGCACAGCTTTTCCTGCGGCTCTTCTGCAAGCTTCTCGGGCATGTCTGCGGCAGCAGAGCCTGCCGTCTGGTCTGCCATGGAGGAAACGCCATATTCCAGCGCTTCCTCTTCCGGGCTCACGATAGATTCAACAGAAGAAAGATCACCGTCTTTTGCAGTTTCCGGCGGCGCGAAGCTATCGTTCATGAGCAACGCCGAGCTTGCAAATACCAGCAACGCAGCTGCCGTGCCGACCCATTGTCTTCGCTTGGCTCCCGCGCGTCTTTCCGCCGCAGCGATGATTTTTGACGTATCCGGCATCGAAGAAGCCGGAACAGAAACCGCGGGCTCCGTGCGCAGCAGATGATCGATCTGCTGGTATTCCCGAAGCAGATCCCGGCATTCCTCACAGATTTCCAGATGGGCATGCAACTGTTCCTGCATGGCAGGATCCAGTGCGCCGTCGAGGTAATCCTGCAGCATCGATATGCAGTTTTGGCATTCTTTGTTCAGCATGGCTTTCCTTCGTCAGAAGCTTTATCTCTTAGACGAAAAACTCCGGATTTTGTTCCTTGAGGATCTCTCTCAACCGTACTTTTGCCCGGTTGATCCTGGATTTGACGGTGCCTTCGCTTACATCCAAGATTTTTGCGATCTCATCGTACGAGTACTGTTGATATTCTCTCAGGATCAGAACGTCTTTATGTTCGGCGGAAAGGCAGGAAATCGCATTGTCCAAAATTCCCCGGCGTTCTTTTTCCAGAACGGCCTCCTCCGGCGATTCCTCCGCCCTTGAACCGGAGATCGCGTCCGTTCTTTCAGTTTCTTCTTCCGGCTGATCCCTGCGGCTCATCTCAGCACCCTGCCGCCGCAGCGCGTCGTAACAGCAATTGATGATGATCCGGATGAACCAGGTGTCAAAGCTGCTTCGGAAAGAGAATGTTTTTAATTTGGTAAATAGCTTGATGTACGCTTCCTGGAGAACATCCGACGCATCGGCATCATTCTTCATATAACGAAAAGCCACAGCGTAGGCTTTGCTGTGGCAAGATAATATAAGCGCTTCAAAAGCTTCTGCGCTTCCGTTCGCTGCTTTCCGTATCAGTTGTTCCCGGCAAAGATCGATGGTCATGAAATCATCATTTTACATCAGAATGGAAATCCGATGCGCTCAACAGTCCGTAAGCTGACTGAGCCTCGAAAACAGCGCGATTGATCGCACGCGCCACTGCTTCCCTCGCAAGGATGCCCACGGCAAGAGTGTCGGCGTCCACTTCGCCGGACGACATGACAAAAACCGTATCGCCGTCACTCATCGTGTGCACGGGGCGAATCACATCTGCGTAGCCGTTTTGCGCCACCGATGCCAGCTTATTCGCCTGCGGTTTAGTGATTTTTGCATTGGTAAGCACGCATCCGATGGTCGTATTGCCCGAAAACACATTTTTCTTCAGATCCTGGTTTTCCAACACACAGCTGCAGGTGTCTCCCAGAACTCTGCCATCGGCCGCCAGCACGCCTGCCAACATGCGACGGCTGTCACAATCCAGAATATCACCCAGTGCGTTGACCGCAACAATTGCACCCACTCTTAAATCTCCAGCCTGCAGCGCAAAGTGTCCGATGCCCGATTTCATCATACGCTGCATGCCCATATATTTGCCGACCGTAGCGCCGGTTCCCGCTCCGTGATTTCCTTCTTTCAAGGGTTCTCCGGCAAAAGCGGCCAGACAGGACCGATAACCCATTTCCATATCGGGGCGAATGCGTCCATCCCCTACGATCAGGTCGAACAGGGATGCGCCGCTTACGATCGGCACGACCATATCCCCTACGGGGAATCCGATATTTTTTTCTTCCAAAAAGCGCATGACGCCGCCGGCCGCGTCCAGTCCGTAGGCGCTTCCTCCCGACAATATCACCGCGTGCAGGGATTCTACCATATTGACCGGATCCAGCAGATCCGTTTCCCGCGTGGCAGGACCGCCGCCGCGGACATCCACGCCGCCTGTGGCGCCCTTCGGAGCGATGACGACGGTGCAACCCGTGCCTGCCTGTTCATTTTCGGCCTGCCCGATGAGAAAGCCCTCGATGTCCAGGATATCGATGATTTTGGCACCATTCATGCTATTCAAGCTCCTTTTCCACTTGCTTTCGGATATCCGAAGCCCGTTTGATCCCCTCGGGGATCAGCGTGTCAAGCAGCGTTTCCAGATCTTTTCGATGTTCAGCAGATTCTATATATCTGAGATTGACAAGGATATTAAGCCTGCAGGCTTCCAGCGCTGCGCCGGCACAACATGCCCCGATCCCAACGTCGCTGAGGACGTTCCGATTTCCCTTTTCTTTAAGGATGCCCAGAATGTCCAACACTGAGACCACTTCGAAAACAACTGCCGCCGACGGCGCCGAGGCTTCGGCGTAGTCCCGGTCTGTTGCCTGGGTTTTCCAGGACTTCATAAGCATCTCAAAAGCCCTGGCGTCATCGTCTATCAGCGCCAGCATATGAACCTGGTGCTTTTTTGCCCTTTCGTTCAGCTTTTCGCATTCCGGGGCAAAGGCTTCATAGCTTTTCTTCCCAACAGTCAAATTCCCGACCATGGAGGCCAGGCAAGCCGACAATACGCCTAAAAGCGCGCCGACACCGCCGCCGCCCGGCACGGGTGACGAAGAGGCCAGCAAATCAGTCCATTCCCCCAGCGTGCGGTCTATTGCATCAGCCATGATTCCACCTCGCTCAAAAAAAATCCCAAAGTGCCGTCAGACCCTAATTCACGCCCTATCATACGATAGGTGGGTTACCTGTTACCGTTTTCTGTCTTCCACCTGAAAGAGGCCTGACATATTCGGATAAACCCGGAATCCCGATAAATTAGTGTAGGTTGAATTAACGGTCTTAACGCACACCCCAGGATACTTGCTCTATTCTTCGTAAAGATCGATGGCGCAATTGGTATACACCTTTTGCACGTCGTCGTCGTCTTCCAAAGTCTCGATCATTTTTTTCAGATTCTTGATATCTTCTGCCGAGGCAGGCGTCGATTCCATCGAAGGGATCTGGTCCACGTCGGCCTCCACCGCTTTCAACCCGGCGTCTGCAAAGGCCTGCCCTACGGAATCGAACACTTCGGGGGCGCACAGCACTTCAAAGCTGTCCTCATATTCCAGGACATCCTCAGCGCCCGCTTCCAGCGCCACTTCCATCAGAGCGTCTTCCGTCAGGCCCTTTACCTTTTCGAAAACGAAAACACCTTTTCTGTCGAACATGTAGGAAACGCATCCGGGAACGCCGAGGTTTCCTCCGTATTTGTCGAAAGCATGCTTGACGGTAGCTGTGGTCCGGTTGCGGTTATCCGTGAGAACATCCACCACAACGGCAACGCCTCCGGCGCCATAGCCTTCAAAACTTCCTGTTTCGTATGTCTCACCGTCCAACTCCCCGGTACCTTTTTTGATCGCCCTGGTGATGTTGTCGTTCGGCATATTGATGCTTTTCGCCTTGTCGATAGCGTGCTTTAAGGAAACATTATATTCAGGGTCTCCTCCGCCCTTCGCGGCCACCGTAATAGCCCTTGCATATTTTGTAAAAACCGCTGCCCTCTTTGAATCCTGCGAGGCTTTTCTTCCAGCGATCGTACCGTGCCTGCCCAATGGTATCAGCTCCCTTCATCTAGTAAGGAAATAGTAGCATAAATGAGAGCAAATTTCAAGAACTGACAAAACGACCCGGCCCTTGACAGAAAAATTTTGCATCTATATAGTGGTTAAGTGCGAAAGGATAAAAGATTCAACATGACTAAAATGATTCCGTCTCAGACGCCTGCAGATCAACAGCCTGCAGGAAGAAACCGCATGGGGACCGATCCCATACTTCCATTGATCATTAAAATGTCACTTCCGGCCATGTTTTCCATGTTCATTCAGGCCTTTTACAATATCGTGGACAGTATTTATGTTTCAAGATTGGGCGAGAATGCTCTTTCAGCCGTTTCGTTGATTTTTCCGGTGCAGCTGCTCAGTATCGCCATCGGCGTCGGGACCGGCGTAGGACTTTCCTCCCTCATTTCCAGACGTCTGGGCGAACGGCGACAGAAAGAAGCCGACCAGACTGCAGCTCACGGAATTTTTCTTGCGTTTACCAGCTGGGTCGGCTTTGCGTTGTTTGGGCTTTTCTTTTCCGATATGTTCGTCGGCGCGTTCACCGAGGATCCGTTGCTGGCTGTTCCTGCAGCATCTTACTGCCGTATTGTATGCATCGGTTCCCTCTTTGTCTTTACTGCGATCAACGCCGAACGCGTTATGCAATCCACCGGCAACATGATCCTACCTATGCTATGCGCTTTGAGCGGCGCGATCATCAACATCGTCCTGGATCCCATCCTGATCTTCGGATATCTGGGCGCTCCTGCCATGGGGGTGACCGGTGCGGCCGTAGCCACGATCATCGGTCAGTTTGTCGCCATGGTCCTTGCTTTAGTGCTGTTGTTTACAAAGCCTTTTCCTGTTAGCATTCATCTGAAGGGGTTCCGTCCCGCCGCTGCGATCATAAAGGACGTCTACCTAGTAGGTCTTCCCAGCATCGTCATGCAGGCCGTTGCTTCTCTTTTGGCCCTTGGCATGAACGCGCTGCTGATACGATTCAGCGTTACCGCCGTAGCGGTCCTGGGGGTTTATTATAAAGTTCAAACATTTGTTTTCCTGCCCGTATTTGGCATGAATCAAGGACTTCTTCCTGTGCTTGGCTACAACTACGGAGCTAAAAACCGTGAACGGCTGAGAGGAGCTTTCGCGATCGGCGTATCCGCAGCCTTGGTAATCATGGTTTTCGGCACTCTAATTTTTCAAACATTCCCGGAGGAGATCATGGGTCTGTTTCGTGCACGAGGCGAACTGCTGCGCATGGGGGTCCGCGCGCTGAAAATCATCAGCCTGTGCTATCCTTTTGCGGCGATCGGCATTCTGATCTCGACTTTTTTCCAGGCTACCGGACACGGGATCTATGCGCTGATCTCATCGATCCTGCGGCAGCTGGTATTGATTTTGCCACTGGCTTACCTGCTGGCTTATACCCTGGGATTGGATGCGGTCTGGTGGGCCTATGTGATCGCGGATGTGGGCGCTACAGGAGTGAGTTTGTATCTCCTTCGAAAACTCTGGCGAAACGAGATCATCAGCTTATAATAAAAACCCGGAAGGGGTCGCCCTTCCGGGTTTTTGATTGGACCTTAAAATATCCGTTCCATCATAATAATGTCGTTCCCGTTTAAGGTAAATCCGTGTCCGCGCAGCGCATCAGCAAGCTCCTGCCTGTCGTTGGGGACCATGCAGACTACCTTTGGCACGCCCTGGCGAATTCCCTCCGCAACGGCAAAATCGATGCAGTGATCCACATTTCCGCACAGCATGCCAACATGCAGAGCGGATGCATGACGATAGCGGGAGCCGACGACGACCACGGCGTCATCCTTCGCCCACACCTTCCCTTCTTCCGCCAGCGCCCGGTACAGCGCGTCATTCATTTCATAAAAAGTACGGTTGGTAAAATAGTAACCGTGATATCCGTCTTTATAAGGCGAAAGAATCGCTTCCACATCTTTGTACTCTACCGGCATAAAACCGTAAGTTTCCGGAGAATCGACGCCGGAAAGCTTGCGCTCGTATTCGTGGGTGCTCATGCGAATCCCAAGACCGTTGCGATAAGCCAGCTTGATCGATCCGTCGTTGCCGATATTGGTATACATGCGAACGGCAGGCGCGTTCAATTCTTTGCATTTTATCATGATTCGATCCCAGATCGCCGCACCGGCGCCTGACTTTTGCAGGGGCGGATCGACACGAAGCGTTTCGATCCAGGCAGCGTTGTCGTACTGAATGGCATAATGCGCAAAGCCGGCCGTCTCGCCGTCGATTTCTGCTACAATGAGTTCTCCTCTTTCCAGGTCGTAGAACTCCTCTTCTACTTCTGCCAGGTACCGCGTCGACGGCAACGCTGCCGCTTCGATGGCAAGAAGGCGTTCCATATCCTCTTTTCGGGCAAGTCTGGTCTCGATGTTTTTCATTTTGGGGCTCCTCCCTATGATCTGAACTACTGGCTGGCACATACGTGAGAAATTGCTGCGCCTACGATCCCTGCTTCGTTGCCCATCGCGGCTTGCACGATACGGCACTCGGTTTCGAAAAATGCTTTTCTGTAAACTTTTTCTCGTAATGGTATCAACAATGCTTCTCCTGCGTTGGATGCACCGCCTCCCAGCGCAATGGCTTCGGGATCCAATAAATTGACGATCGAAGCCAGTGCTCCACTCAAAGCGTCAGTATATCGATCCAAAATATCGGACATTTTCGGATCTCCGCTTCGGATCCTATCAATGGCGTCACGCGGAGACATCGAAGAAGATTCGGGAGCGAGCGCAGAGGCGGCACAATACATTTCCACACAGCCGCTGTTGCCGCAGTGATGCGAGGGTCCTGCCCAGTTGAGGGTCATATGGCCGATTTCCACCCCATTGCCCAAGCCGCCTCCGAAAAGCTTCCCGTTCAGGATCAGGCCGCCGCCGACACCGGTCCCAAGCGTCACCAGCGCAGCGGTCATGGTTCCCTTCAACGAGCCGAAACGGTGCTCGGCCAAGGTGGCAGCATCACCGTCATTCAGAATGTGCAAGGGAACGCCCGGAAAAAGATCTTCCAAAGGCTTCCTGACTTCTGTGCCGTGAAAATCAAGATTATAGGCGTGTATCACATGGGTCTTGGCAGGATCCAGGCTTCCCGGGATCGCCACACCGATGGCAGCAGGTTTTTTCCCTGCAGGCTCCCGGCAACGCAGCAATTCCCGAATACATGTCTCCGTATGCGCCCACACGGCAACGGCCCCTTTTCTTTTGGGAAACGGTACCGTATAACGATCCAGTATCTGTCCGCTTTCAGTCTCTACCAACCCTGCCTTGATGGCAGTTCCTCCGATATCCACACCGACTGCAAGCATACGCGCCTCCTACAGGTCGATGTCCAATACTACGGGACAGTGATCGCTCCCATGGATGTCATCCCGGATGATCACATCCCGAATCAACGGAGCCAAGCGATCGGAGATCACAAAATGGTCGATACGCCAGCCGGCATTCCGTTCCCTTGCCCGAAAGCGATAACTCCACCATGTATAGGCCTCTGTTTTATCTGGATACAGATGTCGATAAGCATCTGTGAAGCCAGCATGCAACAGCTGCGCAAACGCATTTCTTTCTTCGTCGGTGAATCCTGCATTTTTGCGATTGCTGGACGGATTCTTCAGATCAATCTCTTGAGGCGCCACATTCAAATCACCACAGAGTATCAAAGGCTTTTTGGCATCCAACGCCTTGAGAAATCGGCGGTTGTCCTCCTCCCACTTCAGCCGGTAACCCAAACGGGCCAACTGGTCCTGTGAATTGGGGGTATAGTTCGTGACAATAAAATAATCGCCATATTCCAAAGCGATGGATCGCCCCTCGGTCCCATGCTCCTGGATCCCGATATCCATCAGAACGGAAGAGGGTTCCGTTTTCGTAAAAACAGCAGTACCTGAGTATCCTTTTTTCTCCGCGCTGTTCCAGTACTGATAATACCCGGGCAGTTCTACAGTTGCCTGCCCTTCCTGCATTTTTGTTTCCTGAATGCATAAGATATCCGGATCTTCATTTTGGACGTATTCCAAAAAGCCTTTTCCCATGCAAGCGCGGATTCCGTTCAAGTTCCAAGTAATTATTTTCACAGCAGACACCTCATATGATAAACTGAAACAAGTATAACATATCACGAATCGATTTCGATACAGGTTTATGCGTAGGGAGGCAGGGAATGGAAAAAATCACAATGGATCGATTTGCCGTCATGAGCGTGCAATACGTTCAACATTCGCTGGAATACTATTTGGATTCCATGGTCCGCTGCGGGATCAAGAATGTGGACTTCTGGGGTGCTGCGCCCCATTACAGCCGTTTGAACTACCGGACTGCCCGGGAAGCCATGGTAAAATTGAAATCGATTCGCAAGCATATCGATGACAGAGACTTGAAGGTCGTCGTATACACGCCGGAAACGCTGGCTTATCCCTTTAGTTATTCTTCTCCGGAAAAGGCGGTGCGCGACAGCACGATCCGGTATATGGAGGCAGCCATGGAGGACGCCTTGATCCTAGGCACCAATCAGCTGTTCCTGAACACAGGATGCGGACTGCGTGACCTGCCCAGAGAAGACTCTTGGAAACGATGCGTGGAATCCATCCGCACGCTCTGCGAAAAGGCCTGTGCTTACGGGATTGATATGATCATCGAGCAGCTCCAACCCTACGAAAGCAACCTTCTGGTATCACAGGAAGATATGCTTCGCATGCTCCTGGAGGTGGATAGTTCTGCGTTGAAAGTATGTGTGGATGTGGTGGCTATGGAGGTCATGGGGGAGGATCTCCGGACGCAATATGCGCTGTTCGGAGACCGCATCCAGTTGTTCCATTATTGCGACGGGGATCCTTCCGGCCATTCAATTCTGGGCACCGGAAATCTTCCGCTGAAGGATTATCTGACCATCATGGAAGAACATGATTTTGAAGGTTATCTGAGTCTGGAGATCAACGATTCCATGTATTGGCCGGACCCTCACGGCAGCGTTCAAAAGAGCGTGGACTATTTGCACCGGGAACTTGGCTTGTAGCAACAAAAAAACCGCTGCGTACCATACGCAGCGGTTTTTCTATTACAGTGTTTTTACAGGCTGCATTTCTTCAGCAGTGTTTCCCACCGCTTGTCGACTTCGGCCTGAAGCTTCGCGACCTGCTCTTCTTTTCCGGGCTGCAGCAGATGGCGGAACCGTCCCTGCATCTTCAGGAAATCTTCGATGGGCAGCTTCTTTTTCGGCTCATAGGTGAGCGTCCATTTTTCGCCGTTCTCTACTTCGTACATCGGCCAGAAGCATGTATCGGCAGCGGCCTTGCAGATGTCCATGATGTTTTCCGCGTCATAGCGCCAGCCTCTGGGGCAGGGAGCCAGGATGTTCAGGAAACATGCGCCCTTGGTGTAAATGGCTTTTTCGGACTTTTCGATGAGGTCCTTAAAGTTCCCCATGAGCGTGGTCTGTCCCACATAGGGGATCCGGTGCGCGGCCATGACTTCCGTCATGTCTTTACGATTTTGCTGCTTGCCGTCGGACACTGTGCCGTTGGGCGTTGTCGTCGTATCGGCAAACATGGGCGTGGCGGAGGAGCGTTGGATGCCCGTGTTCATGTACGCTTCATTGTCGTAGCAGACATAAACCATGTCGTGATTGCGTTCCATGGCGCCGGACAGGGATTGAAATCCGATGTCATAGGTGCCTCCGTCTCCGCCGACTGCGAGGAATTTGTAGGTATCGTCGATTTTGCCGCGCTTTTTGAGCGCATTGTAGGCAGCCTCCACGCCGCTGGCTGTCGCCGCCGCATTTTCAAATGCATTATGGATATAGCTGTCTGTCCAGGCCGAATACGGATATGTGAAAGTGGATACTTCCATACATCCGGTAGCGTTTGCGATCACTGCCTTGTCTTCCGGCTTGATCGCCTTGAGCACATTTCTGAGCGCTACGGTAGCGCCGCAGCCTGCGCACATTCTGTGGCCGGGCACCAGTCTTTCCGGCCGGCTCATTACTTCTTTAAAATTATATGCCATGATCCGAACCTCCTATTCTCTTACGTTTACATAACGGTACGGAAGTTCTTTGCAATCGAAGTTTCCTGCTTCGAGATCCGCATAGATCGATTCCATATCTTCTACAGTGATGTCTCTTCCGCCCAGTCCATAAACCATTGACAACACATCCGGGTGCTGTCCGGCGTCGAAGAACGCTGCCTTCAGTTCTGCTGCCATGGGGCCGCTGTTTCCGCTGAAGCTTTCCGAACGGTCCATGGCGGCGATGGCCTTGACATTTTTCAGGGCTTCTGCCAATTCTTTTGCAGGGAACGGGCGGAATACTCTGATTTTAAGTACGCCGACCTTCTTTCCCTGAGCTCTCAGCTTGTCACAGGCATCCTTGGCGGCGCCGGTGGCCGAGCCCATCACGACGAGGACATAGTCTGCGTCCTTCGTCTGATATTCTTCAAAATAGCTGTATTTCCGTCCGCTGAGCTTCTCATACTCTGCCGCTACATCCAGAATTACTTTTTTTGCATTCAGCATGCCTTGCGCCATAGCTCTTCTGGCTTCCATATAGTAGTTTGTAACAGCGTAAGGACCTACTGCCATGGGGTTCTTAGCATTGAGAAGATAGTTTTCCGGCTTGTATTCCCCGACAAAGTCTTTTACTTCGTTGTCTTCCAGAAGAAGCAGATTCTGCACTGCGTGGCTGGTGATGAAGCCATCCTGACAAACCATGACCGGGAGCAGGACGTCCGGGTGCTCCGAAATGCGGAAAGCCATGACCATGTTGTCATATGCTTCCTGATTGTCCTCGGAATAAAGCTGGATCCATCCGCAATCTCTGGAGCCCATGCCGTCGGAATGGTCCGCATTGATGTTGATGGGACCGGACAGGGCCCGGTTGACGAGCGCCAGTACCACGGGCACTCTGTCGGAAGAGGCGATGTGAAGCTCCTCCCACATCAGCGCCAGGCCGGCAGAAGAAGTGGCGGTCAGTGCTCTTGCCCCCGCCGCAGAGGCGCCGATAGCGGCGCTCATAGCGCTGTGTTCACTTTCCACAGCGACAAATTCCGTATCGATGAGCCCGTCTGCTACATAAGAGGACACATACTGAGGAATTTCCGTGGAAGGAGTGATGGGAAATGCCGGCATTACATCCGGGTTGATCTGACGGATGGCAGTCGATACTGCTTCGTTGCCGGACAGTCTTTCACGTATGGCCATTTACTTTACCCCCTTTTTCATTTCGATCGCACCGAAGGGGCATACCTTGGCGCAGATTCCGCAGCCTTTGCAGTGCTCATAGTCAAAGTCCGCCCGCTTCCCCTCCACAACAGGAATGGAGCTGTCGGGACAGACAGGAACACAGAGCAGGCATTGCTTGCATTTGTCAGTCAGAAATACGGGCCGGTCCACCCGCCATTCACCGGTATTGAACTGTGCGCTTCCGCCGCTGTGGACGATGCTGGCACCAATAGTCATATCCTGCCATTTCACATCCAATCCTTGCTTGCTGATATCTGTTTTCATTATCCTTTCACCTCCTCGAGAGCAATTTTCAATGCCTTCATATTCCCTTCGATCACCTGGGGTTTCGAGGCGAACTTATGCTCATAGGACATTTGCATCTCTGTGAGAAATTTATCCTCCGGCATGATGCCGCTCACTTTGACGACTGCGGCCAACATGGGGGAATTCGGGAAATAGACGCCTAAAGCTTCCATGGAGACTTTTCTTGCGTCGATCGTACAGACTCTGCCCTTGTAGCCTTTCAGCAGAGGCAGGATCTCATCCTTCGTCTTGGCCGTGTTGACGATCACAGCGCCCTCTTCGGACAGGCCTGCCGTCACGTCGATATCCTCCAGCAGCGTTTCGTCCACGACGACGACGTAATCCGGCGCGTAAATATTTGAGTGGACACGGATCGGTTTGTCGCTGATCCGGTTGTATGCCGTAATGGGCGCGCCCATCCGCTCAGGGCCGTACTCGGGAAATCCCTGCACTTCGGCGCCCGTACTGAATGCAACGTCAGCCAGCAGCAGAGCGGCCGTCTTGGCGCCTTGACCGCCACGACCGTGCCATCTGATTTCGGTTAAACCTTTCATTGTTTATTACCTCCGGTTGAGTAGTGTTGGTGGTTGCGGCATCCTTCTTCAACTTTCCGGATACACGCGTGATATTATATCATAAACAGCTGAATTACGCCATCACAATATCTCAATTTGCGTTGATTAGGGAAAACTAATCCCGAATTTCCGCCAAATCAGGGAATTCTTTGCGTAAAACGTTCAAAAAAGCCTTAGTGTTTGCGTCAAAGGCCGCCACGGGCTGATCCTCATGGCCCTGTACTTTAGTCTGCCAGATCTTTTGCCTGCAGGCTTCCATCACTTCTTCGTCGCAACAGCCATTTTCCCAAGCTGACAGCACCAGATCCTTAAACGCTTCCGCGCTTGTTGTTGCCAGTTTGAAATACTCGTTTGCAGTCACTTCCTTGATTTCACCGTAATGGGATACATACAAAGTCTCTGCGTCGAGGGCTCTGCACTTTTCAATGGACCGCAAGGTCTGCTCGTACCCTGTAAGGATCGAAACATCGATCCAGGTCGGATCCACATAAACGCCGGTGCTCTCCGAAAGCAGGAGGATCCTGTCCTCCGGCTCGTAAAACGTGAGGCTGCACAGCGTATGTCCCGGTGTTTCAAGCACCTGTAGTTTCCGGGAACCCAGATCGATCTCGTCACCCTCTGCGATGATCTCATCGGCAAAGAGGAGGTCTTCGTCATACGGCTCAAGCACGGCGTCCGGCCCAAGGTATGCTTTCGCCGCCTCCAAGCCCAGCTGCGCCATGACTTTTCGCGCGCCCGGGCGCTGGAGTACATAAGCCGCGTAAGCGGACGCATAGACTTTAATGCCGGGGAACGCAGTACGGATCGCCGGCAGGCCGCCCACATGATCATAATGCGTATGCGTAAGCAGCACAAAATCCGGGGCCTTGCCGTGCAGCTCTTTCCGTATCGTTTCAACGGTTTCGGGAGAACAATGGAACATTCCTGTGTCTATGACCACCGCTTTTTCGGGGGTCCTGACCAGATACAGGTCGCAACCCTTGCTGGGTACGAGGCGCTTGACGGTAAGCATGAATTTCTCCTTGTTTTTTATGAAAACTCGGAAGCCGTCGGACTTCCGAGTTTTCTGGTTCCTGTTTTGCGGATCGATTATTTTGTCGCGGCGTCCAGCGCCTGCATCAGATCCCAAATGATGTCGTCGGGATCTTCCAGACCGACAGAAAGGCGCACCAGGCATTTGGAGAAGCCCGCAGCTTCCATTTCTTCTTCCGTATAGGTGGAATGGGTCATGGAACCGGGGTGCTGAATCAAGGTTTCGGCGTCACCAAGACTCACTGCCAATGTACAAAGTTCTACATTGTTCATCATTTTCTCGGCAATCTCAGGAGTTTCGAGATCAAAGGAAATCATGCCGCCGAAGCCCTTCAGCTGCTTCTTGATGACGGCCGCGTCCGGATGGCTGTCCAAGCCAGGATAGTATACTTTCTTGAACCTGGAATCTTTTTCAAGCGCTTGTGCGATCTTCATGGCATTGCTGCAATGCTTTTCGATGCGGATCGTAAGGGTTTTGAGGCCTCTATTGACCAAGAAGGCTTCCTGCGGCCCAAGGACAGAACCCGTGAGGTCTTTGAGTCCAACACCTTTGATCGTAGCCATCAGAGCAGCGGAAGAAGCTGCGAATCCTGCGATGACGTCGCCGTGGCCATTCAGATATTTTGTGGCGCTGTGGACGACGATATCGGCGCCAAGAGCCAACGGTTTGCAGATCAAACCTGTTGCAAAAGTATTATCCACCACCACGATGCATTCTTTGTTCGATGTATGAGCCATTGTTGCTACGGCTTCAATATCAACGACTTTCATGGTGGGGTTGGCGATGGTTTCGAAATAAGTCATTGCGGTTTTCTTTTCCAGAGCTTTCTTGACTGCGGCAAGATCCCTGAAATCCACAAATTCCACATCGATCCCAAATTGCGGGAGTTTATGACAGAACAATGCGAAGGTACATCCATACAGGGCTTTGTCAGCAACGAGCCGGTCCCCGGTCTTCAGGAAGGTCGTAGTGGATGCGGATATGGCCCCCATGCCGGAAGAAAAAGCACATGCTGCCTCGGCACCTTCCAGATACGCAACTTTTTCTTCGACTTGAGTCGTTGTCGGAGAGCCGAGTCTGCTGTAAATGTACCCGCTTTCCTTGCCGGCAAAACGGGCGGCGCCCTGTGCCGTGCTTTCAAACTCAAATGTAGATGTCTGGAAAATGGGCATCTGCAAAGAGCCGTAGGGATTCATTCCATGCTTTTCTCCATGGATGATCTTGGTATCCGGTGCAAATTCTCTCTTACTCATTATTATTCTCCTTTGTTTGCAATGAAATTGCAGTTATACGTTCCACTGAAATTATAAGCTTTGAATGCCTGTATTTCAAGGAAAAATCCGATTATTTGGAATTAAGAAAAAATTGTTGAAAAACATGGTTTCACAAAAATCTTCCCAATGAATCTCAAATATTTTGCATCAGGAATTGAATTGATACGCCAATTTTCACACAAGCGCCTAACGGAAGAACGGCAATAAAAAAGCCGGACAGGCTGCCTGCCTGCCCGGCTCTGACGGATCTTCCGGTCACCCGTAAAATCTGCCAAAACAAAATGAGTAATCCTGTAAGCCGGGTTCTGTGTTCGGCAATCATCTATCTAGGCGCAGCGTTACCGATGCGCTCAAGCGACCTACCTTCCGGGAAGCGACGGGCCGCCGCCTTTCAGGCACTTTGCGCAATGCGCAGTTACCTCCCTGTTTGGTCTTGCTCCGAATGGGGTTTACATTGACGCGAAATCGTTACCGATCTGCCGGTGAGCTCTTACCTCGCCTTTTCACCCTTACCGCATCATGCGGCGGTTGTTTTCTGTTGCACTTTCCTTAGGGTCACCCCCACCGGACGTTATCCGGCATCCCTGCCCTGCGGAGCCCGGACTTTCCTCATGAAACGGAATTCCTTCCGCCCACGCGACTGCCCGGATTACTCATAATGTACTAGAGGATGAAGTCAAAGGGGTTCTGCAAGACTTCGCTGCAGATGACTGTCAGCGCGTCGCCGCCCCGTTGCTTCAGTTGGCGTGCCATGTTTGGCACAAAAATCTGCTCTGTTCCGAAATGTCCGGCGTCTACGATGCACAAGCCGGATTCTTTGGCCTGTTGGGCTTCGTGATGCTTGATGTCGCCGCTGATGAACACATCGGCGCCGGCTGCGACTGCTCCCTTATAATATTCTCCGCCACCGCCGCAGCAGATGGCAACTTTCTGGATCAGCCGGCCGGGGTCTCCGGATACTTTGATGCCGCCGGGATGTCCTAGAACAAGATCCAGCTTCTCACAAAATTGGGAAAGAAGCATTGTTTCCGGCAGCGTTCCGATCCGGGCAAGCGTACTCTCCTCGAACCCTTTACCGGGCATATTGAGCCTGGAATAACGCTGAATTCCAAGAAGGCTCATCAAATGATCATTGTTGCCTTCCCTGGCGGAATCAAAACAGGTGTGCGCCGCGTAGACAGAAGTGCCGCTGCGGACCAGGCGTATGATGTAATCTCCTGTGGTTTTCCGGAAATCGATCGTACGGATCGGCTCAAAAATCAGCGGGTGGTGGACAACGATCATGTTCATCTTTTTTGTGACAGCCTCTTCGATCACATCGCCGGTAATTTCCAGGGCCACCAGGATCCGCTCCACCTCTTCGTTTCCGTAATCGATCTGGAGTCCGGAATTGTCCCATTCCTCCTGGAGCGACAGCGGCGCGATCTCATCCATCAACTGTAGCCAATCCGTCATCCTCATAGCATCGCTTCCCTTTCTTTCAGTTGTTCCATCCGGGATTCCGCCGCCAGGATCCGATGCGGCGCGTCGGGATCCCGGGCATCTTCCAGATGCAGACGTATCTGCCCGGCTTCCCGCAGCTTCTCCTGAATGAATTTCTTAAGCCACGGATCCTTCTTTTCAAAAAGGAGTGGAGGCAGTTCATAGTCCAAGGGACTCCAGAACGCGTCCTGACGGACACAGCCCTGCCGGGGCTCCGCCGTGATGATCTCGCACAGCCGACGTCCTTCCGGCGCAAGCCGCTCTTCCGTGATAACAAATTCGTTATCCAGGAGCCAGCGTCTGAGCTCAGCGGAAGCGGTCCTTGGCTGCAGGATGAGCCGATGGAAGGAATGGCTCTTCGCCGGGTCGTCTCCAAGGATCTTCGCAATGAGCAAGCCTCCCATCCCCGCGACGATCAGCACGGAGGCTTCGCCAGGCGCCAAAACGCTCAACCCATCCCCTCGTCTTATATCACCGGAAGCCACGGTGAGTCCCGCTGACAGCAGATTTTCTTTCGCTTTCAGCAGAGGGCCCTCTTTGCTGTCTGTCAGGATCACCCGAAGGACGTGCTTTTCCTGCAAAAGATATATAGGGATCCATGCGTGATCGGTTCCGACATCCGCCGCAATACAGTCTTTCGGGATTTGGTCCGAGATCGGAA
>CALLHZ010000008.1 GCA_938009115.1 uncultured Clostridia bacterium
ATATCGTCTTCCACCAGGGTCTCCAGAGTCAATGTGCCGTTGAAATAGTAGTTGACCGGCGTGATCTGCCGGATGATCGGCTTGGTGGTCTGCTGACGGGCGTTGTGGGCCATGGTATCGCTGAGGATGCCTGTGCTTTCCACCCCGTTGCTCTCCCGGCCAAGATCGTTCACGACGGTGACCTTATAGTCGTAGCTGTCGGCAGGATCCAGCCCCTTGTCCACGTAGACGTTGGAGGTGGTGCTGGCCAGGAATACGAAATCGTCCTCGGAAGAAAGCTTCCGGTAGATGTTGTAGTGGTTGAAGTCCGAACCGCCCACCGCATTAAAGCTGATGATCAGGGACCACTGGCCGGAGTAGATCTCCAGAGCCGAAGGCGGCGCCGGAGGATCGTTGGAAATGGTGTAGTCGTCGGCCAAAGTTCCCTCATTGGACGCGGCGTCGTAGGCCACGGCGCGGATCGCATAGCTGCCGTCGGGAGTCAGCTGAACGCCCGCAGACTCGACCACGGTGTTCCAGGTGTAGTTTGCCTTTCCGGCAGTGAGGCTCGTAATGTTGGCGATCTGGGTCCAGGCGCTCGCCCCTTCTGCCTTGTGCTCGAAACGGATGCCGGTCACGGCCACGTTGTCCGTGGCGGTGGCAGAAAGCTGGACCGTGCCACGAAGCGGCGTTTCGCCGTCGGGGGTAAAGACCGAGACCACCGGAGCCGTGGCATCGCGCCCGGGGACCGCAAAGGCTTTGGCCGTGAGAGCACTCTCGTTGCCCGCCGCATCCACGGCGGAGGCTCTGTACCACAGGCCGCTCAAGGGCGCTGCCGTATGGGCGTACACGCCGGTGGCGGAGGACAGCAGCAAGGTATACGTGCCGTTCTCTGTGGCCGAGGTGTAGATATTATAGTGGGAGAAATCCGCCGCCGCGCCGCCGCTGTTTACGCGGACCGCTACAGACAGCTCCGCCGGGGCCGCAGTGAGCGTCGGCAGCGGAGGCGGTGTATTATCGATCGTATAGTCGCCGGTCTTCGTGGCGACGTTGCCGGAATTATCCGTGGCCCGGGCCAACAGGCGGATCGTACCGTCGGAAAGCCCCAGGGCCGGATCCAAGGTGTTGAAAGCAATGGTGCCAAATCCTGAGGCGCCGAAATTGCTCTCACCGATCAGGTGGTACTTTTGTCCGCCGATGGTATGCGTGCCGCTGCTGCTTTGGACAAAGAGTTCGATCTTCTGGACCCGGACGTTGTCCGAAGCCAGGACGCTCACATTTTTGACCTTGTTCAAAACGCTGCCGGTGGCCGGCGAAAAGCTTCCGATCACCGGAAGCGCCGTATCGGACAAGGGCTGGACGGTGCCGGAGGCGGGCACGGTCATCGGGACCGCCTCGCTTTCGTTCCCGAAGCGGTCCAGGGTAGCGATGCTGAACTGATACAGCTTCGTCGCGCTCAGCTCGTGGTTCGTATAGGTGAGCAGGCTTGTGGAAGCTGCCAGTGTCCAGGCGCTCCAGGTAGTGCCGTCCGTGCTTTCTCTTCTGTAGATTTTATAGGTACTGAGCTCCGGATCCTCCGAGGCTGTCCAGTTGAGGATCACCCGGAGGGCGTCGGCAGTGGCGGAGAGCCCGCCGCCATAAGGGACGGCCGCGCTGCGGATGGAGATCTCCAGCGTTTTCTCCGTGGTGTTGCCCGCCCGGTCTGCAACCAGGGCTTTGACGATATAGCTGCCGTTGGCCAGAGAGGCTGTATCCCAGGCATACTGGGCCGTGGCGCTCTTTCCGCGCTGAGTGGCCATGGCGATGCTCGTGATGGTCGTGTAAGTTCCTTCGGAAGCCTCCTTGTAGGAGAAATCTACGGAGACCACTTCCACATTGTCGGAAACCAGGGCGTACAGGGTCAATATATCGCCGCTGCGACCGTCTGCCAAAGTAACAGTGGGCGCCGTCGTATCCTGAGCGGGTATGATGCCGACGGATTCTGTCTGAGGCCCTGCATTGCCGAAGCTGTCCAGCGCTTCCGCATAGTAAACGTATTGCCGCCCGTTGGTGACGGTCAGGTCGATGTAGGTCGTGGTGCGGACATTCTGCGCCAGCAGCGCTTTGGCTTCGGCTTCCTCGCCGTCCAGGGTCCTGGTGGCTTTTCTGTAAATATTATAACTGGCCGCTCCGCTCACAACGTAGCCGGAAAGCGTAATGGAGAGCACGCCGCTGCCGGCGGGGGTCAGCGCAGGCGGAGCCGCCGGCAGAACTGCCGGGGCCAGGGTCGTAAAGTTCTTCGTTACAAGAGCCCCGCTGGTATATCCTTTCAGGGTCATGCCGTGGGCCCCGGCAGCAGTCCCGACCACATACCGCCAGGTAAAGCTCACATTGCCGTTCACATCGGCCCATCGGGTCAGGACCGGCGTGCCAGAGCCATCGGGACTGTCCATATATACATAGATCGTTTCATAAGGCTTAAAGCCGGAAGCCTCCACGGCCAGGGTATCCCCGGCGTAAATGGCGCCGGTGGTAGTGCCGTTATGGAAGGTATCGATGGCAGGCGTATAGGCCGGCGCCGAGATCAGGGCGCTTTGCCCCATGGCGCTCTCGTTGCCCAGATCGTCCCGGGCGATGATCCCGTACTTATAATCTGTCCCGATTTCGATATTGTAATCCGTAAAGGTCCTGGCGGAAGCTTTGTTCACACTGCCCATATACACATAGGCAGGAAGCGGATCGGCCTGAACCTGGCGGTAGACGTAGTAGCCCCAAAGGTCGCCGGTGGTATCGGCCACCGCATCCCAAACCACGGTGATGCCGCCGGAGGCCCCGGTGGGCGTCACATTGGCGGGAACGGCAGGGGCCGTCTTGTCCAGACGGTAGGAAGCCGTCAGGTAAGCAGAGCTGTTTCCGCTGTAGTCCACGGCCTTGGCACGGATATCATAAGTGCCGGAAAGGCCTTGAGAATTCCATGAATAGTAAGCGTTCTGAGCCGCGCCCATAGCGCCGCTGTAATAATCCGTGCCATCCTCCAATGTTTTGAGGAGGCTCCAGGAAACCGCATCCCGCAGCTTGTATTCGATCACAAACCGCTGGATCCGGAAGTTGTCCTGGGCTGTGAGATAGAAGTACACGTTGGGCCAGCGGCTGGCATAACCGTCGGCGGGGCTCAGGGCAGACAGGACAGGCGCGGTCACGTCGGCTTCGGCCAGGGCCGAAATAATCGGTGTAAAAGCGCTCAGGTTGCCCGCATTGTCCAGGGCCTGCAGACGGAAGAACCGGGTCTGACCCGCCGCAGTCTCAAAGACTGCAGAAGAGACCGCGCCCACAGTGCGGGTGGGCTCCGCCAGAAGCAGCAGGGCTTCTTCGGTGTCGGCCATAAAGATCTGGTATCCCACCACATCCGGGCTGGTGCTGGGGGTCCACGCCAGCGTGATGCTTCCCGCAGCGCCGGCAGCGCCGGGAGCCGTGGGCGCCAGCGGCGCCACGGTATCGGTGTAGTAGGTGTAGGAAACCGTATGAGTATTGTTTGCCAGATCCGTGGTGGTCAGCGTCAACTTGTACTCGCCGTCCTGGGTGATGGTCTCACCGGGGATCGTGAGCGTAAAGGTCTCGGAATAATTCGGGCTTTCTTTGCTCCAAAGCGTCACAGGCAGATCGTATTCCTTGTTGCCGGAAACATCCAGAGTCCCTTTGTACCGGGCCGCCTGGACCGTGGCCAGCGCCACATCCTGATTATCGCTGGTGTAAGCCGTAAAGTTGTAGGTACCGGCCTTCATCCGGGTCGTCTGGCCGGAAAGCCAGCCCGAAGGCGCTTGAGTATCCGCCAGCAGTGCGCCGGAGATCTGGGCCACTGCGCTTTCGTTGCCCAGCCGGTCAAAGGCGCTCAGCCCGAAGATGTAGGTCGTGTCACGCTGGACTTCCTCCGGGAAGTACTGGATCTCGGAAGCAGCGCTCTTTGAGAGAGTCATCAGCGGCTCTGTCCAGACAGCGCCGCCGGAGGTCATGCGATAGAAATAGTAGCCGTTCAGATCGGAGTCGGATACCGGTTCCCAGCTGAGGGTGATCCGGCTGACGGTGGACTGGGCGGACAACACCGGCGCAGCGGGAGGCGTGGTGTCGACGCGATAAGAAGCCGTGGCTTCCTCCTGCTGGGTCGTCAGGGCTTTCACGGTATAGTAGCCGTCGGCGGTTTCCATGGGGATCGTATAGGCGTGCTGGAAGCTGCCGTCGCTGAGAGGCAGGGCCTGGGCTCCGGCAATGGCCGTGGAGCCGAAGCTGAGGGCAACGGTGTCGCTGCCCGTATCCAGATAGTTGTCGCCGCTGATGGTCAGGGCATCGCCCGGCCGGCCTTCCGAGGCCGACAGGCGCAAAACAGAGGTCTGGGCTTCGGCGTCAAAGGAATCGGAACGGGTATAGCCGCCGGCGGATGCGGTCAGAACGTGAGTCCCGGCAGAGAGCCAGAGCGGAAGTTTATAAGTGACGGACAGAGCGCCGGCACCGTCGGTTTCGCTGCTGCCTTCCGGCGTAACGGCTGTGGCATCCAGATAGAAGGTCGCCGCCGCGCCTGCCGGGAAGCCGGTGAGATCGATGGTGATATATTCATTGGCCCGGATCGTGTCGCCGCTCTGAGGCGCCACTGCGACGGCGGGAGACAAAGCGCTCACTTGTACGGTATCCGAAGCGCTCTTGCCCGAGGACAGTCCGATGACATCGATCGTATAGGTGTCCTGGGCGATCTTGACGGGGATCGTCAAAGTGTCGGTCAAGGCGCCGGTCCCGTCGGTCTGGGTGGCAGTGTCCTTCATAAACTGGCCGCCCAGAGAAATGCGAAGGGTCTCCGCCGCGCCGTACCCGCTCATGGACAGGGAGAGCTGGGCGCCGGGCGCCGCGCTCTCCGGCGTGGCCGTCAGCGCAGCGGCGGTGGCCTGTACTGTAAACGATGTCTGGGCAAAGAAGCTGCTGGTGGAGCCTAGGGCCGTCACCTGATAAGTTCCCGGCCCGTAGAGGCTTGCCGGCGTATAGACAAAGGCGCCGGTCCCGTCGGCGGCGACACCCTCGATGGCCGTGCCGCCGTTGATCTTCAGTTCAATGCTTTCGCCGGGGGCAAAGCCGGACAGGCTGACGGCGTGGGTCGCCGGATCCACGGACACGGCTGTGCCCGGATCGGACACGGTCAGGGATACTTCCGCCCGCTCTCCCGCATTGGTGATGAACAGCAGGCTGTGGCTGCCCACAGAAACACTGTAAGGCAGCGTGTAAGTAAACTGCGTCGTTCCTTCGCCGCTGAAGGCGCCGCTCCCGCTGATCTCCCGGCCATCGAGCCAGGCCTTGCAGCTATCCGCAGTGTAAGTGCCCGTGATCTCGGCGGAAAGCCCTTCGCCGGGTTTGGGCGAGCCGCTCAGTGCCACGCCCAAAGCGTGGGCGGCGCCCGCGGGACCGTAAGATGTCAAGAGTCCCGAAGTCAGTCCGTAAGCGCTGAATACATAACCGGTTTCCGGCGCAGTTTCCGCAGGGATGGTGTATTGGGCCGTCGCCGCGCCGTCGGCGCCTGCGGCGACCTGAGCGATCTGGGCGTTGTTCCAGTAGAAACGTATCGTCTCATAGGCCTTGAAGCCCGAAGCGTTCAGGGTTACCGCGCTGCCGGCCACATAACTCTCGGCCAGCGTCACCAAAGAGGGATCCACACCCTGGGCATTCTGCACGATACAGATCATCGAGGCTGTCCGCCCTGTAGTCTGGCCCACCGCAGTGATCTGCATGCTGCCCACTGCGTTAAGTGTGATCGTGCGCTCTGCCAAGCCGCCGGCGGGGCCGTACGCATAAGAATAGTATACCCCGTTGACAAAGAAGTTCACATATTCGCTCTGCTCTAATCCGGAGAGCGTGAACTTTGGAGATGTTCCGGCATAAACCGAAGCGGGCCCCGTGAGTTCCCACAGCGCCGCAGAAGCGTTATAGATCACCGAGCGGCGGAGGCCGCTGGTATTGCCCCGGGCTTCGAAGAGCACAGGGCCTTTGTCCGCAGCAGCCAAGGCGATATCCGCAGCAGCGGCGCCGGCGTCATCCGCGTAATGGTATGTCACATAAACGTCTTTTTTATAGAAGTACACAAGCTCGCCGGGGGCGTAACCGGTCACGGAGGCCGTCACGGTCTCGCCTGCGTTTTGCCCCTCGGGGAGCACTGTTATAGCGGCAGTGCGGGGCAGCACATTCACAGCGCCGATGGCCGTATAGTCGCCTCTCACCACCCGGATCTCCAGTTCGCCGGCTGCTGTCCAGGGGATCTGATAGTCTTCACTGCCGCTGAACACGATCTTGGCGTCCGTGGCATTGCTCATTTCGATATCCGGATAGACCCGTGTCCCGTTCAAATAAACCTGAGCATATCCCGTGCTGCCGGCGTCAACCAGTCCGAATTCCGCAGCCTGAACGGTGACGGTATCGCCGGCCTCCGCTTCGGCAGGGGCTGTAACTAAAGGTACATATTGGGGGATCACGTAGGTTTTGATCACCCGGGCGTCGGAGCTGTCTCCCTCGGCCTTGAACCGATGGGCGCCGACCATGTTGGAGGGAATGGCGTAGCTGAATACAACAGTTCCCTCGCCGTCGGCCTGTTCCCAATCCCAGGTCGAACCGCTGTCATCGATGTACAGTGAGACCCATTCTCCGGGCATCATGCCGGATACGGTGATCGCAAGGGCCTGCCCGGGCTTTGCGCCGTCGGGCAAAACCGTCATGGCGGGACGATAAGCCAAAGCTTGGTAACCGGGGACCGTTACCGCCGAATCAGCCCGGTTGCCGGCTCGGTCAAAGGCAAGAACCTGGAAATTATAAATATTCGTCAAAACATTCGGCACAAAATCGTACACCACCGCGCCGCCGCTCACCGGAGCTGGGATATCGTACCGTGCCTCAGAATGAGAGGCTTCAACCTGGTAATGGTGAACATCATCGGAAGCGCTTTCGAAAGTCAGGCGGATCTTGCCGATCACCGGTTCCACATTGCTGATCACGGGGACCGCCGGCGCGGTGTTGTCCACCCAAAGCGTCATGGTGAAGGAAGCGGTATTGCCCGCCATATCTGCGGCATTGGCTCTCAGTACGTACTGCCCGTCGGGAAGTTCGCCGCTGTAGTTGCTGGAAAGAAGGAAACTGCTGTCATCGCCGGCGATCCCACCGATGCTCTGCCAGCCGTCGGGCGTGTCGAAGGGGCGCAGATCAGCCGTCAGCGTATCCAGCGCCACGTTTTCATCGATGATGATCTCGTACCAGGTATCCTCGTTGATGTAGCCGTTCTCCGGCACAACGTTGACGGTATACAATTCCTGCAGTCCGCTGATCACCGGGGGCTGACTGTCTTTCTTTCCGGTCACGTCGGCCTGGACTACGCCGGAGAAAGGCCCAAAGCGCCCTTCCGTTACATAAGCGCGGACCGCGTAGTAAAAGCTGTCGTTGTCGTCGCTGGGGAAGTAGACCCTGTAGGGCGCTTCCGCAATAGGGGCAGCGCCCCATTCGATGTTGTAAGACGTGGTCCCGACCTTCGCCATAGAGGCCGTGTCTGCACTGGTACCCCGGAATACGTCATAATATACCGTCCCCTCGGCGGGAAGGTCAGCGGGAGCCGTCCAGTATAGATCCACGGAGCCGACATTGATGGCGGATATGGTGAGGCCTGTGGGCGCAGAGACCGGCGCGGTCTGCATGTCGACGGTCAGCGTATAAGTCTGGGAATTGCCGCCGGTGTCATACGCCACGGAGCGGAGCACCGCACTGCCGTTCCAGGGCGTCAG
Source organism: uncultured Clostridia bacterium (assembly GCA_938009115.1). GTDB lineage: Bacteria > Bacillota > Clostridia > Peptostreptococcales > Anaerovoracaceae > UBA10908. The sequence goes on from CALLHZ010000008.1 coordinate 7,755, forward strand.
GGATGTATCCCAGTGAACATCCGTGATCTCAAAGTCGCCGTAAGGATATGTAACGGGACTCGTCCCGATCAGAACCGTATTGCCCGAGTAGTCCAGATAGTAGCGTACTTCGGAGATCCGAAGGGACCCATAATAGCTGTAGGCTCTCAGGTAGTAGTCGTCCGCGCTGACCAGATCCCCGTTGTACATCGTGTAATAGCTGCTGCTCCCATCGGTGTTGTACCGAAGGGCTGTTAGCGCCAGATTGTAGTTGGGATACGTGATGCTCACCACGGCGCTAATGGCCTGCGCTTCGCCGGTGCCCGTGACCGCGATGGCTTTAATCGTGCCGTTCTCGGCAATGTTGATCACTTCGCCGCCATAGAGCGTGGAAGATGTGGTCGGGTCGTCGCCGTTTGTGGTGTAATAGACCGAGGCGCCCTCAAGGCCGGATTCCAGCGTAACATCCCAGCCTGTGGTGCCTCGCTCCCCGTGGCCGATCACCGGGGTATCCGCTGTGGCCACTTCGATGGTGAAGGGCACGTCGCCCGAGGCGTCGGAAGGCGCATAGACTGTCAGGTCCAGATAGCCGCCGTTTTCGTCCAGCTCGTAGGAATCCACAGTAAATGTATACGGAAGATTCGTATACAGGATATTGTCTCCGTAGTAGGACCCCCAACTGTAGTTCCAGAAGTCGGGGCCCACGGCATACACATAGCTGACGCCGGCGCCCTCCACACGGATGGTGTATTCACCGGAAACCGTGATGGGCAACGTAAAGCTTTCGCTCACATTCGCCTTGATCAGTCCTTCGGCAGGCGTGTCCAGCGTCAGCGTTCGCTCGCCGGAAATGTGGATGAATGCCGACAGTTCCTGGGAATACTGTCCGCCGGATTCCTCCGCAGCCCGAAGGCGGGTGTTCTGCTGGAGCGTGATGCTGCCGGTGGTATAGATCTGCCGGGTGAGGCTGGAAGTGGGATCCGAACCGTCCAGGGTGTAGTAAATCGTTCCAAGCCCGCTGCCGCTGATCATCGGCTGGTATCCGGCCGCGTAATCGCCCGACTCATTCTGATTCGTCCAAAGCGGCACAGGGATGCCTGCCGCATACTGCACGTGAGTCAGGCCGCTGGGCAGGCCGTTTCTGTAGGTGACTGCTTTCAGGTCCAGACCGGCTTCACCGACAGTAAAGGTGTTTGTGCCCGCGCTGACAGACCCGTTCAGAGCGACTGTAAAGTACGTCGGCGTCGAATCATCGGGAGTGCTGCCGTCGGTGGTATAGTAAACTGTGGTTTCGGGCTGGGCCGTGACAATGATGGTGGTCCCCATCGTCTGAACAGCTGCTGATGGTGTAAAGACCGGTGCATCAGGATTGGCAAGATGGAGGGATTTGAAATACAGCAATGAATAAACGCCGTCTGCCGTCGCGTAAGCCCTCAGATCTGCGCTGCTTTTGAGCTCAAAAGTTCCGGTGTATGCCTGGTAGGGCGCAGGATCGTCGGAATCAAAGTAATCGATGCTGTAATAAATGTTCGCACCTGCTGTATCAGTCGCAAGCGTGACGGGCACGACCTCATTGTAGTAAGCCATCCATCCTGTTCCGATCAGTGTGGCGGTCGTGGACATCTCCGGGGCTGCCGGGACGCCCTTTTCGAGGGTGAGCGTAAAAGTGCCGGCATATCCGCTGTTCTGAACGTAAACGAGGTAAGTCCCCGAGCTTCCCGCCGTAAAGCCGGTATCCTGCCACGACTCTGCGTTGTCGCCGATCCATTCAACGTAACCATAATCATTTAAATTGCATACTTCACCGGTAGAAGCGTCGAGGATATAGACTGAAAGGGTCCGATCACCGTCAAACAGAGCTTTGAGGCCGTAGTTTTCCCCCGCCGTCGCGCTAAACGTGTATACAGGATTACTGTCCGCGGTCATGGTGCCGCTTACAGAAGCCGTATTGCCACTAAAGGCCAGCACGCCGCTCTTCAGGTAGTAAAAGCTGCGGACGGTCGTGCTGCCTGCTCCGCTTGCCGGATCTTTCGCATAAAAATCGCGGCTGACGAAACCTATCGCCGCCACAGGCAGGGACAGGCTTGCAGGCTGGACCCCGTGAGAGGTGTCTTCCGACCAGGGATCCATGGGATCGATACTGCAGATCTCCATGCCTTCTTCCGCGGAAACCGTCAGCGCAATGCCCCCGTCCGTCGTCAGATCAGTGATAAGAACTTCGCCGGAAGGGATATTCACGTCAGGCGCGGCCGGCGGTGTGACGCCCTGTACCTGAAAGACAGGCTCCAGCTGCTCTACGCCGGAAGAAACGGCATCATAAGACAGCTGTATCGCCACTTCTGTCCCGTTTTCCAGATACTCCATGATAAAGGGTTGTTCCTCCCAATCTTCTACAGGAGTAAGCGCCGTAAAGGAACCTTCAGCATAAGTCCCAAGACAGATTTTTGTATCACTGTTCAGAAAAGCATTGCTCTCATCATAGTTGAGGATCCTGGCAAGATAATACCCGGCAGCGGGCGCCGTAAATGAGTATAAGGCACTTTGATTCGCAGCAGTCAGGATCGCCGAGGCCGTAGTGCCCAAAGCATATGGAGTAAGTGTTGATTCTTCCGGCGGCGCTCCACTTGGGCTGACCATCAGCCCCACAGAGCCGCTGACGCTTGTGTTGGAGGCCTTCAGAAAGAATGTTCCGGCCGATGGGAAGTCGTAGAGAATACCGGCTGTGGTAGCAGTGGGCGCAGGATCTACGGGGGTAAAGGTGTCACCGGACACGGTACCCAAACCCAGCGTGATGACCGGGCCGCTGGCCATATATCCCATTGTATAGGCGCCAGGAGTTGTGATTGCAAAGGTAAAGTATTGGGTGGAGGGTATTTCTGCAGTGCCCGCCGGGAAGGTTTGCACGTTGAAAGGAACGCCGATGGTGAGGGTGCCGGGGGCGGTGATGGTGTAGTCGGGAGGCGTGGAGCCTCCGCCGCTGGAGACGGCCAGAAGGACCATGCCGGCTGCGGCGCTGTTGGTCACTTCTACAACGAAGTCCCCCGCTGCGAAGGTATGGGAAATCGCTCCCGTACTCGTGGCGTCAGGTGTAGTCTCCGTGAAGGTGGCGTCGGAGACGGTGCCGATCCTTGCGGTCAAAACGGGACCTGCCGGACCGGCCACTTGGTATACTATCGTATAGGAACCCGGCGTGGCAATGGTAAAGCTGAAGTAATGCGTCGAAGTCGCCGGGAATGAAAACACAGCAGGAGGATCCGCATCCACAGTGATGCTCCCCGGGGCTGTGATGGGATAATTGATGGCAGCCGGTGGTCCCGGAGGCGGCGGAAAATCGCTGGCGGTCACCAGAAGCTCATCCTCGGAGGACCCGGTGTCTGCCGGCTCTTCGATGGCAGGTTCCGTTGTCGCCATCTCCGGCTCCGGGGGAACCTCCAGAGAAAGCAATTCTTCGCCTCCTTCGTCGAGAGGCGTTTCCATCGCCGCGGGGTCTGCGGCGTCTTCCGCATACACTGGAGACCAGGCGGACTGGGCTGCCGTGTTGAACACCATGATCAGTGCAAGCAAGTATGCCAGGAAGCTGTGCTGATTTCTATACATGGTAGGAACCTCTCTGAACGGTAGACAAAATACGGTGGCACAATACCTCCGCTTACTTGGATTATAGTCCTTTCCAGATAAAAAAAATCACCCGAAACGGGTGATTTAAGAAATTATTTTGAATTCCTCCAGTACATCGCGTATTTTCCGCATAAATTTCTCATGCTGTGTCAGTCATCTTTTCCTCTACTCTTTTAAACAAGCGATTGGAACAACATAAATCCCGTCAGGCCGAATGTATGCAAACTCTCCTCCGGTAACAATCATTTTGAATAAAGGTTTCATCTTTTTTTTCTCTAACAAAAGTTTTTCCAACTGTATGAGGTGCTCTGCAGCTTCATCTTCCTGCTTGCCTCCCAGTTTAATCTCTGTTAGAGCAAAATCACCATTCGGGAGCCTAACAACTGCATCACACTCTAATCCATGTTCATCACGATAATGAAGAACTTCCGCGTCCATACTGTCGGCATAAATTTTTAAATCCCGAATGCACAAAGATTCGAAGAGCAAACCGAAATATTCAAAATCATTTAACAATCCCGCCGGGGTCAGACCAAGCGCTGCTGCTGCAATAGAAGGATCAATAAGCCCTTTTTTATTTGCGGTTCTGATCGCTGTTTTTGATCGTATGTTGGGTCCCCACGCCCGTGTTTCATCAATAATAAACATTCTCTGCAGTCTATTTATATAGGAGTACAGTGTTGGTTCAGATATTCCAATGTCGTTATTCTTTATATCTTCCAAAATTGTTATATTCTTTGTTAAAGTTTGAATATGCCTTGAATATGATTTTAAAAATGCAATGACTCTTTCGGGGTCTGTCCTGGTGCTTCCGATTTCCGAAATGTCATTATTATATATGGACTTCACATATTGCTTCGTTATCAACAGTGCAGCTCTTTCGTTTACATGTATGCTTTGCGGCCAGCCACCTCGACAAATTAAAAAAGCCATCTCTTGTATGGTTATTTCGGATTTGCATGGATTAAACGCTTCCTTATTAAACAGGGCAGATAAAGAGATTTTTCCCGAAGAATCAAGAGATTCGTATAAACTCATAGGTCTCATCATTAATCGGGCAATTCGCCCTGTTCCAGAGTGCATGGTTGCGCCCGGCAATGGTGATGACGAACCGGTAAGAATATATTGCCCTAGCTCTCCAGAATTGTCGACATCGACACGAACGGCATCCCAAAGAACAGGCGCAATTTGCCATTCATCAATAAGCCTTGGCTTCTTCCCTTCAAGTAAAAGGGCGGGCGCTGTTTTTGAGACCAGTATATTGTTTTGAATGTCAGCTGTATCTTGCATATGTAGATGGCTACTCGTATGCTGGCTGGCAGATGTTGTTTTACCACACCATTTTGGCCCCTGAATCAATATCGCACCAAATGTATTTAAATACTCTTGTATTTTTTTATCTATAAGCCTGGGATAATACTTCTTCACAGCTCACTCCTTTTTTATTCAGTATAGGCTTCCTTTGAAAAGATTGCAATTATATTTTAGTGTTTTCGGCATTTTGGTTTAAGTGTTTTCGGCATTTTAGTTTAAGTATTTCCCTGTGTCTAAGAACCGCCCCCATACACATTACGAAATTATTTTGAATTCCTCCAACACATCGCGTATTTTCCGGATAAATTCGCTTTTGTTGTTCACGTGGAGCTTTACGTAGAGACTTTTGATATGGCTTTTGACCGTATTTCCGCTGATCCCCAGCTCCTGGCCGATCATCTGGTAGGTGAATCCCTTTTGGAGCAAGCCGGCGATCTGCCGCTCCCGAGCCGTAAGCTCGCAGCGTATATAGTAGGCCTGCAGCAATTCTTCCATGGTGTCCGGAGCGGGTTCCCGCCGGCGCGGCTCCACACCGGGTGCTACGGAGGCAGCGGCAGCCTTCCGCGCCAGCTCGCGATTGAGGCCCACGACGAAATCGTTGTCACCCACCACGGAAGCCAGCCGTCCGTAAAGCAGCGGCAGGACCATGATCGTCATCATCACTGCGGCAAGGGCAATGATCAGAGGATAGTGATCCCCGGACTCCCCTACGGGCAGAAACTGGCCGATGATCACCCCGATGCCGATCCCAAGAACATTGGCCGAAAGCCCCACGCCGAAGACCCGGGAAGGTCTTTGGGAGAAGGTGAGCATTTCACCCAAGATCGTCCACCAGAAAAGGTCGCAGACCCCGAATGCCCCCAGCATGAGGGTGTTGATCACCAGAAAACTGGTCAGGGAGCGATCCAGGGAGAAGAACAGGACAAAGGAAAGGCCTACGGCAACGATGGCCAGATACAGGATATAGGACTTGTTGATCCGCGCCGGAAGCCGGAACAGCAAGTAGATCATGGCGATATAGGGTACCGCCCAATAGAGCTGCTGAAAGAATGTGAGCGGTCCAAAAGCGGGCAGCACGATCCGGTACATGAGTCCGGAATTGACCGACAGGACCACAACGAATAGATATAGGGCCAGCAGGGATTGATTCAAAGAAGCTGCGGGCAGCAGAAGGGGCGTATCTCCTCCGGATTCTACGGCAGGCGCGGCCTTTTGACGGGGATCGGCGATCAGCACAAGGGTTGCGGCAAGGGCCGCCATGGCCAGCAGAAAGCCCGCCATGGGCGCGATGCGCCCCGCTACGCTGTTGATGGCGGTCATCATCAGATTGGACAGCATGATAGCCATCGCCGCTGTCGAAAGCCGCCGCCCGGGCGGCGTGTATTCCTTGTAATCGAAGGCCCAGGAGGCGATCACCATGCCGCCGAAAAACGAGGCCAGGGCCATGGCCGGGCTCCAGACTGCCGGCACAGGAAGAAGCAGCGACAGGTTTGCGGCAAGACACAGGGCGACAGAGGCGATCATCACCTTTCTGGCCCGTTCCGGCGAAGTGACGAGAAAGCCCGCAACGATCAGCCCGGCCACATTGGCCAGGATGGACCAGTCCTGGAACGCATCCCCCGGCACCACGCCCCGTTCCGTCCAAAAGGCATAGAGAGTGCCGCCCTGGAAGGCCACGGACAGAAACCAGGCGGAAAACAGGGAGAACCAGGCGATGGAGCGGTTCCTCCGGTCGGCTTGCGCATCTTGTTCGGTTGTGGTTTTCCGGTCTTTTCTCATGATCCGTTTCCGCTGTATTGCGTTCTTTTTCAACGAAAGTGTATTTTTATATTATACCACAGCGCAATTATTTTTGGAGATAAGAAAAACGCAGGGCGGATGAATCCGCCCTGCGTTTGTTTGGCTATTTCATCTGACTGCTCAGACTATTTTACCAGCACATAGTCGAAGATCAGGTCTGCATCGACATCATAGAGAATGATCGCTGCATAATCGCTGTTGGTCATTGCCGAAGTTCCGGCCTTGGACCATTCAGCATCTGTTGCGCTCCAGGTGTAGACAACAACATCAGAGCTGAGGGCATAGTCGCCGCCAGGCAGTGTTGCAATGCTGTTCTTGACTTTGTTCGCAGCATTATATGCTTCTACGATTCTGGCATAGTCTCCGCCGCCGCCGCCGTGTGTAACAGGAGTCCAGCTGGAAACGGAACCGTCAGTTGCGAGAACGAGCTTGTAGAGAGCCAGAGCACCGGCTGCACCAGGATTGCTGGCCTTTGCCAGGGAGCCCGCTTCATAGTCGGTGGCAACGCCATCAACCAGTACGTGGACTTCGTATCCGGCATCGGTATCAACAACCGAGTAATCGTTGTACATCGCAAAGATGTCTTCGTCGGTTGTGCCGCCTTCGATGACCATCCACTCGATCTTCTTGGAGGTTGCATCGACACTGAAGTAGGCATTGACATCTTCGGTTCCAAGGATCTTGGCCAGAGTCGTTACACCCCAGTCATCGTCGTCGGTACCAACGATTTCTGTGTCGTCGTCGTTAATATTCAGTGTTCCCGAATCATCTGTCGTGGTGAAGATGGTTGCATCAGATGCAATGTAAATACCCATGTAAGTACCCTTGGATGTTACATCAAACGTACCACTACCATCAGATCCGGTTGCATCTGCCAGAGCTATTGCATTCAGAAGTCCATCCTTGTCCAGGCTGTATTCTACAACAGAACCGACAGAAATGATTCCTGCGCCAGCACCCACAACGCCAGTACCGCCAGAACCTTCAGCGATGTCAAACAGTGCAACTGCTGCGGCATTGGTCAAATCGTCGTCATCGACTGTAAAGGTCTTCGTGGTTCCGTCTGCAAGGAAGAGCTTGACCTGAGAATCGCCGTCGCTCATCTTAGCAGGAACGCCAACTTCGTAGTCAACAACGATTGCGAGCATGTCTTCGCTGCCGTCGATCACTTCGAGGTCATAGATATCGCCAGCATAATCGAGGTAAAGTTCAACTTCATCGCCAGCGGATACGCCAAAGGCTGCAAAGGTTGCAGATACTGCGCTTCCGGAGATTTCATAAACCTTGCCACCGATGGTAGCTTTTGTGCCGCCGCTGGTGATTCTGCTCACAGTACCTTCAACGACTTCAGTGCCAACATCAACTCTCTTGATGTAGGTACCGTCGTCATATACGTACACAACGTCATCCTCTTCGAGATCGTCGAGGCTCTTTGCGCCATACAGTGCGAAGGTATCATAGTCGATATCATCATTGTCGTCCAGTTCGAACGCAAAGGTGAAGAGTTCGCCGTCTGCGATGTCGTCCAAGTCGTCATCATCGATCATGCCGTCGCCGTTGACTGTCCAAGTAGCGATGGAGTAAATCTTGGTGATGTAGTTTCCGGAGATCTTGCAGGCGATGGTGTAGTCAGAACCGTCTGCGACGACGCCGGCTGCACCAACAAGTGTGGCAGCAACCTGTGCACCGTTATTAAATACGGCAGTAGTACCGGCAGCACCGGATACCTGGTCAAAGTTTGTCTTCACTTCGTAGTCGCCGAATTCGTCCGTTGCATTGACGGTGGTTGCACCGCCGGCAACATCATTAAATTCGCCGGTGTAGAATGTGGAGATGGTTTCCTTGATCGCAATGATTTCATTGTCTGAGTTTGCATAAGCTTTTACCAATGCGCCCTGGAGATTCTTCAGGGAAATGAGGCTGTCCTCGTCACCGGTCACGACAAATTCCGCACCAACCGTTGAAACGAGTGTGCTATCATAGGCATCTGCGCCGGGATCATAGGCCTGTGCGCCAAGTCTTTCGAGCATGGTGTCCGCAACAGGAGCCGCAATAGTTCCCAGGTTGGTTTCAACGAAGTCACCATCTTTATTGGTCTTTCCGATGGACTGATCAAGAGTCTGATAAGTCATGATGGCAATATCGCCTCTGTTGGCTCCTGCGGAACCAGCGCTGATTCCATCCAGGATTCCCAGAACCTTTGCCTTGGTAACCCAGTTTGCAGGCCATGCACCTACGAGGCTTTCTTCAGTGTATCCAAGAGCAGCGACCAGCATTTTGGCGGCTTCGTCGTAGGATACGGTGTTGTCGGCCTTGAAGGTGTTGTCGGGATAACCATTGATGATTCCGAGGCTGACGGCATAGGCGACATATTTGTCGGACCAGTGGCCTGCCATGTCGGAGAAGCTGGAGCGACCAGCAGCGTAATCTTCCAGGCCCAGGGCGCAGATAATGATCTTCGCCATTTCGCCTCTGGTTACGATGCCAGCGGGCTTGTAGCTTCCATCGGGATAGCCTGATATCACGCCGAGTTCCATGAGAACGCTGACTGCATCTTCGCTGGGTTCGCCGACGACGTCGGACGGAGCTGCGAAGGTGAAGGCAAAGCTGCCCAGAACCAGAGCGAGTACCAGTACTAATGAAAGTACTTTTCTCATTCTTAATTCCTCCTTAAGAATTCTTCGAAGGGGAGTAACGATTGGATTCTTTGATCAAATTATCCTCCCCTTCCGAAGATAATCTGACAAGTGTATGTAGGAATGTTTACAGCACAAGACGGCAAACATAACCTATCACAGTGGATTATACCACAACCCCGGAGCCTTTCAACAAATCTGCTGAAATGTAACAAACCTGTAACATCAAGACTTTTCGGGGTTCCGGCACTTTATGGATCGATTATGGGCCAGGCGAGGCGAAATGTCCATTACAGAGATGTTACGGGTTGGTTACGGTTTGAAACAGGAATAGAAGCCTAAATTCCAGCTATAACTGAAACATTTGCAAAAACTCATTGTTTTTCAGTTATAACTGTGATATTGTGATGTCATCCTGAAAGGAGCGTGTTTACGATGATCCCAAGAGAAACATACATGGAGCGTATTCGCCCATTTATCAATAATGATCTTATTAAGGTACTCACAGGCATCCGCCGGAGTGGGAAGTCTGTCATGCTGCGTCTGATCCAGGATGAACTGATTACACGAGGAGCCTTTGAGTCCCAATGGATCACACTAAACTTTGAAGACATGAAAAATGCTCACCTCTGCACGGCCCAATCGTTGCACGATGAGCTCTCAGACCGAATAGCGGCTATAAAAGGCAAGGCCTATCTTTTCCTGGATGAGATCCAGGAAGTGGAGGGATGGGAAAAATGCATCAATTCGCTGCGCGTGGAAGCAGACTGCGATATCTACATCACAGGCTCCAACGCAAAGCTTCTATCGGGTGAATTAGCTACCTATCTTGCCGGACGGTATGTGGAATTTGTCATCTATCCTTTTTCATTTGAGGAATTTTCCACGATGTACTCCTTATCTTTTCCAAATACAACTCCTGAGGACCTGTTTTCAAAATACCTGATCGTCGGCGGTATGCCTTACCTTGGTAATTTAGCTTACGCAGCGGAGCCTTCCAGACAATATCTGCAGGATGTTTATCATTCAGTGGTCTTGAAAGATATCGTCAAGCGCAACGCCATTCGCGACGTGGAGCTGCTGGAACGCATCATTGCTTACATGTTTTCCAATATGGGAACCACTTTCTCCGCGCTGTCCATATCTAAATATTTTAAGAGTGAGCAGCGTATCGTAGCCCCTGAGACCATTATGAACTATATCAAATATTGTGAAGACGCGTTTCTTTTCTACCGGGTTCCCAGACAAGATCTCTCCGGGAGAAAGATTCTTAAAATCCAGGAAAAATATTATGTTGCAGACCACGGCATCCGTGAAGCAGTCTTTGGCAATAATATGAGGGATATCAATTTAACGCTTGAAAACATCCTGCATATGGAGTTGCTCCGCCGCGGTTATCGCGTAACCGTCGGAAAAGCCGGCACAAAAGAAATCGATTTTATCGGTGAAAAGCAAGGGGAAACCATTTATATCCAGGTTGCCTATCTCCTCGCATCAGAAGAGACGATCACCCGGGAATTCGGCGTATACGATATGGTCAGGGATCATTTCCCCAAATATGTTGTTTCGCTGGACAACTACGATATGAGCCGCAACGGAGTGATCCATAAAAATATAAGAGAATTCCTGCTTATGCCTGAATGGAATTGATGGAGTGGCAATAGAGGCTTTCGGGGTTGGCAAATGAATGTCTCAAAATAAAATGTATACCCTATTGACACATACAATGGGAAATGCAGCGGCAACGCATAGGTTTCCTGCGGCCTATGTCCGTTTAAGCCGCAAAACGCCATGGCCGCAGCCTGCGGCAGGCGCTAAGAAGCTGATCTCGTGGCAAAATCGTAAATTTATTGGAAAGCTCCTAGGCAATTTATGCCCAGGAGCTTTCAGGCTGAAGACAAACTCAGGCAGAAAACCGGGATTGTCTTCAGCCTTCTTTTTTGCCTTACATCAGGAGAAGTTATACAGGAAACATCAATAAGAGAGGTTTCCTGTATAACGCTTGATTACAGGAGGCAGCACTTGCCGGCTCATTTGAAGAATCGACTGCAAATACTGCTGAAAAAGCGGCAAATAAAGAAGAATGCCGTGGATCGTTATACAGGAAAAAGCTTTTGAATCCGTTTTCTGTATAATTCTCATACCTCTTTTGATTATCTATTTGTAAGAAAATAGTGCGCTCGACAAAAAGTTATACAGGAACCCGGCTTTTCGCGCTTACCCTGTATAACGCTTATCTTTTTCCCGCCTTTGGCTGACGGTGTCAATCAAAGGAGCCGGGGCGAAGAGACAGCATGGCGCGCCCCGGGATCGTAGCGCCGGTCGAAGGACATGGCCATGGCGTTTTGCAGTTAAGCGGACATTGGCTTTTGAAATTTGTTGAATAGAAAAGCTCCTGGGCAATTTATGCCCGGGAGCTTTGTCTTCTTCCTGGGAAACCTAGTACAGCCGGTGCAGCATCCAGTACCCGATATCCCCGTCCACGATGATCGGCACGTCGCAGGTCCGCTGGACGCCGCCGGCATAGGCGGCGGTGAAGCGGACGATCTGCAGCGTCGGCGCGGCGGTACTGGCGCCTTCCCACAGGCCCGGGGACCAAAGGACGCCTGCGTAGGGAGTTTCGCCGGCGCTGTCGGCCGGGCCCTCGGGCAACAGGGAGCAGATTTGGGCCGGACGGGATAAAAGGGTCGCGGACACGGACAGGGGCGTGCCGCCGACCTGTGCCGCGAGGCACAGGGCCTCGCCGGGCCAGAAGACATTGGCGCCCCGGGCCCGGGGCGAGGGCAGCGCGCTGTACAGCGCGAAGTCGGCGGCCGTATCCACATCTGCTCCGAACCACTTCTGATTGAACCGCACCCGATTGGCTTCCCAGTCCGGGGTGTGGTCCACCTGTCCCCGGATCCCCATCAGGGAAAGACATTCAAAGCGGTAATGGCCAAGGCCTGCGCCTGTCTGATCCCGGACAATGGCCACCACATCATAGCGCCCGGCCCGAGCCGGCTCCGGCACCGGGATCCGCAGGGACGGATACCGCCCAAACGCGTCTGCCTCGATCTCCGAAATAAAACTCGTATAGAATGGAAGACCCGGCTCCGGTCCGAAATAGACTTCTGTCGTCAGCGACAGCACATCCTTTTCCGTATCCTCCACACCCATGCAGATCTGATAATGCTCCTCCGGCGCCACCTTGGAGGGATCCGTCGCCATATAGGTGATCCAGGGCGCTCCGGCGGAGGTTCCTTCTATATAAAAAGTAAAGACACACACATTGCTGTTCTTGTCCCAGGACGAACTGCCCGACCGGGAGGCGTCATCCTCCTGCCAGTGCTCCACCACATATTTGCCATCGACGTCGAACCGCTCGACGGGCGCGTCCAGGACCGTTCCATGCAGAGGATGCAGTCCGTCGTTCATAGGGGTATGGGTGTAGCGCCAGTAAGACCGTTTGGAAGGGTCGTTTTCGTAGTCGCTGTAGTTTGCAGAAAGCGTCACCCGCTCTCCCTTGGCGTAAACCGGAATACTTTCCGGCTGCGCCGCTTGCTTTTGCGCAACGATGACCGCCTCCGCCCCCACCGCCGTCCAGTCCTGCAAAACCGCTTCTCTCGAAAAGGCTTCCCGCACGAGAAATACTTTTCGCCCGTTCTCGATGGAATAGAGCTGAAAATCGCCGATGCGCGTCTCCGTTTCGAGGCCCGGACAGAAGGCGATCTCCGCGCCCCCCTCAAACCGGCCGTTTTCTGCGTAAGAAGTTCCACCCTCGATCATCATCCGGCCTTCCCGGACGCCTGACGGTACCGGCGCGCCGGGCAGGGTAACGATCGCCTCCACATCCGTAAACCATCCACAGGCATTCCGATAAGTGGCCGAATTCTGCCGGATCACCTGAGCCCCGGTCAGATTTTCCATGGCCAGACGGTACTCCTTTGGAATATTGTCCAGGGCGCTTTGGGGATACCGGTCGTTGTACATGCAGGTCCACTGCCAGTCCTGCCAGTTGTAGCTCACATTGTTGTAATTCTTGCCGTTGGTAAAGGTGGGTTGGGACAAGGTGTCCACGCCCAGATACAGGGCTTCCTGCCCGGCCGGGATCGTCACGCTCAGGATATATCTGCCGGGATCGCCGCTCAAGACTGCATAATCGTTGCCCTCCACGCCTTGGACGCAATCGGCCCGGAAAGGCGAATAGAACGTTGCCGTAGCCGGAGCTGTAAAACTGCCCTTTACACGGGTAAGACCGCCGGTCTGCCGCAAGGCGGACCGGCAGGACACGAAGGTCTCCGGCGCGATCTCCGCCGGGCCGGGGACAGGATCCACCAAAGCCAGCCGCAGGTTGTCCAGCCGGGTCCAGTAATCCATCAGCCGGCCGCCGTAACCCCGGGCATAAGCCCGGAGCACATAATCACCCGGCTCCAGAAAGTGGCGGAACTGATAAAACCCTTTGCAGCTTCCGGTGACAAGTTCGTCCCAGGTCATCTCGGGACCTCCGTCCTTGCACAACGCAAAATAATTGCTCATAAAACCGGTGTCGCGGCAGATATCGTAGTCGAAGGACAGGACGCCCAGCGTATTTTCCGGCACGGAAAACGTGACGTCCGAGCTGGTGGACAGATACCGGTTGCTCCAATTGCTCCCCTGATACAGATACGCATGAGCGGCATTGTACCAGCCGTTCAAAAATCGGCTGTTCTGCAAGCCGAAGGGCCCGCTCGACGCAAAGCCAGAAAAGTCCTCCATGTATTCGGCCAGCACCCGGTAATGGCCGCCTTCCTTTATGGAAGCCTGTTGAAAGACCGGCGTTTCGGCAGCGACGGAAAAGATGTCCCCAGCCGACGTCGTTGTGTATTCGTAATAATACTCTGTCCCGGGGCGAAGCTGCAGCGGCTTGGAAATCTTTCCTTCTGCGTGCTGGGCGGTCAGAAGCAGGTCGCTTTCGATTCGATATGGATCCTCCGCTATTTCCCGGGCCAGCGCCCCGGCGTCGAAAGGACCGGTCAGAAGCTTCGAAAAGCCTTGGGCCGGATCCTCGGTCAAGTGACGGATCCGCAGACGCCCTATGCGGCTCTCCTGACTTTCCCGAAGGCTGATCACGTGGGTGGTATGGGTGGCAGCCGGCTGGTACTGATGGTTGGCTCCGGTGGACAAAAGAAGCAGACCGGGGCTGCGGACTCCGTATTCAAGAATATTGTTGAGACCGCTGCACAGGTCGGAGGGGGCGCCCGGGGCGGCGATCCCCGCCGCCGGGGCATACCCGAACACCGCTGTCCGTTCGGGCATGCCGTGGGCCGGTCCGCTGTTGAATCCGCTGTCGGCGATGTAGGTCCACTGGGCGCCCAGTCCGGTCAAAACAGTTTTATCTTCCCTTTCCACACCAAAAAGCGATCGGCTTACCTCTGTGGGATATCCCTGGGTGTGCTTCACCGAGGCCGTTCCCCGATACCCGTCATAGAGCCCATAGATCGTTGTCTCGACGGTCCGGGTCGTGGAAGAACGGTACTGGTTGCGGATCCCCGCGTAGCGGATCCGGTTGCCGCTGTCGTATACAGGAAAAGCACAGTCTTCCAAGCCTTCGCTGACCGGAGCAGTCTGGCCCCACACCAGTCCGCCATCGATATCGAAAGCCCGCAGCGCCGCCGTATTTCCTTCCACGGTATTTGTTATCAATAACCCTTCCGCATCCTGGCCCACGGCAAAGACCCGGGCCGCTGGACTGTCCCCGGCAGTTCCCTGCAGGCGCTTCATTTCCAGCGCCTGACTTTTTGGATCAAAAAAAGCCCGCAGCAGTTCTCCGCCCCGGCGAACCAGAAAGGAATCCCGCCCGGCAATCGTCTGCACAGTCCCCGGTGTCGCATACAGTTCTTCCGAAGCGATTTTCGTCACCGTACCGTCAGCCATAGAGATCCTGTATATGCCGTCTTCTTTATAGCTGAAAATATTCGCCCCCGACACGCTGTTGCACCGGCCCAGGGCAGAAGGCAGGATCGTCAGCTCGGCGCCGGTCTGCTTGTCCAGGACGATGGTCTTGCCGTCCATGACCCAATAGAGAAAACGGCTCTGACTGTCCTGCCCGAAATATGCATCCCGGGCCCGGTCGATGCCTACAGGAAAGTGTCCGGCGGACAAAGAATAGCTCCACAGCGGGTCCAGGGTTCGGGCGCTGCAGGCCCGGATCACATAAGGCTGTTCCGGGTAACAGTCGTAGTCCGTGACGCCCGGCGTCCAGGTCGCCTCTGCCTTGTAGATCCGCTCCTCGTCGCAGGTGACGGATCCTTCTTCCCAAAATCCGGACCAGGTCCCCTGAAACCCATAGGGTACTTCCAGCGTCCCCAGCTTTTCGATCTCGGGCTGGTCAGGGTCGTCAGGGCGCGCCAATTCCGCAGTGACCCGGGCGTCGATCCCCTGGGCGAGCAGAAGGGCCCGAAGCTCCGCGGCTCCAGCTTCCACCGCTTGCTTCTGCTCCAAATCTTCGGCGAACAACAACACCTCCAGTTCCCGGATCTGGACCTGTTCCAGGCTCACCACCGGCGCCACATTGTCCACCAAGGCAGAGGATACCGCATCGCCCGTCAGATAGTCTGCCTCGGTGACATACTCCGGTAGCGTCTCTTCGGTCCACACATCCTTGACCCGGAGCAATAATTCGAAAGGACCCACGCCCTCCTTGTCAAAGCCCACCCGGCTGCCGCTGCCGAAGCTGAGATCCTGATACCCGGCCATGGAAGTCAAGGGCGTATCGCCTATTGACGTTGCGCGATAGGTCCATTGGCGGTTCAGCTGGTCTCCGTCGGTGACGCTGAGATCCGCCGCTTCGACCTTTGCGATGTTTTGTCCCTGCTCCCGCAGCCAGACTTCCGAAAGGCCAATGGCTGCGTCCGGCGGTTCGTCCCGGGCCACAGAGAATACTGCCTCTACGCTGTCGGTGCGCCCCCGGACGTCTCGGGCAAAGACACGATATTCGAAATCACAGGGATCCGGGTTTTTCGTCAGAAATGGAAGCTCGACGCAAAGGGTTTCTTCGGTGCTTCCAGTATCTATCATGGGCCGGGTCTTGATCCGTTCCGAGTTTTGCAACACATTCGGCTCGCTCTCGAAGCGATGTTCCAGGCGAACCGTCTCGTTGGTATTCGGATCCGTCAATTCCACCCAAAGTTCCGTCAGCGGATACTCCGGATGCTGAGCCACAGCCAGACACAACACTTGTTTTCGATTCTGTTTCTGTACTCCGGCCAAGGTGTGACGAATGGAAGGCGTCGCCAGGACTTGAATAGGTTTCACGTCACGATCGCTGTGGCCGCTTGCGGTCTCCACATCCAGCTGCGCATGAAAATTGCCGACTTGTGAGAACACAGCTTCGGCCTGGACGGATGTCCTGCGGCGAATGGAACCGATCCCGCTCTCCACCAGGGAAAAGCGATTGTCGGCCATCCCCTCTCCGTAAGCCCGCATTGCCGAGAAAGTTTCGCCTTCGCTTTCGAACAGGGAAGCATCCACGGCGTAGACCCGATGACCTTCGTAGGTTTGAGCCGGCAATTCCAACACAGCGGTCACGCCGACTTCCGGCACGGGTGGTTCCGCCGGAGGCTCTTCCGGCGGATCGTCCGACTCAATGACTTCGTAAAATCGGAACAGCACCGGATATGAAAAAGAGAGCCCTACGGCTCCCCCTGCGGCAAAGGTCCCCTCTCCCACCCGATACCCCGCGGAGCCCACGGCGCTGCCCCGTATGAATATCGTATGTCCGCCCGCCAGCGCGCCGTTCAAGCCGGTGATCATGGAAGGATGCACATAGCCAGCCTCCACCGCATCCGGGTCCCACCGGCTCAGCCGCCCTGCGGCCTGGGCTCCGCTCTCGCCGTTTCCGAACAGGGAGTAAATGTTGTACCCGTATTCCCGGTCGATGAGAGGAACCTCGTTGGCGAGGGGGAGGTTGTAGTGCAAAAATGACAACTCTCTTTGAGGTATTAGATTGAATTTTGGTTTTACTTTGAATGTAAGTGTACTACTTTCAATTTGCAGTACTGCGCTATCCATATCAAATAGCGAATTTAACGAAGCAGAGTGCGAGAAAGCCTTTGCGATAATCTGCCCTCCATCATTCATAATGTCTAAGGCCGCAGTGGGAATATCTACATAGAACTCAGCATATTCTTCGGCCATAACACCATCGATCCCTCGATTGAGCATTTCAGTATCACTAACTACTATTTTGTCTGATCCTGCATTGCCCACTTTCCAGTATCCGCCACTGTAGTGCCACAGATCCAGGGATTTTCGCACCACCACATCAGATCCTTCTATGCATATTTCCCTTGTTTCCGAATCCTGCCCATGAACACTGTTTGCTGTGATGATCGAAACGCAGAGAAGAAAGATCAGGAAGAAAAGAGTAATTACATTGCGATTCATGATCTTTCCCCTCTATTTCCATACAAATAATTCGGCAAACGAGCTATTGATGTATTCGGTCAATGCCTTTTGGTTTTTTATATCTTCATACTGGATCCTCAGTTCGATATCGTCGTTACCTCGCCACATTAACGAATAATCCACCCAACATGGGTTCTGAATGGGCGTTATAGAAAAATTCACAGACAGTGAGCTAATCTCTGATAAGGAGCTGATACACCCAAGAGAGTTGTTAATGGTGTGTGCTGTCGTGTTAAGGCTTTTATAGTCATGGTCAGTTAAAATTTGCTTACCCGATGGAGAGAAAAACATAATGCTTATATAGTTCTTATACCCCTCCGGCACCGTGGGCGCAGAAAAGCTGTAGCTATAGTTTCCAGAGGTTCCTTCGAATCGGATGGTGGACAGAAATTCGTTCAGATAGGCAAGACACACCGGATCTGCCAGCTCGGCGATGGTGGGCTCGGCCGGGGCCGCCCCGCCTTCGCCCGAATAGTCCAGCAGCCGGACGAAGGCGGTAGCGGCTTCCGCCCGGGTCAGGTTGGCTTCGGGGCGGAAGCCGCCGCCGGGATAACCCTTCAGAAGCCCGGCCGCGGCGGCCACGGCGATCGGATACTCATAAGGAGATTCGCTTTCCACATCATGAAACGGCGCCGGCGGCACCGTTCCGTCCTCTTGCCGGGCCGTTTGGATCCCGGTCAGCCCGGGATCCGTTTCCTCCAAAAGCCTTGAATACACCAGCGCCATTCGCTGCCTGTCCATGGGCCGGTCCAGGGCGCTTTCGCGGATATCCCTTTCCGTGAACAGCCCCCGCCGCAGACCTTCGCGATAGTAGCCGTCCGCCCAGTGGGCGGCGGAGGTTTTCGGCGCTTCCGGGACTGCCATGCGCAGAAATTCTCCGCAAGTGACAAGGCTGTCCGGGCGGAAGGTCCCGTCGGGATATCCGCTTAGAAGCCCTTCGGCCCGGGCCCGCTCCACAGCGTCGGCATGCCACTGCCAGGACTGCACATCGCTGAACGAAAGGCCGGCGCCAAAGACCGAAGCAGCGATCTCCGCTGCCAGCGTCACAGCGACTGCCAGAAACAAACAAAAGCAAAGCCTTGCGCTCAATACAGGGCTTTGCCTTCCGATCCGGTCTGATTTCATATTTCTTCCTTCCTGCGCTCTTTTTCAGGAATTCTCCAAGCGGTATTATTATACAGGAATATTTTACCAATTACAAGCGGACTTTGAAATTCTCCGCTCCGCCGTTGCGGGCGGAATACTCTTTTGATATACTGAACTGTACGATAGTTCTCAACGTTTTAACTGAAAGAAAGAAGGTAGTCCATGCAACCGGGCTTCGATGCAGAGAAGTATTTAGAGGAACAGTCCAAGTACATCCTTGAAAGGATCAACCAGAAGAAGGTAGAGCGGCTCTACCTGGAATTCGGCGGCAAGCTGGTCCACGACAAACACGCCATGCGAGTCCTGCCGGGATTCGACGAAAACGCCAAAGTCAAGCTGCTGGCCAAGATGAAAGAACACGCAGAGATCATCATCTGCATCTTTGCCGGAGACATTCTCACCAACAAGACCCGCCAGGATTTCGGCATCACCTACGACCTGGAAGTGATGCGCCTGATCGACACGTTCCGCAAATACGAGCTGACCATCAACAGCGTGGTCATCACCCGCTACGAAGACCAGCCTGCGGTGAACACTTTCATCAATAAGCTGGAGCGCCGGGGCATCCGGACATACAAGCACAACTTCACAAAAGGATATCCAACCGATGTGGACACCATCGTCAGCGACGAAGGCTACGGCAGCAATCCCTACATCGAAGTCTCCAAGCCCCTGGTGGTCGTCAACGGCCCGGGCCCGGGATCCGGGAAGCTGGCCACCTGCCTTTCCCAGCTCTACCACGAAAACAGCCGGGGCGTGAAAGCCCGTTACGCAAAGTTCGAAACCTTCCCCATCTGGAACCTTCCGCTGAAGCATCCGGTGAACATCGCCTACGAGGCTGCCACGGTGGACCTGAAGGACGTGAACATGATCGACTCCTTCCATCTGGAAAACTATGGTGAGACGGCGGTCAATTACAACCGCGATCTGGAGATCTTCCCGGTGCTGAAGCGGATCATCGAAAAGATCACCGGGGAAGCATCGGAATACAACTCGCCTACGGATATGGGCGTCAACCGGGCGGGCTTTTGCATCACCGACGACGAGATCTGCCGTGACGCGGCCAAACAGGAGATCATCCGCCGCTATTTACTGGCTTGCGTAGATTATAAAAAAGGCCTCATCACCGCCGACGCCCTGAACCGGGCCAAGCTGCTCATGGACGAAATGGGGCTGCTCCCGGAAGACAGGCGCGTGGTGAAACCGGCTTTGGAGTATGCGGAGAAAAAACGGAAGTCCGATCCCCGCTACGAAAATATCATCGCCATGGCCATGGATCTGCCCGACGGGCGGATCGTCACGGGCCGCAGTTCCCGGCGCATGGTGGCCGGCGCCGCGCTGATCCTGAACGCGATCAAGCGCCTGTGCTGCATTCCCGACGATGTGCTGCTGGTCTCGCCGGACGTACTGGCCACGCTCCAGCATCTCAAGACGGACATCCTGAACAAAGAAAAGTCTTCGCTGACACTGGAAGAAGTGCTGTCGGCATTGACCATATCAGCTGCAGTCAACCCCATTGCGGCCATGGCCGTGGATAAGCTGAGAGACCTGGCGGGGTGCCGGGCCCACTGTACCGCCATCCTGAGCGATGCGGACGACCAGATCTTCCACGATCTGTCCATCGATACGACCTGCGAAGCAGAGTTCTCCACAAACAACCTGTATTTGGGGTAAGGTGCGCGTGGAAAGGGAATGGGCCACAAGGCCCGAACGGGAGGAAGAGAGATGATGAAAAAAACGATCGCTGTCCTGCTGATACTGACGCTGGTTTTGGGGAGCCAGCTGACGGTATCGGCGGCGGAATCCGAAGGGACTGTCCGCTATGAAACGGAGACGCTGAAGATCGCCGATCCCACCAATCAGGTGAGCGCGCTGAACGCCACCCTGACGCTGCCCAATTACCTGGGCAGCGTGGAAGCCGTGCTGGAAACCGTCCAGGGGACGGCGAACGCCACGGTCCGGGTGGTCTATCTGCCCGACGACAAGTGGGATGACCAGTGCTACTATTCGGCCATGAGCGCCAGGATCCGCCGCTACGGCGCCTGGCTCTTTACCGGCTCCACTCAGATCGTGGGCTGGAAGGACTTATATACTTACGGATTTTTGCCGGTGGACGGCGGGACGGCCGTCTTTACGCCGGACAGCGCCGAGCTCCATTTTCTTCAGGGGCCGGGGCTCTACACCGCAGTCATCACCCTCCCTTATGCCATGGAGAATACCGGCTATACGTTCTATACCGAAGTCCTGAACAAGGCGCCGCAAGCGCTTCAATACACAGGCATCGGCTTCTCCTTCGTCCTGGTCCTGAACGACACGACCATCAACTATTTTCTGGAGCACGGGACCCTGGATTCAGCCGCCTCTTACCAATGGCCGGGGCTCCGGGAGCTGATCCTGGACGCGCAGTACGAGGAGCTTCCGGAGGTGGAAGTCGAGGGCCTGCATAATTTCGTATCCAAGCGCTCTTTCACCAAAGGTATGTTTCTGGATATGCCTTACAATGAAACGGCCTGGTACGATTCTTATGTGGAAAAGGTCGTCCGCATCGGCCTGATGCAGGGCAGCTCCGCAGGCCAGTTCCTGCCCGAGGGCGAAGTGAAGCTTTCGGAGGTGATCGCCATGGCCGCCCGCCTCCACAACATCTACATGGGGCAAACCGGCGACTTCTTCCAAGGGCCGGTCTGGTACAACGTCTATGTCAATTATGCCATCGCCAACGGGATCATCCGGGAGGGTGACTTCGCCGACTATGACCGGCCGGCCACCCGGGGCGAAATGGCCTACATCCTGGCCTCGGCCGTTCCCGCGGAAGCTTTGGCAGCGATCAACGACGTGAAGGAACTGCCCGACGTGACGGCGGCCACTTCCTACAGCCATCAGATCTTCGGCCTGTACCGGGCCGGCGTGCTCACGGGCTACGAGGATCATTCCTATCATCCGGAAAGTACGATCACCCGCTGCGAGACCGCAGCCATCATCGCCCGGATCGCCGATGCAGCCCTGCGACAATCCTTTTAGCAAGTAAGGACTGAACCCTGTGAACAGAGTTCAGTCCTTTCCAGTCGCTTGGTTGTGATTGCCGCTTACTCTATGACTTTGAATTTCTGAGTATTAAACACCTGATCACCAATCCCGTAAGTTATTGTATAAACTCCTGCGGGAAAATTTGTTCCTCTCTTCTGCATGTAGTATATTCCACTAAATATACTGTGCTCTGTTGAGCCCTCTTCAAAATATTGCCAAACATCTCCACAGTCAAGGAACTCGGCTCCTTTGTGATACCAAATAATGTGGATGGGTATGTAATAGTCTGCGATCAGTTCTTCATAAGAAAGCGTCAGTTTACTGCGAACCATTTCGTTGATTGTGTTGCTGTATAGTGTCTCATAGTATTCCCCATTGCTCCAATCATTGTTTTCTGCTGTATCCCACATTGCTCCAAACATCTTTGTTGTTGTGGTTTCCAAGAATCCCATCATGTCCGAATAGTCCACGTACAGTGAAATTTCTTTATTGATCAGTCCTTTTTGTCCGTACTTTATAATGATTCGATAATCGTCGATATCGTAATTCCAGCGCATCAGATCGTCCGTTGATAAAGCAATACTGATGGTAGAAGCCGACGTGTCCTTCCTGAGCACTGTACTGCAGGATTTTTGATATATAATATAATATTGATTGGCATTTCGTATTTCACATTGCAATACAATGGGCGTGTCTTCCGTTATCATTTCATATTTTAAGCTTAGCTCAGCCCTAATATATTCGTTAGTATATCGATCAAATGTTGTCGTCTGTACATTGGAATTTCCGGAATATAGCCTGCATTGTGCAAAATCAATATTTGTGTCATCGCTGATCGCCTCCATGATACTAGCCAACATCAATGCCACATCACCGCGGTTTGCCCGATGCGAACCATCGTCAGTAATTGCGACGCTATCCAATATGGATAATTCAGTAGCCTTGCTAATATAATTCTGAGGCCAGGACCCGATCACGGAATCTTCACCATATCCTAAGGTTCGAACCACCATGGCACAGGCTTCCGCATAAGTAACTTTACCTTCAGGGTCAAAATTATTTTCTGTTTTGCCCTTCACGATACCGGCATCATAAATCGCTGCAATATAGCCTTTTGCCCAATGACTATCCGAAACATCAGAAAACACATTGTTTCCAATACGGCTAGCAGCATCCAGTCCAACCAACCGGGAAAGAAATGCGGTCATTTCTGCTCTGGTTACTTCGTTGTAAGGACGGTAAGTACCATCTGCGTAGCCTGAGACAACTCCTTTGTCTAGTAATTGTTCGACCGCTTGCTGGAATTTTGTTCCCGAAACATCCTTTGGCGCACTCCCCGCATATGCCTGGAGCACAGAAAATGCGCTCAGTATTATGAGTGATAAAACAAGTAGAAAAAGCCGTAATCGTCTCATAGATATCTCCTCTCTTGTAAAATATTAGGAACTCCACTTAAAGATATACCTGTAATTCATTTTAGTCAATGAAAAAGGGCTTTCAGCCCTTTGAAAATAGTTGCTGGTTTACCCCAGCTCTTTGTCGTAGATGGCCCGTTCGCCGCCGATGAACTTGGGGCGGACGCGGCAGGCCACCAGATTGGCTTCGCCCAGGGTGCGCATCGAGAGGCGCACAGGCACGCAGACCTTGTCCATGTGCATGCCGATCAGCGTGTCGCCGATATCCAGGCCGGCCCGGGCGCAGCGCATTTCTTCCACGGCCACGGGATGGTCGAAGGCGGCGTAGGCGGCCGTCGCAAAAGAGCCTCCGGCTTTCTTTTGCGGCACCACGTTCACGGGGGGCAGGGCGTACGCCCTGGCGGCCGCCGCTTCCAGGATCAGCGCCCGGTTCAGATGCTCGCAGCACTGGGCAGCCACATAGACGCCGGCCTTTTTCGCCTCTTCCCAAATGCCCGTAAACAGAGCTTTTCCGATGTCCTCGTTGGAATCAGATCCGATTCTTTTCCCTGCCGCTTCGCTGGAAGAGCAACCCACCACAAGGATGTCCCCTGGATTGAGCTTTGCCGCTTCAATAATTTCTCCGGCAGCCGCAGCTGCCTGTCGCTTCAATTCTTCGTACATGCCTGCCTTCTTTCCGATCCGTTCAACATATGCAGCTTATTCAGCCGCTTATTGCTCCAGCCATTCCATGGCAGCCTGCAGCTGCAGATCTTCGTCTCCCCCAAGCAGGTGCGCTTCGAAGGCGGCGGCCAAGGCCTTGGTTGTTGTAAAATCAAGAGCGCCATAGGGATAAAGCTTTTCATCGCCCTGGAAGTCCTTGATGGCTGCCAGTGTCGCTTCGTCCATGATTCCGGTCAGGGGCGCTTCGTATCCCAGGTAGCGAAGACGCTGCTGGGCGCCGTACACGTTCAGGCCCATTTGGCCGGCATAGTATTTTACCGCTTCGGAGATGGGCGCAAGGGTGCTGAGTATTTCCGCGATCTCCTCCTGCGAAAATGCCGCGCTGCCGTGGACGATCTGGTCCGGAATGATCCCGACCCCGTCGATGCGGTGCTGATCCGGCGTCAGAAAATAGAAGACGGAAAGCTTATAAGCGCCGCCGTCGGCCGTGGAGGAGATCGTCTGCGCCACGCCTTTCCCATACGTAGTCCGGCCGATGATCCGGGCTATATCATTGTCCTGCATGGCGCCGGCGAAGCACTCCGCTGCCGAAGCGGTGTTTTCATTCACAAGGATCACCGTGGGCACTGCTTTGGTGTAGTCCACTGTGGAGGGCACCGTTTCCAGGATCCGCCCTTGTCTTTCATAATGGGCCAGGGTCCCCTTGAAAGGGATGAGCTGGTCGGCGATATCAAGAGCCGGGGCCATGAGTCCGCCGCCGTTGTTGCGCACGTCGATGACCAGGGCTGTGATGCCGCGGTTGAGGAGGCTCAACCGAGCCGCCGCAAATTCGTCATCCGTATTGCTGTCAAAGGTGGAGATCCGGATGTAACCCACGTTGTTTTCTTTTACTTCGTAAGAAACCGACGCGGTGCGGATCACTTCCCGAGTCATTTGAAAGGTCTTTATGGAAGCGGCCCGCTCCACGGTGAGGGTCACCGAAGTCCCCTCTTCTCCGCGGACCAGCAGGGAGACTTCTTCCAGAGATCTGCCCGCCGCTTCGTAATGATCCACTTTCAGGATATAGTCTCCGGCCCTGACCCCGGCACGGTCCGCGGGGCCCCCTTCCGTTACGGCGGTGATCAGGATCCGCCCGGCAGATTCCGTCATTGTGACGCCCACGCCGCTGTAATCTCCCATGATGCTGTTGATCAGCCTGTCTGCCGTTTCCTGAGAGGGATAGTACACGCTCCAGGGATCGTCCAGGGCCTCGAAAAGCCCTTCGTAAATACCGTCAAACAGGATCTCTGTGGAAACCTCGTCTTTGTAATTGCGCCGGATCTCCCGAATAAAATCTTCCAGCTCCGCCAACCGCTCTTCTTCTGTGAGGTCGCCGGAGGCCGCCCGCGCCACAAATCCCACCTGTTCCAGTTTTCCGGAAAACCAGCCGGTCATGGCAAAGATATAAAAGCCGGTCATCAGCAGCATGGCCGCCGCGATCAGCAGCGCGACGATCCGGACTATTTTTTGATTTTTTCTACCGTACATTTTCTGCTCCTACATGATTTCGATATCCAGTTTATTTCTGGATTCGGTAAGGCCACGGAGGCTGACGTCATAGTCGATGGACAACCGCCCCTTTCCGTCCTCGTCGGGCAGAAAATCCGTGATGCTGTTGGTGAGCACTTCCATGCCTACTGCTCCGAAGGGTGTGTCGTAATAGCCCTCGAACCGCTTGCCTTTTTCGAATTCGATGACGGTGGACGTGCCCAGCGGCTTGCCGCTGCGCTTCATTTTGACCTTGTTTTCGCCGATGGCCAGGGACGTGCGGCAACCTTCCAGCCCGGAAAGCGCGCTCTCCAGATAGGTGACATAGGTGGTCTTGCCACGCTTGTAGAGCTTGCCCTCCGTGATGAATTCCACCACGTCCTCGTGCTGGTCCTGCTCATCGCGATGGGTGACGGTCATCCCCTTTATTTTTAGCATGATATCTCTCATATCCCAGTTCCACGATCCTTTCGATGATCTCAGGGTAAGTCATTCCAATGTCCATGCACAGCAGCGGAAACATGCTGGCATGGGTAAAGCCCGGTATGGCGTTGATTTCGTTCAGGTACAGCTCCATGGTGTCTTTGTCCATCAGAAAGTCGATGCGGGCGTACCCCTGACAACCCAGGGACAGATAGGCTTTGGCCGCCATATCCTGCAATTCCTCTTTTTTCTCCTTCGGGATATCTGCAGGAATACAGATCTTGCTGGCCGCATCGAAATATTTGGAGTTGTAGTCGTAATACTCTGCTGCCGGCAGGATCTCTCCCACGCCGCCCAGAGTCAGGTCATAGTTTCCAAGGACTGAGGTTTCCAGCTCCCGACAGTGGATACCCTTCTCGATGAGGAGGCGGTCATCATATTCTGCGGCGGTTTGCAGCGCTTCGGGAAGTTTCTCCGGATCGGATACCTTGGTGATCCCTACCGAAGAGCCCATGTTGGAGGGCTTAACGAAGACCGGATATCCCAGCTCCGCCGCCACGCGGGTCAGGATCCCTTCGATTCCCTGCTCCAGGTCTCTTGCGTTGAGATCGATATAGGGGGCTTGCCGGATGCCTTCGTGAGCGAAAACCTTTTTAGCGGTGATCTTGTCCATGGTGGTCGCCGCGCCCAGGACGCCGCAGCCGCCGTAAGGGATGTTCAGCAGCTCCAGCAATCCCTGGACCGTGCCATCCTCGCCGTTGGGGCCGTGGAGGATGGGAAGGGCAAAGTCGATGCGGTCTGCCAGCGTATTGGGTCCCTGGCCTAAAATGCAGAGGCTGAAATGCGCCGGATCCCTGCGCAGATCCTCCTCGGCTTTGGCTTGCCACTCGCCGGGGATCAGCGCCTCCACGGGGCCTTCGTAGAGCAGCCACTGCCCTTTCTTCGTAATGCCGACCATCACGACCTGGAACTTTTCCGGGTCGATGGCCCGGATCACCGAGGTAGCCGACATCAGCGATACCTCGTGCTCTCCGGACTTTCCGCCGAAGATCACACCGATCCTTGTTTTACTCATGACGCGCCTCCCGGAGCAATGCTTCCAGATCCTTTTGATCAAACTGATATTTTTTAAGACAGAAATGGCAGACGATCTCGGCGCCGCCGTCTTCCTCGATCAAATGCAGCAGGTCTTTTTCGCCGATGGAGATCAAAGCTTTTTCCATCCTTTTCGTATTGCAGCCGCAGTGCCAGCTGATGCTGCGCTCCTCAAGGACTGCGGGACGGTAGGGCTCCGGCATATCTCCGAAGATCTGCTCCATCAGCTCTGCAGGACTCGCGACTTTCGCGACCTGCTCCGAAAAGGAGCTCAGACGGGCAATGCGCTCTTCCAAAGCATCCAGGCATTCTTCCTTCGCGCCGGGCAGGACCTGCAGGATCATGCCGCCGGCGCTTTGGATCTTCAGATCCGGCCCGATGCGGACCCCCAGCACCACCGAAGAAGGCTGCTGCTCCGACAGGAGAAAGTAATGGGCCAGATCTTCTGCGATCTCCCCGGACACCAGGTCGATGCGGCCGATATAGGGCTCCTTGAGCTTCAGGTCTTTGATGACCGTTAAGGTGCCGTTTCCCACGGCCCCGCCCACGTCGAGCTTCCCGTCGGCTTTGAGCGGCAGCTCGACGTCCGGGTCGGCGATGTAGCCTTTTACCCGACCCCGGCCGTCCGCCGAGGCCAGGATCTCGGCCGCGGGGCCGTCCCCCTTCACCTGCACTGTGAGCGTGCTCTTTTCGTCCTTGAGCATCAGCCCCATCAATCCCGCCGCCGTAAGCACGCGGCCCAGAGCCGCAGCCGCCAGGTTCGTGGCGCCGTGTATATCTTTCGCTTCCTGGACCATCTCCGTAGTGATGGCCAGATAGAGCCGGTAGGATCCGCTGGGATCCACTGCAATGATCGTATTGTTCATGAGCGGTTCTTTCCGATATATTCCGATATCTCAAGCTTCATTTTTTGCGTCAGCGCCAGGGAGGCTTCCCGGGTGCTTTCTTTGGCCGAAAGATAGACCTTCAGCTTCGGTTCGGTCCCCGAGGGCCTTGCGATCAGACCAGCGCCGTTTTTCATAGTGTAGCGCAGCACCTCGGATCGGGGCAGCCCGGTGTCGTGATGCAGGTAGTCCGTAAAGCTGGCCACGGGACTTCCTCCGAAAGACGCCGGCGGCGCTTTGCGGAGCGCCTCCATCACGGCGGTCATGGCTGCCATGCCCGCCGACCCCTCGAAGGCGAATTCGGCCACATCGTCCACATAGTAGCCGCAGCGGTCGTACAACTCTGTGAGCCGGTCACGCAGGGTGATGCCACGGGCTTTATAATAGGCCGCCATCTGCGCGATGAGCATGGCGCCGCTCACGGCGTCCTTGTCCCGCACATAAGCGCCCGCCAGATAGCCGTAGCTCTCCTCAAAGCCGAAGAAATACCGCTCTTCCTGTCCTTCCCGTTCCAGCTGACCGATGATCTCTCCGATATATTTGAAGCCCGTCAGGACTTCCCGCATCTCCATGCCGTAGTGGTCGCAGATCTGCCGGACCATATTGCTGGTGACGATGGTTTTGATGACGACGGGATCCTTGGGCCTGTGCCTTTGCGCGCAAAGGAAGTCCAGCAGCAGCACGCCCACTTCGTTGCCCGTAAGAAGATCGGCTTCCAGCCAGTCAGTCCCGGGCCGGCTGAGGGCGATCCCTATGCGGTCGCCGTCCGGATCCGTGGCCATGAGCAGATCCGGCGTTTTCAGGTCGCGGCAAAGGGCCAATCCTTCGGCCAGAGCTTCCTTCTTCTCCGGATTGGGATAGGGGCAGGTGGGGAAGTTGCCGTCTGGCTTTCGCTGACTTTCCACCACATGGACCTTGCCGGTCCCGATCTCGTCCAGGACCCGCAGCACCGGTTTCAGGCCGCTGCCGTTCAAGGGCGTGTAAACAACCTCCAGATCCTTGGAATCCAAGGATACACCAGTCTTTCGGACCGCCTCGATATACGCATCGAACACTTCCGGACCGATCATGGTGACAGAAGCTTTCTTCCCGCTCCTGCGGACATCCCGGAAAGGATCCAGACGATGGATGCACTCCAGAACCTCGTCGGCAGCTTCCAGGGTCATCTGACAGCCTTCGTCGTTGTAAACTTTAAACCCGTTATATATGGAAGGATTGTGGCTCGCCGTGACCATGATGCCTGCCGAAGCGCCGAAATAACGAACGGCGAAGGACAGCATGGGTGTGGGCGAGGGCTCCTGGTACAGGAATACTTTAATGCCGTTGGCAGCCATGATCGCCGCAGCCGTATCGGCAAATTCCTTCGACAGGATCCGGGTGTCGTAAGAAATGGCAACGGAAGGAGATCCCGGATAGTGCCTGCGCACATAATCGGCCAGACCCTGGGTCGCTTTTCCCACGGTATATATGTTCATCCGGTTCGTTCCGGCGCCCAGGATGCCCCGCAGGCCGCCGGTGCCGAACTCCAGCTCTTTATAGAACGCTTCGTGGATCTGTGACAGCGCGTCGGCTTTGCGCTCTGTCCGAAACATATTCTCCAGCATCGCAAGCTCTTCGTAAACGCCGTCTCCCGGTATGGTATGCGTCCGCCAGAGGTGGAAGCGTTTTTTTACCGTATCGTTATGGTCGCTCATCACAGCCCTCCTATTTTATCCCATCAATTTATTTTACCACATTTCAGCCCCGGTGCGAAAGACGTTTGCCGCCAATGAAAAAGGGCGCCGTCCCCCATTTCCGGGATCCGCCGCCGCTTCGCTTCGCAGGCATTATCGTAAAGTCGTCACGAAGTGATTGTCCGGATTGAGCCCGTGACACATGCAGGCGCTTTCCAGCGGGGAGCCGTGGGGGTACACACCAACGACGCTGGGCCCGCTGCCGCTGACAAATACGGCCAGGGGCTCGCCCAGACCGCGGATCCAATCGATGGACTTTTGGATCTCGGGATGCAGACGCAACG
Source organism: uncultured Clostridia bacterium (assembly GCA_938009115.1). Lineage (GTDB taxonomy): Bacteria > Bacillota > Clostridia > Peptostreptococcales > Anaerovoracaceae > UBA10908. The sequence goes on from CALLHZ010000008.1 coordinate 37,720, forward strand.
CAGGGGCTTGCAAGTGGTTGCCCATAAATCCGGCGGCCCGAAGGAGATCCCCGGGCATCGCGGCAAGCAATGCTGCGGTGTCGTAGCGCTGCGCCCGGTCATCGGGCTTCAGTTCTCCATAGACGTCCCGGGTCGACACGGGAAAGTCCGGTGTGGTGATCAATACTTTGCAGTCCAGGGGATCCACCGGCTGCAGCTCTGTTCCCCTGCCTGTTGCCAGACAGGCGGTAACACCCTGCTGAACCATCAGACAGAAAGGCACGTCGGATCCCATGCGGCTTGCCAACTCCGGCAGCTGGGCGCATTCGGCTTTCGAAAGTCCCCACAATCCGGCCAGAGCCCAAAGAACGGCTGCGCCGTCGGCGCTGCCGCCGGCCAGACCGGCCGCCACGGGAATCTTTTTTTCGATGTCTACGGTGATCCGCTCCGTCGACCCGGAATGAAACCGCTCATGCATCAGAAGCGCTGCCTGGTACGCCAGATTTTCCGGCCCCCGGGGCAGCCTGGGGTCGCTGGCGCGGATCTCCAGAGACAGCTCGCCGGGAAATTCCGGGCAAGCCAAAGCATAAGGGGGGAGCCCCGCCGGGCAGGGCTCCCATCCTGTTCGTATCCTGTCGCTCAGGTCCACGGCCTGCATCAACGTTTCCACCTCGTGGTATCCGTCGGACCGCTTTCCCAGCACATTCAATATCAAGTTGATTTTGGCATACGCCTTGTTTTCCTGATATTCCATATTTCCTTCGCAGGCAAATCTCTGTTCCGGTTACATCTCCACGATCATGGCCGTACCCTGGCCGCCGCCGATGCAGAGAGTCGCCAGCCCGTACTTGCTGCCGCGCTTCTTCATTTCGTAAAGCAGCGTGATCAGGATCCTGGCGCCGGAAGCGCCGATGGGATGTCCCAGAGCGATGGCGCCGCCGTTGACGTTGAGCTTTTCAGGGTCGATGCCCAGATCTTTGCCCACTGCCAGAGACTGGGCGGCAAAAGCTTCGTTGGCTTCGATCAGGTCGATGTCCTCGATGGTCAGGCCGGCTTTTTCCATGGCCTTCTTCGTTGCGGGAACCGGTCCGATGCCCATGATCTTGGGATCCACACCGGCGGAAGCGTAGGACTTGATGGTGCAAAGCGGGGTGATGCCCAGCTCATCGGCCTTTTCCTTGCTCATGACCACCAGCGCGGCGGCGCTGTCGTTGATCCCGGAGGCGTTGGCTGCGGTAACAGAACCGCCGTCACGCTTGAATGCGGGATTCAGCTTGGCCATTTTCTCCATGCTTGCGCCGAACTTGGGATATTCGTCGGTATCGAAAACGATGGGGTCGCCTTTTCTCTGAGGAATGACCACCGGAACGATCTCGTCCTTGAACTTGCCGGCCTTGATGGCTGCTTCGGCTTTCAGCTGGGAAGCCAGGGCAAACTCATCCTGCTCTTCTCTGGTGAGACCCCACTGGGCCACGATATTTTCGGCGGTGACGCCCATGTGATAATTGTTGAAAGCGTCCCACAGGCCGTCGTTCACCATCAGATCGACCATCTTCTGATCGTTCATCCGGGCGCCCCAACGGGCAGAGGGGATCGTATATGGGGTATTGCTCATGCTCTCGGTGCCGCCGCAGACGACGATCTCCGCGTCGCCGGCTTTGATCATCTGGGCCGCAAGGCCCACGGTCCGAAGCCCGGAACCGCAAACTTTGTTGATGGTCATGGACGGAACTTCCTGGGGAATGCCGGCAGCCATGGAAACCTGTCTGGCCACGTTCTGGCCCTGTCCGGCCTGGAGCACGCAGCCCAGCACGACTTCATCCACCATTTCGGGGCTGATGCCGGCTCTGCTGATGGCTTCCTTGACCGCAACGGCGCCCAGCGCGACAGCGGTGCTGTCCTTCAGGGCTCCTCCGTAATTGCCGATCGGCGTTCTTGCTGCACTTGCAATGACAACTTCTCTCATTTGACATGTCCTCCTGTTAATTCATCTGTAAAAATATATTATTGATTGACTTAACGATTCTCAGACGCAGCATGCCCGCTGCGTTCCCAATATTATACTATCTTTAGGCTCTCTTTTCAAGCCTGGGTAAACTCATAACCGCAGATTTCCAGCATGCAGCAAGGATAGTAGGACTTTTTCGCCTGTCGCAGACCTTCGATGCCCATATCCTCTTCCCGGTTGATATAGAGGATATCCGGCGGAAGGGACGCGGCAAACTCCCGATTGATGGCCTGATACAGTCCCCGGATGGTGGAATCGGCTTTTTCCACAGCCACTTCCACGGTATCTGCTGTGTGCCGGCAAGCAAGGGTAAAGGCCTTGACGACGCCGTTGATGCGGATCAAGCCGCCAAACAGACCGACCTCCTTGATTTCCGGCAGGATCTTCTTGACAGTGAGGATCTCCTCCTGGACCAGCAGGTCGGAGATGTCCTCGTTGGCTTTCCGCTGGCTGAAGCGATCTAGGGCGGCGGAAAGCTCCTCCGCGTGTTCGGGCAGGATCGTCTCATACTGAAACTGGTGCGTTGCGTAAAAGTGGTTCAGGTGATTCCTTTTCTTGGTGTACTTGCGGCCGCTGAGGGTCTCCAGATCGCTGCGGCGGTATATATAGTCCCAGCTGTCCGGGTTTTCCCGCATCACGGCAAGGCCCTGCAGCGCTTCGTCATACAGCGGCACGTGTTTACGGGGGATCCCGAACAGGCGGAAGCCCTGGGCAGGATCCCACAGTTTATCTCTGGCCTGAAGGATCACCGCCCGGAGGTGCGCCGGATCATAAGTCCCGTCCAGAGACAGAGGCTGATAGACAAAAGGACCATTGTAATCCTGGCCGAACCAGCCTTGCCCGGCGATGCACAAAAGTCCGTCGATGATCTCGTATCGCTGCTCGCTCCACATATAGAGCGATGCAAAGCCCTGGCTGGAACTGCGCAGGGGATTGGCGTCAAAATAGGGCTGAAAAACTTCCTTCGAGGAAAGCGTGACCGGCTTTCCGTACTGACTGAACTTATCTATTTCCATGTGATCCCCCAGGATCTGATCTCCTCCATGACCTTCGGATCCGTCCGGTACATGGAAAGGGAAATGATCGTGATATAACCTTGCTGATAAGCACCGATATCCGTATCCAGGCCGGCGTCGGCGTAGTACATTTCGGTGCTCAGGTATTCGTAATAATTGCCTTTGTCCACCTGCTGGACAAGGCGGTATTCGTCGTCGTACCGGCGGATCCCCATATCGGTGACCACGATGCCCGCCAGTTCCTCTTGAGGCAGATCCGGCACGTTGACGTTCAGGATGGAATCCCCGGGGATCCGGCCCAAAGACTTCTCCACGATCATGGGGACCAGCTCCGGAAAGACTTCAAAATGGCTGCAGTCGTGAGAGCAAAGCGAAAAGGCGATGGCAGGCACGCCCATGAGGCGGCCTTCCATGGCGGCAGCCACCGTGCCGGAATAAAATACGTCGGTGCCCAGATTGGAGCCGTGGTTGATCCCGCTGCAAACCAGATCGATCTCCACGCCCTGCTGCCGCAGCAGGGATATGCCGATTTTGACGCAGTCAGCCGGCGTGCCCGAGCAGGCATAAGCCGCCTCGGCGCCGGGATAGTCTTCTTTGTTCCATTCCTGCAGATAAAGGGAGTCGCGCATGGTGATCCCGTGGCCTGCCGCCGTCCGTTCCCGGTCCGGCGCAAACACATATATCTTCGCCCCGTCGATCCGGGTCAGGGCTGCGGCCAGCTCCCGGATCCCCCGGCGATGGATGCCGTCGTCGTTTGATACCAGTATGTTCAATTTCTACCTCCGTTGTATGAAATCATTGTATCATACCGGAGGGCGTTTTTCTTCCGGATTTTCGACGAGATGCTGCCAATATCTTTTGGGCATAAAGTTTTTCTGGCCCCGGGGATTGACGCGTTCCTGAATGGCGGCGTTGGTGAAATACCTGCGCCACAACGCCCGGCAGGCCTCCTCGTCGGGGGTGTATTCCGGCGAATAATCTCTGGGCAGCGGCCTCATCACCCAACGCCCTTCCGCTGAAAAGGCCGCTTTTTCCCGCTTGACGTCGTGGATAATAAAGGGCTCCCGCCGGTAGCGGTTCAGGAAATGAGGCATGAGCAGCTGGATCAGATCGCAGTCCGGCGCGAAGTGGGCGTAGAGGACCGGCCGGTTTTCGGTGTCGCGGATCAGGCTGAACCGGAGCATGCCCAGCATGCGCTCCACTTCCCGGTTCACTTTATGATTCAAGACGTCGATGCGGCGAACGATGGGATCGCCATGAAGCAGATCCACGTCCTTTCCTTTGGCAAAGCCGTAAAACACATAGGCGAGGATATCCATCTCCCGCTCCGGTTCTTCGCTCAAAAAAGCGCGGTAACAGCGGCGAAGGCAGTTTTGGGATATTTTATTTTCTATGGCGGCGGCCACGCGGCCGGCCTCCCGGCTCCGGGTCTCCAGCTTTTTTCGCGGAGCCAGGCCATACTGTCCGGCGTCGGTTTCGGACAGGATGGCCTGTGCTGCCTCTTCGTAGACGTGGGCGTAGAGGCAGCACAGGAGGCCGTCGAAAGTACCGTCATAAACGTATTCCAAAGTCATTCTCCCAAAAGCTTCGTACCCGGATCCAGATAGCTCATCTGCAGACCGCCGGACTGCATCAGCAGATGTTCCCGCAGTCTGGTCTCCGCCACGGCTGCGCCGTAGTATTTTCCGCCCACGGTAATAAAATACTTGGCCCGCTTCAGAACAACGCCGATATTTTTCAGATCGTCGTACCGAAGGGGCGCCAGCCTCCGCTGCCGGAGGATGCGGGCCAGCGAGGTGTTCCCGATCCCCGGGACCCGGAGCAGCTCCTCGGCTGCGGCCTTGTTGATCTCCATAGGAAAACACTCCGGATGGCGCAAGGCCCAGGACACCTTGGGATCCAACTCCAGATCCAGATCAGGATTGGCTTTGTCCACGATCTCGTCGGCGCTAAAACCGTAAAAGCGCATGAGCCAGTCCGCCTGATACAGTCTGTGCTCCCGCAGCAGCGGCACGCTGGTGCCCCGGGCCGGGAGCAGCGGAGAATCGTTCAGCGGGATGTAAGCACTGAAATAGACCCGCCGCATAAAGAACTTCCGGTACAGGCTGTGAGACAGCGCCAGGATCCGGAGATCGCTGTCGTCGGTGGCGCCGATGATAAGCTGGGTCGTCTGTCCGGCAGGCGCGAAGCGTTCCTTTTTTTTATGAGCCAAAGCGTCCTGCTGGCGGTCTGTAAGGTATTTCCCCGACGCAGTCACATAAGAAGCGCCGCCCTCTTCTTCCAGCAGCGGCGCCCGGTAGCGGTACTGAGAATACCGGTTGCCCGCGCCCACCAGCGCTTTCTGATCGGCCATGGTCTGGGTGATCTGCTCCATTGGCCCCAGGATCCCCTCCGGTTTCTTCTGGGGAGCCAGCCGCTCCAGGCCTTCGGAGGAAGGCAGCTCGATATTGACGCTCACCCGGTCGGCCAGGCGCCCGATCCGGTCCACCAGCTCCTGCGAAGTGCCCGGGATGATCTTGGCGTGGATATATCCCAAAAATCCCTGCTCTTCCCGAAGGATCCGAAAGGCCCTGCACATTTCCTCTCCGGTCCGGTCCGGGCTGCCGTCCACGGCAGAACTCAAAAACAGCCCTTCGATGTAGTTTCTCCGATAGAACTCCATGGTGAGGTCCGCCAGTTCCTGAGGCGTGAAGGATGTCCGCTCCACCTGGGCCGAGCGCCGGTTGACGCAGTATTCACAGTCGTAGACGCAGCGATTGGTATACAGGACCTTGAGCAGGGAAATGCAACGCCCGTCGGCGGTCCAGGAATGACAGATCCCGGCAGCCGAAGCGCTGCCGAGCTGGCCTTTCCTTCCCCGTCGCTCATGGCCGGAGCTGGAGCAGGAAACGTCGTACTTGGCCGCATCGGTGAGGATCTTCAGTTTTTCCATGACTGCGTCTGCGTTCTTCATGAATTCATTATAAGGCGAAAAGAACATATGTTCAACCATTTGCGCTTTCTCTTTTAAAAAAATGTCTCGTGATGTATCATAGTAAGAGCGGAGGATCCACGATGTACGACGAATTGAAACTGATCCTGGGCAAGGGGAAAAGAATGGTTTTCTTCGGCGGAGCCGGCGTCTCCACGGAGAGCGGCATCCCGGACTTTCGCTCGGAATCCGGCCTTTACAATGCGCAGAACCGTTACGGCGTCCCGCCGGAATATTTGTTGTCCGAAGAATGCTTCCGCCGGGATCCGGAAATGTTTTTTTCTTACTACAAGGAAAATCTTGTGGCGAAAAACGCCCGGCCAAACAAGGCCCACCTCGCCTTGGCGATGCTGGAAGAACAAGGGAAGCTGGCCGCGGTGATCACCCAGAACGTGGACGGCCTGCATCAGATGGCCGGCAGTAAAAATGTGCTGGAGCTCCACGGTTCCGTCCACGACAACCGCTGCCTTGCCTGCGGCAGGGGATATGATCTGGATTCGTTTCTGGATGTCCGACTCTGGAAGAGCGGCATTCCCGGCTGCCCGGTTTGCGGTGGCAGGATCAAGCCCCGTGTCGTGCTCTACGGAGAAGCCCTGGACGAGGAATGCATCCGCCTCTCGGTGGAGGCCATCGTCGGCGCCGACGTGCTCATCATCGGCGGCACATCCCTGGCGGTATGGCCCGCCGCAGGATTCATCCGTTATTTTAAAGGAGAAAAGTTAGTGCTGATCAACCGGTCCGAAACCGGCATGGATCAGCAGGCGGACCTGGTGATCCGTCAACCTATCGGGGAGGTGCTGGGAGAATGCCTGATGATAAAAGAATAATTAAGCCGGGGAACCGCACAGTCCGGGTGCCGCGGGATCCTGAAAACATGATGGAGCCGGTTCCCGGCCGTACGGCCCTTGTGCTGTCCGGCGGCGGCTCCCGGGGCGCCTATCAGGTCGGCGTCTGGCGGGCGCTCCGGGAGATGGGGATCCCCATCCACATCGCCGTGGGCACGTCCATCGGGGCGATGAACGCCGCCGCCATAGCCCAGGATGCTTACCATAGCGCAGAAGCTCTGTGGAGTCAACTGGAGACCGATATGGTCTTCGACTACGCCCATGTGGTGGAAAACCGGGGCGTCAAATTTACCACCATCAAGGACGTCCTGCGGCAAAACCTGATCGAAGAAACCATTCGCAACTCCAAGGTGGACTTCGGGATCGTCACAGTCAAATTCCCCTCCATGGAGCCGCTCTATCTTTGGAAGGAAGATATTCCTGAGGGCGAGATGCTGGATTATATTCTGGCCAGCAGCTCCTGCTTTCCTGCGGTAACGCCCTACGAGATCCACGACGAAAAATTCCTCGACGGCGCTTTTTACGATTACATGCCCATCTCCATGGCACTGGAAAAAGGCGCGGACCGGATCATTGCCGTGAACCTCCAGGCAGCTGGTAAAGTACGGGAAGAAGATCTGGCCCTGGCCAGGGATCGGACGACTTTGGTTCAGTGCCACTGGGATCTGGGATCCTTTTTGATCTTTGATACGGAAAATGCCCGTCATATCATGCGCCTGGGCTATCTGGACGCCATGAAGGCCTTCGGCATCCTGGACGGATACCGCTACGCCTTCGGCAAGGAGCAAATGGACCTGAGAAACCTGAGAACGGCGGAGTACGCCGCTTTCGCCTTCGGGCTGGACCCTGAGATCATCTATTCCCGAGATGTTTTTGTCAGCCGTCTTCAGGAAGCAGTCAGCAAATATATCGGCTCGGAGGATTCCGATCTGGAAGAACTGCGAAAGGGCTTTAAAAAACTGTCGATCCTCCAAATAGAAAAAAGCATGGAACGGCTCCGCCGCATGAGCCGCCGGGCCACGATCGTTTATATTGCGGATTTTTTGAAGCAGCAGGAAGGCTCTGCCGAGTCCGGGGCAAAGAAAATGAAGGAGCCTCCGGTTCCCATCCGGAAGGCCCTGGAGAAAATATTCGAGCGGGATCTTGCTGCGGCAAACTGGCTCATCAAAAACAAGCTGATCTGATTCGCAAAGAAAAGCGGGCCGCCACAGGCGACCCGCTCCGTCATTATTTCTCTTTCGGAACATTTTCAGGCTCTTCCCTTTGCTTTGTCAGGAGTTTTCTCACCTTTTTCTCAAACTCTCTGCGAGGCATCCAGATCTGGGCGCCGCAGATATCGCACGAAACGCGCACATCGGCGCCTACCCGCTCCAGGGTGAACACGTCACCGCCACAGGGGTGCTTTTTTTTCATCTGGGCCTGATCACCGACGGTCAAAGGCAAAGGCATGGGTTCCTCCTACAGCAGGTTCTTCTTGTATTCTGCATACAAGGCTTCCAGCTGTGAGATCTTTTTCTGCGCCTGGAGCTGAAGCTCGGACGCGGTGTCGTAGTCCTGGTCGTCCAGGGCATTGGTCAGCCGGGTAAGCAGACTGACGCGCTCCGTGGTGTCCTGCCCCATATCCTTGCGCATATAGCGGATCTTCTTCCACCGGACTTCGTCGATGTCGGCGCAGTCCAGAGAATCGTGGGCCTTCTCGCAGGCGCGGATGGTTTTGCGCATGCCCGGCACGATGCGGTTGCGCAGCTCCGTGGTCCACTGATCCAGCGCTGCTGTCTTATAAGACTCCAGATCCATCGGTGTCATGACTTCTTCGGTAAACAGCAGCTTTACTTTCTCCGGACAGGTGTCCAGGGGCCGCAGAGCCTCCCAGACGGTGGCCGGCGCTCTGCCGAAGAGCATGTCCCGCTCTTCCTGGGTAAAGTCGTCGAAGGTATTCTTTTCCGTCCGGTACAGCCTGTCCTTCTCCAGATAGAAATCTTCCTGTCCGTAATCTTTGGACAGGGACGCCAGAAGCTGCGCCGGTGTTTTTTCGTTTTCGAGGGCCGCCCGGGCGCCGTCCAGCATAGCCATATAGGCGGCGGCCAGCACCAGATAGGTGTTTGCCTTGGGGTTGGGCGAGCGAAGCTCGAACCGGGTGGACATAGGATTGCGCAGGTCGCGGATCAGGCCGGCCAGGATCGTCCGGTTCCGGGAAGGCGCGTCCACGGTGTGGCCAAGACTGGTGACCACGCTGACAGGCGCTTCGAATCCGGGCTTCAGTCGGTTGTAGGAGTCGTTGGTGCAGTTGGCCATTGGGCCGACGATATCATAATTTTTCAGCAGGCCCATCAGGCAGGCATAGCCGATGGGGCTCAGATAGTCTTTCGCAGTGTCCGCAGCTGTAAAGAGGTTCACGAGCCGGCCGTCCTTGAGGCGGGCAGCCGCGCCGATGTGGGTATGCTTTCCGCAGCCGGCCACACCCTCGATGGGCTTGGCCATGAAGGTGACGTCCAGACCGTGGTTCCGGAACACATCCTTGACGATGTAGCGGATCTGCTTGTCGTTGTCCGCCGCCTGCATAGGATCCGAATACTTCCAGTCGATCTCCAGCTGCTCCATGATGTGGTCAAAGTCCCCGTCGTGGGTCAGCTTGGGCTTGACGCCGCCCACTTCTTTGTGCGCCATTTCCACACAAAATCCATAGCGGTTCAGGATATCCACCGTACGCTCCAGCGCTGTCCGGACGGGACCAAGGGTCCGCTTCCAATACTGCTCTTTCAGTTCCTGGGACGTGTGGAGGCGATCCTTGTCGGCCACGTCGTCGGGCGTCTTGACGTAAAACTCCAGCTCGGTGCCTACCGTCAGCTCGATCTCCTGAATATCCTCGAAACTGCCGATGGGCAGGTGCGAGAAAATGTAAGGATGGTCCTTCATCAGCTGCAGCAGATTCTTTTTGAATACGCGGATGGCATCGCCCAGGATGATCCTGGAGCCAACCTCCGCTTTGTCGTTGTGGACCAGATACGACGGGATCCGAAGGCTTCCCACAGGCAGGCCCGTTTCCTCGTGGATGTTATTGTAATTATAATCCACATACCAATTGACTGACAGGTCGGGCAGGATGTCCACCCGGGCATTGTTGATCTCGGCGATCTTGGGCAGAAATACCGAAGATCCGTCGGTCTGCACACCAAAGGTAAGGAAGTGATCGATATCTTCCAGCATGTTTTCGACGGGGATCTTCTCGTCGGTGTCATCGCCGTTGATATCCAGGCCGCTCAGGGAAACGAAACGGATCTCGGGGTGTGCCAGAAGCTGCTGTCGGATCTGAGCCTCCTTATGTTCTTTTGCCGGTAAACAGAATATCATGTTCTCTAACATCAATCCTTCCTCCTTTCATGAATTTTGTCTGACCGAATCTATCCAATCAACAAAGCCGCGCCGCGGAAGGGACGACGTGTACGCCTTCCACGGTACGGCTTGCTATTGAATGCGTTTTGAAAAAATATGTTCTTATTCTACACGATGCCAACGAATTGTCAAGAGCCCTTGTTATTCAATTGTCGCTTCATTGCGCCAGTTGCTGCAGGTATTGCTGCAGCTGCTCCATGAATTGACCGTATCCGGCCCAGTCCCCGGCTCGCTGGGATTCCTGGGCATTTTCATAAGCTTCGTTGGCCAGGCGGATCAGTTCCGTCACATCATCGGTGACGACCGTCCCGGGCTGCTCGGTTCCGCCCTCCGGCGTCTCCGGTTCAAGAGTTCCTCCGGCTTCCAGAATGGCGGCGGCTTCCTTGCCTGCCAATATCGGATTGTCCGCGCTCAAAGGATCGCCGGCGCCGGCGCCGAACAGAGAATCCAGCGCCTCGCCCAGTGTGGGTTTATATGCGATCCGTTCCCCATAATAGACGATGACCCGTTTCACTTCCGGCAGACTGCCCTGGGCCGCTTCCAGATAGACCGGCTCCACATACAGCAGGGAGCCTTCCACCGGGAACACGAACATGTTTCCTCTGGAATAGGTAGATCCTGAATTGTTCCAGAGTGAAAATTCCTTAGAGATCTCCGGATCCTGATTGATCTGGGCTTCCACCTGAGATGGACCGTAAATGATCCGGTCCTTCGGCAGCCGGTAGAGGATCAGTTCTCCATAATTGGGCACGTCGTTGCGCGCCACCAAAAGGCCAGTCATATTGCTCTTGCCGCTGGGCGTATAGGGAATGGAGTTGATGAATTCCGCCTTCTCTTCGCCCGGCAGGCGCATGATGAAATAATTCGGGGAAATGACCTGCTCGGCCTGCCCGTAGGTCTCCCGGGCAATGGCCCACAGATCCTCGTTCTGGTAGAAGACTTCCACATTGCTCATGTGGTACTTCTTATAAACATTAGCCTGGATGTTCAGCAGCGCGTTGGGATAGTGGATGTGGGCGCGCATGTACTCGGGCATCTCTTCGAAATCCTTGAAAAGCACCGGATAGATCTTCTGCAGCGTCAGGACCATGGGATCGTTGGCGTCGGAAATGTAGAAATCGGCATTTCCGTTGTACGCATCCACGATCACCTTGACTGAGTTGCGGATATAGTTCATATCGCTGGTCTCGGACCAGGGTTCCGAATACGGGTAGTAGGAACTCATGGTATAGGCGTCCAGGATCCAGAAGACCCGGCCGTCGGCCACGACCACATAGGGATCGTCATCGTAAGCCAGGAAGGGCGCGATCTTCTGCACCTTCTCCTCGATGTTCCGGTAGATCAGCATTTTGGAATCGCTGTTGATATTGGTGGACACCAGGATCTTGAGGCTTCTTTCGCGGATCGCAAACAGAAGGCGATTGAAAAAGTTCAGCTCGATGCCGCCCTCGCCTTCGTAGTAGTTGTACATATTGGCTTCGCCGCTGGGATAGTCGAACTCCGCCTCGTCAGTCCCTACGATGATGTAGTCGTTGGTGGATTCGCCGTAGTAGATCTCAGGTCTGGTGATCTGGATCTCTTCGACGTCCGAAACCGGCGGAATGCTGTCGATCAGCATGTCGGGCTGGCCGCTGGCAGTCACCTTATCGACTCTGGACAACGTAATGCCATAGCCGTGGGTATATTTCAGGTGGCGGATGAGCCACTGGTTCTCGATCCTGGCCTGGTCGATCTCCCGGGCGGAGAGAAACACCTGGGTATATTCGCCGTTGACCATATAACGGTCCACATCCACATCGTTGAATGTATAGTAGGTCCGGATGGACTGGGTCTGATTATAGAATCTCTCCGCGGGCTCAAAGTCGTTGATCCGGATATTGGAGAAGGTGTCCATGTTGTTGAGCACGTCGATCTTGGTCAGCCGGTTGTCGGCGGCAAAATCCTTGACGTCGATATTTTCCAGTCCGTAAGCGGAACGCGTATAGGTGATGTTGTTCTGCAGGTATTCCCGCTCCTTGTTGATCTCGTCCGGGGACACGACCAGGTTCTGGACCATGACAGCCGCGCCGGAGCCACCCAAAGATACCAGCACCATCAGAGCCGGGATCAGCAGGGCCATTTTAAGATTCCGCTTTTTCAGCCCCAGAGCAAATACCACCGCGCCTGCGATGGCAAGACCCATCAGGATCCGATAGACCAAAAGCGTGACGTTGATATCCGTGTAACCGGCGCCGTAGGCCACGCCGGTCCCGCTGTAAAGCAGGTCATACTGACGCAGATACGTGTCGATGCCCACAGAAGCAAAGAGCAGAACGCCAAGAACGGTGAGCTGTGTGCTGGCCACGGATATGAGGATCTTTCCGATTTGGCTGCCCTTGGGAGCTTTGCTTTTGGCTTTGCTTTTCTGTTTCCGGAAAAGGCTTTCAAAGTAATCTCCCACGCTGGCAGGCCGGGGACCCTCGGAGAATTCACCCTCTGTGGTATCGTAGGAATAGGTATCCTGAACGGGTTCCGGCTCCGGCGCCCCTGCGGTGGGACGGCTGAAGCTGACCAGCATGGCATAAAACAGGAAGGTGAGCCCCAGCAGCGTGATGATCATGTTGGTGGCCGCGCTGTTCAAGCCATCCAGGAATTCCAGACGGAACATATAAAAGCTCAGGTCCTGTCCGAACAGAGGATCCGCCAGACCGAACTCCGTGGCGTTCATATACTGCAGGATCTGGAACCACAATCCCGAAATCGTGGTGAGCGTCAGCACGGCGCCGAAAACGCAGGAAAGAATGACGATGATGCTCCGCACATGTTTCTGCCCGTCCTGATCGGCGATCTCCATGTCGGCCTTCTTAAGAAAGTTCCGCTTCAGGATCGATAAGTACACAAACCCGATGCCGGCAAGGATGACAAACATCGGAATGCCCAGCTGCAGCTTTGTGCCGATCTCTTTAAAGAACACCGATGTGTAGCCCATTTCCCGGAACCACAGATAGTCCGTGATAAAATCCGTGAGCTTGTAAAGCGCAGCAATCAGCACCACCAGCGCCAGGAAGACAAACTTCAGTTTACCGCCCTTTTTCTCTTTATTCATATGGCATATCCCCTTTCGTTACTCAAATGACGTGTAGTCCACGATCTTGATGTCCCCTGCCACATCTTCCAGCCGGTAGATCCAGGAATAAGAGCGCTTGGTGACCTCGCCCTCTTCTTCGACGGTGATCTGCTCCCGGACAAACGTGAAATACTGCTCTCCATTGGCGCGGATCTCCCCCAGCACCAACGATTCAAAAGTTTCGCTGATCTGGCCGATCTTGGCAAAGTTGGCGGCGCTGCGATAGGCGGCGCCGTCGGTTTTGAGAAGATCCAGACAACTCCGGTCTTCGCCGCCGTTCACATAGTCGATCCATTTGGAATTGAACGAGATCAAGCAGCCGTACACCGCTTCTTTGGTGTCGATGTCCGTGATCACATCCATGTCGCCCAGTCCTTCGACCTCATAAGTCTTAGTGCTGTCGAAGCCCAGCTTCGGTCCTTCGGTGACCGATTTGATGTTCTTGTTGAACACCGTGACCAGCGCCCCCAGATTGAACTGCTCTTCCTCCGGCTCAGGAAGGGGATCCTCGGGCTCTTCCGGTTCTCCAAGCTGGATGCCGAAACCCTTCAGGACATCGAGCACATATTCTTTGATTTGCTGGCTCCGGGTCGTCACTTCGCTGATGACAGTTTGTTCGATCCCGGTGGCTGTCTTTGTGATTTCGTGATCGGGCAGGAATTGGCGAAGGCCGATCACGGAAGCTTCCGCCAGTCCTGCGAGCAGGACCAGGAAAAGCAGGAATTTTAAAAAGCCGTGCTTCTTTTTCTTCTTCTGGGTTTTCAGCTTTTCTTCCAGCGGCGCAAACAGCTCTTCGACAGAGCGTTCCGTATCGTCGGGGGCTGTTTCGACCTTCGTCTTTCCGTCGACGTCATCGGCGCTTTCCGCCGGAATATCCTCGTGTTGTTCTGCCGCAGGCGATCCGGGCAGCTCCGGCAAATCGGGCATGACCGCTTCTTCCGCTGCCGGGGGGCTCCCAGCCGGATTGGCGCCGGTAGCCACGGGGGTGACAGCCGGAGGACAGGGCGCGCCGTCTTCGGGTTCCGGCTCGATGCCAATGGAGCGGAAATAATCTTCCCGGGCCTTGGCCATGGCTTCCAGTCGTTCCCGATTGGCCGACTTCTGTCCTTCCACGACAGCTGAGGCCGAAGGCTGCTTTCCGTTCGGGACGCCGAGTCTGGCTTCTTCCTGGGCTTTGACCTCCTCCTGGATCTTCTCCAGATTGATGGGAAGCGTATCGCCTGTCACAAAGTCGGCATCCTTGGTATTTTCCATGAGCATCCGCTCAAAATCGCTCAGGTTTTCGGCCCGGAGCACCGGGGCAGGCGGCATGCGATAGCCTGCAGGTGAAGGCGGCGCCGGCTGACGGTACATGGGAGAAGGAACAAAGCCCTGCATGTTCCGGGCTTGCTGCGCTTGCATCTGGGCCTGGATCTGGGCGCTGCGCTGCATCTGCATGTCCTCCTGGGGCATGCGGAACTGTTCCTCCCTGTAGTCGTCGCCTTTTTTCCGGCTTTTCAGTTTTTCATATTCCATATCCAGCAAACGCTGGAATTCTTCGTTCTTCTTTTGGAAGGTAAAGAACCGCTCGGCCTGCTTGGTGCTTTCGGCCATGGGCTCTTTCCAAGTGGCGTCGGCGCCGTCGGGGAAAGCGATAAAGCCTTCCGATACGTCGCTGCTTACCATCACCACAGGCTGCTTCTTTTCCATGGCCTCCCGGATCTTTCCCTCGGAGGGCTCGTTGATCTCAGCCCTGGCTTCCGCGGCGTCGTACTCCGGCCACTGGATCGAAATGTCCTCGGGCTGCTTGAGCTGGGGAAAATCGTAGATGTTCCAGGAAAA
>CALLHZ010000009.1 GCA_938009115.1 uncultured Clostridia bacterium
CGGATCGATCGTTTCGTAATCTGCCGTATCGTAGCGGTGATTGGAGTAAGCCCGAAAGATGGGATTCAGATAGATAACGCTGACGCCAAGCTCCGCAAGGTATGGCAGCGACTCTTCGATGCCCGGCAGGTCTCCGCCAAAAAAATCATTGTTCAGAACGACGCCGTTTTCATCCGGACCTGCAGCCGGATCGTCGCCCCAAGCTTCTCGGAAGACCCAATTTTTGCATTGCACAGGGAGAGGTGTTTTCCCTGAACGCCGAAACCGGTCAGGGAAAATTTGGTACATGACTGCGCCGCGAAGCCAGGAAGGCGTCGTAAAACATTTATTGTAAACTGTTTGTTGATAAGTGGGCGTTTCATCAACGACAGTTCCGTCCGCTTTTTTTGTGCAAAATTTATAAAAGTAAAGGCCCTCCGCCGTTGCAGTCCACATCGTGCCGATTCTTTTGGGCCCTTCGGGCATCCGCTCCACTTCGATGCAGCGATGCTCGCACCACAACTCCTCATCCTTTTGCACCATAAAATAAATCGGATAAAATTCTTCATAATCCTGCGGAAGCAAAACATTGAAATGAATCACATCTGACGGGGTGACTGCGCCTGCCGGCATTTTATGGACAGTTTGACCGGGATCATACAGAAGCATCAAACCCACCAAATTCCGCAGGGTCAACGTGCCATATCTTCTCTGCGTATTCCAGTACTGCCCTGTCCGCGGAAAACAGCCCTGCGCCGGCAATGTTGTTCAAGGACATGCGATTCCAGCCCATCCTGTCGCGATATGCCGCGTCGATCCTGCCCTGGGCTTCTTTATAGGAAGAAAAGTCCTGCAACACAAAATATGCGTCAGAATTTTTATGATCTGCCGAAGTCAGAGAATGGAAAATGTCCGTAAACCGTGTCCCGTCGATCTTTCCGGACAAAAGCCTCAGGATCGCCGACAAGTCAGGATCCGATTGCATCAGGCTCCATGGACTGTAGGCGCCGCTCCGGATCAGCGTGTCCACCTCTTCGACTTTCATACCGAACAAAAACATGTTTTCATCTCCCACCTGCCGGCGGATCTCCACATTGGCGCCGTCCAGGGTTCCCAGAGTCAGCGCGCCGTTGATCATCAGTTTCATGTTTCCAGTACCGGATGCTTCCTTCCCTGCCAGCGAGATCTGCTCTGACACCTCGGCGGCAGGCATAATACGCTCGGAAAGGGACACGGAGTAGTTTTCCAAAAACACGATCCGCAGCCGTTCTCTGACTGCAGGATCTTTCTCCAGCATAGCAGAAATACTGTTGGCCAGCCTGATGATCTCCTTGGCCATGTAGTAGCCGGCTGCAGATTTTGCCGCAAAAAAGAACGTACGGGGCAAAATGTCCGCGTGGGGGTCTTCCTTTATGCGGAGATAGAGATGCAGAATATGTATCAGATTCAACAGTTGCCGCTTGTATTCATGAAGTCTTTTCACCTGCACGTCAAAAATAGATTCGCGATCCAGCCGAGTGCCCGAAGTGTTTTCCACATAGGACGCCAGCAGACATTTGTTCTCCCGTTTGATCTGATCAAGACGAAGAAGGACGTTCGGATCATCGGCGTACTGCCTCAGCCGCTCCAATTCAGCTGCATCCCTGCGAAATCCAGGTCCGATCAACTCTTCGATCAGCTTCGAAAGCGCGGGATTCGCCTGACACAGCCAGCGCCGGTATGCGATCCCATTCGTGACACCGGTAAATTTCTCGGGTGTTTCCCTGGCGAATCCCTGAAAGAGCTGAGACCGGATGATGCCGCTGTGAAGATCTGAAACGCCGTTTACCGTATGGGCCGATTCCACACAGAGGTTTGCCATGCGTATCTGGTCTCCGGCCAGGATCGCCATCTCGCGGCGCAGCGATTCTTCGTCAGGAAAGCGCTGCAACAGCCGGATGTGCTGGCGCCGGTTGATTTCCAGGATCAATGAATGCAGGCGCGGCAAGGTTTCCCGAAACAGATCTTCAGGCCAGTTTTCCAGGGCTTCAGGCATGACGGTGTGATTCGTATACGAGACACACTGTCTCACCTTGTTCCAGGCGTCGTCCCATTCCATTCCATAGTCGTCCACAAAGATGCGGATCAGCTCAGGGATCGCCATGGTTGGATGCGTATCGTTGATATGAATGGCCAGTTTATCCTGAAAGCGATCCAAATTTCCGTATTGCCTGAAATGCTTTTTGACCAGGTACTGCATCGAGGCGGAAATGAAAAAGTATTGCTGCTTCAATCGAAGCAGCTTCCCTTCCCGATGAGCGTCCTCCGGGTACAAGATCTTGGAAATCACCTCAGCCATGTGCTTCTCTTCCATGGACTGCAGGTATTTTCCTTCGGCGAAAAGCTTCATGTCGATGGTAATGGGCGAGGTGGATTCCCACAGCCGCAGCGTGTTGAGCAGCGGACTGTCATAGCCTGTGACCAGCATATCCCTGGGCAAGGCTATAACGGTGGAATAATCCTTGTGGATCACTTTAAGCTTTCCCTCAGGCGTCCAAGTCTCCTCCAGCTTGCCGCCGAAATGCACTTCCTCGGCTTCGTCGTCCTTGTGCACCAGCCAGACATCGCCGAGTGTGAGCCAATCGTCGGGAAGCTCTGTCTGCTGCCCGTCCTTTATTTTTTGTTTAAATATGCCGTATTCATAGCAGATCGACATCCCGTGGCCAAAGATCCTCTGCGTGGCCATCGCATCCAGATAGCAGGACGCCAATCGCCCCAAACCCCCGTTTCCCAGGCCGGCATCCGGCTCCATATCCTGCAGCGCCTCCAGGTCAAAGCCAATTTGACCCAAAGCATCCCGAAAGGCATCAGCCAATCCCAGGTTGAAAAGATTATTGCGAAGTGACGTTCCGGGCAGGAATTCCATGGAAAGATAGATCACTTCTTTTTCTTCGTGGCCCGGCTCGTCACAGTGGTTTTCCATCCATAGGTCGGTCATGATATCCCGTAAAACAGAACAAACAGCCTTGTAAACCTGTCTGGGCGTCGCCGTTTCCGAATCTCTTCCGTATTCTCTTTGCAGCTTGTCCCGTATTTCTTCTCTGATCCCTGCTGCGGTCTGTGGCAATTTCATCAATAAGTATCCTTCCTGCTATGCGGTTCCTCGGCCCGTCAGCCGATCATATAATGCGATATAATCCCCTGCCGACTTCCGCCAGCTGTAGTCGCCGGCCAAAGCGTTGGCGGTGAGCTTCTTACGTAGGGTCGGATCTTTGTAATATGCAAGTCCCCGACGGACGGCGTCCAGCATGTCGTGGGCGTTGACCGTTTCGAATGTGATGCCGTTTCCCGATCCTGCAGCCGGAGAAAATGCCTGCACCGTA
>CALLHZ010000010.1 GCA_938009115.1 uncultured Clostridia bacterium
ACTCTCGCCGCTCGACGCCTTCGCCGAAACTTTTTGCAAGACCGGCGGCATACAGAACGTCGGTGCCGCTGATCAGCTTTTCTTTGAAAAGGATCTTCATCCGGCTTGGCGGCGCCGTTGGCCGGTCGGGCCGCTCCAGATGGGCCAGCCGCTTTTCTCTGGACTGGGCCCGCTTCACCAATTTTTCGGTGTTGTGTTCTTTGAAGCGCCGAATGATCTCCTCCTGGCGCTGGATCTCCGCCTGTACCTGCTCGTAATGCTTCAGGTTTTCCTCATAAAGCAGGCGTTTTTTCTCGGCGTAAGCCGAATAGTTTCCTTCATAGACCGTCAGCCGGGTGTTCTCGATCTCAAAGATCCTCCCCACGGTCTTATCCAGAAAATAGCGGTCATGGGAAATGATCACCAGGGTGCCACTATAGGAAAGAAGATATTGCTCCAGCCATTTCAAGGTGCCGATATCCAGGTGGTTCGTGGGCTCGTCCAGCAGCAGGACGGCCGGCTCCCGAAGCAGCATGGAGGCCAGCGCCAGCCGCGTCCTTTCGCCGCCGCTGAGGGTGGCGATCTTCTTGGTGAGGTATTCCTCGGAAAAAGCCAGACTGTTCAGGATCCCCCGGATCTGGCTGCGGTACTCGTAACCCCTGTTGTTTCTGAATTCAAGAGAAAGCGCGTCATAACGGGCCAGCTCCGCCTCCGCCGGCAGGCCTTTGCCCGAGAGCATGGAAATCCGATCCGTCAGCTCAGCCAGCTCGCTTTCTGTCTGGCGTTGCCACTGAAAAATTTCCAGCATTTCTTCTTCCACCGTCCGGTCCGGACGAAAATGGTCCCGCTGCTGGAGATAGCCTATCGTGACATCCCGGGCCGTGTTCAGCCCGCCGCTGTCGGGGGCAAGCCAGCCGGCAAGGATCTTCATCAGCGTGCTTTTGCCGGCGCCGTTAGCGCCGACGATGCCGACCCGGTCCCCCTGATTGATGTGAAAGGTCACATCCTGGAGCACGGGGGTGATCCCGTAAGATTTATTTATTTTTGCGGCGGACAAAATATTCATGCCTAGTTTTGGCGGAAGCCTCAAAATCCTTGAAAATGCGGTTGCTTTCCAAT
Organism: uncultured Clostridia bacterium; assembly: GCA_938009115.1. GTDB lineage: Bacteria > Bacillota > Clostridia > Peptostreptococcales > Anaerovoracaceae > UBA10908. The sequence continues at coordinate 1,099 of CALLHZ010000010.1, forward strand.
AGTAACACAAAAATATTCTTGTAACAAGCCGTGCCGCATGATAACATAAATCAAGCGAAATTGATGAAAAAAGGTGGATCGATGAAAAGAAACGGAAAAATTTCCAATGCGGTCATACGAAGACTTCCCCGCTATCTTCGCATTTTGGAGGAGCTGGGGGGGCAGGATATCCAGCGGATCTCTTCCAGGGATCTGAGCGAAAAAACCGGATATACAGCCTCGCAGATCCGCCAGGACCTGAATCATTTCGGAGGCTTCGGCCAGCAGGGGTACGGCTACAATGTCAAGGACCTGCGGGAGGAGATCGAAAAGATCTTAGGACTGACCCATACCTACCGGCTGGTGATCATTGGCTGCGGCAGACTGGGCCGGGCGCTGGCTAATTTTAATTATACATATAACCAGTCTTTCCCCGTGGTCGGGATGTTCGACATCAACCCCGAGATCATCGGAAAGACGGTCAACGACATTCTGGTGTCCGATGTACGGACGCTTCCGGAGTTTCTCAAGAACAACAACGTGGATATCGGCGTGATCTGCGTCACCAAGGAGGCAGCCAAGGATGTGGCGGACGTGCTCGTTCAGGGCAAGGTGAAAGGGATCTGGAACTTCGCGCCCTGGGACGTGGCCGAAACGGAAGGGATCCCCGTGGAGAACGTGCATCTTTCAGACGGGCTTCAAGCTCTGGTCTACTACATCAACCACAACGAAGCATAGCAAAATAAAATAACCGTTTCTTAGTAACTAAGAAACGGTTATTCATTACTCCGGAGTTTAGGGTTGGGGAGCGTCAACCGGGCAAACGTCCGCGCAAGCGCCGCATTCAATGCACTTTTCGGCATCGATCACATACTTGCTGTCGCCTTCCGAGATCGCATCTGTGGGGCATTCTGCCACGCATGCGCCGCAGCTGATGCAGGAATCGTTAATTACATAGGCCATGTTCAGTCCTCCTTACGTAATGATAGTTGCAGGATCGTCGATCGCATCGACAGGGTCAGTATAGCAGAAAATAATACGACGAACAAGAAGGATTTCAGTCTTTCATAAAGGTTTCCTGGGCCGGGAGGGCCAGTCATGAGAACCATCGGGTTATCGGGGAAAAGCGGGACAGGAAAAAGCTACAATGCCATGGATCTGTGCGGTCGGATGAATATCGACGCCATGATCGACGACGGGCTTTTTATTTCCGAGAACAGGATCCTGGCCGGTGAATCGGCAAAGAAGCAGGACACGAAGATCGGCGCCGTCAAGGCGGCGCTGTTCATGGACGACGATCACCGGGACAAGGTCGTGAAAGCCATTGAGCGGACGGCGCCGCAAAGCATATTGATATTGGGGACCTCCGATGATATGATCCGCCAGATCGCCCGGAGGCTGGGCCTTCCGTTTCCCGCTAAAATCGTCCAAATCGAGGATATCACCACGCTGGACGACCGCATCAAGGCCCGCAGGCTTCGAGCCGAATCCGGCACCCACGTCATCCCGGTGCCTACCTTTCAGGTGAAGCGCCAGTTCTCGGGCTATTTTCTGGATCCCATGAAGCGTCTCAAGGGCGGCGCAGGCACGGCGCGGACCGTCACGACGGAAAAGACCATGGTCAGGCCTACGTACAGTTACCTGGGTGAGTATATCATTTCGGACAAAGTGATCACGGACATCGTGCACCATATCGCCGGCGTCACCGGCGGCGTGGCCGCCGTTCTCTGGGTAACTGCCAACAAAGACAAGGAATCAGGGCTTTATATCCGGATCATCCTTCAGCTTGTCTACGGCGCCAGGATCAAGCGGACAGCCCTGGCGATCCAGCGGGGCGTGTTCGACGCGGTGGAGTATATGACGAATTTCAATGTCCGGGCTGTGGATGTGGAAGTCCGCGGTATCAAACGGATCCAGTGAACAAGAGACTCAAAAAATTTATCGATGGGTATTGACTTTGAAGAACAGGTCAGTATAATGATGTTAGCACTCAAACATAGTGAGTGCTAACAATCGTTTTAACGCTATATTATATATAGAAATCGAAAGGAGACTATCTTTATGAACATCAAACCTTTGGGCGACAGAGTACTCATCAAGAGATTGGAAGCCGAAGAAAAGACCAAGAGCGGGATCGTTCTTCCCGGATCCGCCAAGGAACAGCCTCAGATGGCCGAAGTCATTGCGGTGGGCCCCGGCGGCGTCGTAGACGGCAAAGAGATCAAAATGGAAGTCAAGTCCGGCGACCGTGTGATCTTCTCCAAATATGCGGGTACGGATATCAAAGTAGACGGAGAAGAATACATGCTCCTGTCTCAAAAAGACATTTTGGCGATCGTACAGTAAGATAAACAGGAAAGGGTGAAATAGAATGGCAAAGGAAATCAAATACGGCGAGCAGGCCAGAAGACAACTGCAGGCCGGTGTGGACCAGCTTGCGAATACCGTTAAAATCACGCTGGGCCCCAAGGGAAGAAATGTTCTTTTGGAGAAAAAATACGGATCTCCCATGATCACCAACGACGGCGTCACCATCGCAAGAGAGATCGAGCTGGAAGACGCGTTTGAAAACATGGGCGCCCAGATCGTCAAGGAAGTCGCTTCCAAGACCAACGACGTGGCCGGCGACGGGACGACCACCGCAACGGTGCTGGCTCAGACCATCATCCGCGAAGGCTTCAAAAACGTGGCGGCAGGCGCCAACCCCATGATCCTCAAGAGAGGGATCCAGGGCGCTGTGGACGTGGCCGTGGAAGAGATCAAGGGAATTTCCCATAAAGTCGAGAGCAAGGAAGCCATCGCTCAGGTCGCTTCGGTTTCCGCCAGCGACGACGAGATCGGCCAGCTGATTGCAGAAGCCATGGAAAAAGTGGGCAACGAAGGCGTCATCACCGTGGAAGAGTCCAAGTCCATGGGCACGACGCTGGAAGTGGTGGAAGGCATGCAGTTCGACAGAGGATATCTCTCTGCTTATATGGTCACCGACACCGAAAAGATGGAAGCGGTCCTCAGCAGCCCCTACATCCTGATCACCGACAAGAAAATCACGAACATCCAGGATATCCTTCCTGTGCTGGAGCAGATCGTTCAGCAGGGCAAAAAGCTCCTGATCATCGCAGAGGATGTGGAAGGCGAAGCCCTTGCCACCCTCGTGGTCAACAAGCTCAGAGGAACCTTCGACTGCGTCGCGGTCAAGGCGCCTGGTTTTGGGGACAGACGGAAAGAAATGCTCAAGGATATCGCGATCCTGACCGGCGGCACCGTGATCAGCGAAGAGCTGGGCTATGACCTGAAGGATGCGACCCTGGATATGCTGGGCTCCGCCAACACGGTCAAGGTCAACAAAGAAAACACCGTCATCGTGGATGGCGCAGGCACCGTCGAGGAGATCGACGCCAGAGTACACCAGATCAAGGCTCAGATCGAAGAGACCACCTCTGAGTTTGACAAGGAAAAGCTCCAGGAAAGACTGGCCAAGCTTTCCGGCGGCGTTGCGGTGATCCAGGTGGGCGCAGCTACCGAGACCGAACTGAAGGAAAAGAAACTCCGCATCGAGGACGCGCTGAACGCCACACGGGCAGCCGTGGAAGAGGGCATCGTCCCCGGCGGCGGCGTCGCCTTTGTCAACGTGATCGACGCTGTCAAGGCTTATGCTCAGACCCTGTCGGGCGATACGAAGACCGGCGCCGAGATCATCGTTCGGGCGCTGGAAGAACCGGTTCGCCAGATCGCTGAGAATGCCGGATTCGAAGGCTCCGTCGTTGTGGCGGAAGTCAAGAAAAGCGGCAAAGGCATCGGCTTTAACGCCGCAACGGAAAAGTACGAAGACATGATGAAGGCCGGGATCGTGGATCCCACCAAGGTCACCCGCTCCGCGCTTCAGAATGCCGCTTCGGCTTCGGCCCTCCTGCTCACCACGGAGGCCGGCGTTGTGGAAATCAAGTCCGACGAGCCTGCCATGCCTCCCATGGGCGGCGGCATGGGCGGCGGCATGGGCATGATGTAGCGTCTGCTCTTCGGCCAACCGAAACATTATCATATTCAGCGGCGGTTTTCCAAAGAACCGCCGCTTTTTCTATGCAGAAACACGGGTTTCTGCATATTTTTTTAGGGTGCTTGAAAATGCCCGTTCCAGCAGTTAAACTCAAAAGTGTCTGCGCAAAGGGCAGAAGGTACAACTGAAAACAGGAGTCGTTTAGGAGGAAAGAGCCATGGCATTCAAGCAGGCGGAACGATTGGAAAATGTTCGCCACTCTCAAATGCGAAAGATCTTCGGGATGTGCACCGAATTGAAGAAACGAGGAGAAAAGGTTGCCGACGTCACCATCGGGCAGCCGAATTTCCCGACACCTCAGTACATCAAGGACGCATGCATCGAAGCCTTGCAGGAGGGACATACCGGATATGCCGACTACAGCGGGATCCCCATTCTGAAGGAAGAGATCATCAAAAAGATCAAGAAGGACACGGGCATGGATTACGCGCCCGACGAGATCCTGGCCACTACCGGCGTCGCCCAGGGCTGCTTCGTTTCCCTGATGGCCTTTTTAAATCCCGGAGACGAAGTGATTTTGCCGGACCCGGTCTATTTTATTTATGATAATTGTGCTAATATTGCAGGAGCGACGATCAAGAAATACACGCTCAGAGAAGAGAACGAATTCCAGGTGGATATCGAAGAGCTAAAAGGCCTCATCACCGAGAAGACCAAAATGATGGTCATCGTCTCTCCCAGCAATCCCCTGGGCGCCAGCCTAACTACGGAGAATCTGGCCCAGATCGCGGCCTTGGCGATCGAGCATGATCTGATCGTCGTGACCGACGAAATTTATGACATGCTGGTCTACGAAGATCCCAAACCCGTGAGCATCGCCACGTTCCCCGGCATGCGGGAGCGGACGATCATCCTGAACGGCTTTTCCAAGTCCTTCGCTATGACCGGCTGGAGACTGGGTTGGGCCGCGGCGCCGGAATACATGATCGACCCCATGAACCGGCTGGCGTTTTATATGACTTCCGGTCCCACCACCTTCGTGATGCATGCCGCTGCAGCAGCGCTGCGGGAGGAAGACGGCTCCTGCGAGATGATGCGCAAGGAGTTTGACAAGCGCAGAAGGTACCTGGTGGAAGAGATCAACAAGCTGGAGAACTTCTCCTGCCTGGCTCCCAAGGGGGCGTTCTACATTTTCCTGAACATCAAAAAGACCGGGATGAGTTCGCATGATTTCTGCGAATACATTTTCGAAAAGTACAGAGTGGCTGTCATTGCCGGAAGCATTTTCGGCTCCAGCGGCGAAGGCTTTGTGCGGATCTCCTATGCGGCCTCTGATGAAACCCTCAGAGACGTGGTGGAGGGGCTGCAGAAGGCAGACAAAGACTTTTAAAGAAAGGCGATCAGTGTTCGTACATGGATTTTAAAAAGAAACGGTGGATCAGTCTCTACATGGGCTTTGCTATTGAAGCCCTGGCCGGAAACGGTTATGCGTGGAGCGTTTATCAGATGCCTCTGGTGGAGAAGTACGGCTGGAGCATCAGCCAGGTCTCAACGGCCTATACCATGGCTTTCCTTTCCGGGATGTTCATCTCTCTTTTCCTGGGGGCGAGGCTTCGTAAAATGTTCAAGACCCGCACGGAAGTGATGCTGGGCGGTCTGTGCTATGGCGGCGCTATATTCCTGATGTCCCAGATGACCGGCCAGATCTGGCAGTTGTATATCCTCCACGGATTTCTGTCCTCTCTGGGTGTCAGCATGAGCTATCCGGTCCTGATCGCTTATTCTCAGGAAATATTCCCTGAACGCCCGGGCTTTGCCGGCGGCACCATGGCAGCCGGATACGGCCTGGGGGCCGTGATCTGGGCGCCTTTGGCCACGAAGATCTATACGTCTACGGGAGACATCTCCTATTCTTTCTTCTATCTGGGACTTACTTTCATGGCGGGGATGGCGCTGCTGTCGCTGTTCCTCTACAGTCCTCCGGAAGGCTTCCGGGAGCGCATGATCGCCGAGGCCGGCAATGTAGTCAAAGTCGGGACAGCCAAAGCAAGAGCGCTGGTCTACGATGTGGACAAGCCTCAGCTGATCCGGACGCCGCTGTTCTACATGATGATGATCTCCATGACCCTGGGCATCGCCTGCGGTGGCATGATCATCAACCAAGGGTCTCCTATCGTCCAGCTGAAGTTCGGCATGGCGGCCACCGCTGCGGCATCCGTCGTGGGCGCGCTGGCTGTGGGAAACACCATCGGGCGATTCCTGTGGGGCTCAGTGTCTGACCGCATCGGAAAGGTGGAAACCGTCAAGATCCTCCACCTGCTTCAGGCGTTCTTTATGCTGATGCTCCTGATCCTGGACAATAAAGTGCTGTTCGTGCTGATGCTCATGGGCACAACATTCTGCTACGGCGGCCTTGCCTGCCTGCTGGCGCCGGTCACCGGCGAACTGTTCGGCAACCGCAACATCAGCGCCAACTATTCGGTAGCCTATACCGCCTACGGACTTTCGGCCCTGATCGGGCCCCTGGTGATCGCCAACGTACGGCAGATCACTGGAGAATACACCTTCGGCTATGTGTTCGCCATCGCATTCTCCCTGATCGCCCTGGTGGTGACAGTGGGGATCGAAAGAAAGGCCAACAAAATGCGAAGGGAAGGGGAAATACAATAACAGCTCTGAAGACGCCGAAAGGCGTCTTCTTTTTTATGCGTTATGTCGCGCCCTCTTGTTGACCCGTTCTGCGAAAAAAAGTATAATGCATTAATGTATGGCCTCACAGCCGTCACGAAAGGGGAAACGATGCACAATACAGGGGGTTTTGTCACAGCGCTGTTCCTGATCCTGCTGACAAGCCTGGCGGCAGGCTGTTCGACAGAGACAGAAATGCCTGCAGGTGTCTGCGCGGGCCTTGCCGATATCAAGGCAGACAAAGCAGCTTTGGAAGCGCCGGCCATCGAGCGGTCTTCCTGGGACCCGGGCACACCCCGGGAGCCCGCGCCGGAGATCGCAACGGTCACCGACGACTGGCTGATCCTGGTGAATAAGACCCATCCGCTTTCCAAAGAATACGCTCCTTCGGACATGGTCCGGATCCAATACTGTGTCGGCAGCCATGCCGAATCCATGCGGTATATGCGCGCCGAGGCTGCCGGATACTTTCATCAGATGGTCGAAGCGGCCGCCGAGACCGGCCACGAGATCGGCATACGCACAGCTTACCGCTCCTATGAGCAGCAGTACAATATCTTCTACAGCTATGTGGCCAAGGACGGCGAAGAAGCCGCCAACAAGTACAGCGCCCGGCCCGGGCAGAGCGAGCACCAGACCGGACTGTGCGCCGACGTCACGTCCCCTTCTGTTAATTATGAGATGACCACCGATTACGGACAGGCCCCCGAGGGGATCTGGCTGGCGGAAAACGCCCACCGTTTCGGATTCATCATACGCTATCCTCTGGGGAAGGAAGCGATCACCGGGTATCAGTATGAGCCCTGGCACGTCCGTTATGTAGGCGCGGAAGCCGCTTCGGAAATCTACGAGCGCGGCGTCACGCTGGAAGAATATTTGGGAAAAGTCGAGTAGAACAGGGAGGAAGAATGTATGGCAATGTACTGTGGAGAACCGTCGAGGACCTTCAGCGAATATCTGCTGATCCCGGCGTATTCGGATGAAAACTGCACGCCGGACAACGTGAGCCTGCAGACGCCGGTCACAAAATTCAAACTCGGGGAGCAGCCGGAGATCCGTATGAACATTCCTCTGGTCTCTGCGGTGATGCAGTCCGTTTCCGGCGACCGTCTTGGCGTGGCCCTGGCCAAGGAGGGCGGGATTGCCTTTATCTATTGTTCCCAAAGCATCGACAGCGAAGCAGCCATGGTGGCCAAAGTGAAGAGCCACAAAGCGGGCTTTGTCACATCGGATTCCAACATCCGCCCGGATCATACCCTGGCGGACCTTTTGGCTTTAAAGGAGCGTACAGGTCATTCCACCACTGCCGTCACCGACGACGGCACCGCCCAGGGCAAGGTGGTGGGGATCGTCACCAGCCGGGACTACCGGGTGAGCCGGATGTCTTTGGATACGAAGGTATCGGAATTTATGACGCCTCTGGACAAGCTGATCACCGCCCGGGAGGGCGTTACCCTCTCTGAGGCCAACGATATTTTATGGGACCACAAGCTCAATGCCCTGCCGATACTGGATGATGCGGGCCGGTTCAAATACTTCGTATTCCGCAAGGACTATGATTCTCACAAAGCCAACCCCATGGAGCTGCTGGACAGCCATAAGCGCTACTGTGTAGGCGCCGGGATCAATACCCGGGACTACAAGGAAAGGGTGCCGGAGCTGATCCGGGCCGGCGCGGACGTGCTGTGCATCGACTCCTCGGAAGGCTTCACCGAGTGGCAGAAAAAGACCATCCAATGGATCCGGCATGAATACGGAGATAAGGTGAAGGTGGGCGCCGGAAACGTGGTGGACCGGGACGGATTCCGGTTCCTGGCCGAGGCGGGCGCCGATTTCGTCAAAGTGGGTATCGGTGGTGGATCGATCTGCATCACCCGGGAGACCAAGGGCATCGGCCGGGGGCAGGCCTCGGCGGTGATCGATGTGGCCGAAGCAAGGAAAGAATATATGAATGAGACGGGGATCTATGTTCCCATCTGCTCCGACGGCGGCATCGTCCACGATTACCACATGACGCTGGCGCTGGCCATGGGGGCGGACTTCCTGATGCTGGGCAGGTACTTCTCCAGGTTCGACGAAAGCCCCACGGCCAAGCTGATGGTCAACGGCTCTTATGTCAAGGAGTACTGGGGCGAAGGCTCCAACCGGGCCAGGAACTGGCAGCGCTACGATATGGGCGGCGATGAGAAATTCCGCTTCGAGGAAGGCGTGGACTCCTACGTGCCGTATGCCGGCGCGCTTTCCGACGGCGTGCGTCAGTCCCTCTCCAAGATCCGTTCCACGTTCTGCAACTGCGGAGCGTTGAGCATCGGGGAGCTGCAGGATAAAGCAAAGATCACTCAGGTTTCCGCTACCTCCATTGTGGAAGGCGGCGCCCACGACGTGATGCTCAAAGATACCAATACATCTCAAAACCGCTAGGAGGCGCACCCATGGAGCAACAGAGAATACTGATCGTTGATTTCGGCGGACAATTCGTACAGCTGATCGCCCGGAGAGTCCGGGAGGCTAAGGTCTACTGCGAGATCGTCCCCTACGACAAGGCTGAAGAAGAGGTCCGGAAGAACCCGCCCAGAGGCATCATCCTTTCAGGCGGTCCCAACAGCGTTTATCTTCCCGACGCGCCCAGACTGCCGGCGTCCTTTTTCGATACCGATATCCCGATCCTGGGGCTTTGCTACGGCGCGCAACTCATGGCGCAGGTCCTGGGCGGCAGCGTCAACACTCCTGACCGCGGAGAGAACGGCAGAACGCCGCTGATGCCCGGTCCCCGGGGGGCGCAGCCCGGCGCAGTCTATCCCGGCCATCTGATGCACGGCATCGCCGTGGACTCCTGCTGGATGACCCACATGGATTTTATCGATGACATTCCCGAAGGCTTTACCATCACCGCTCACACGGGGACCTGCCCCGCCGCCGTAATGGAAAACCATGCTAAGAAGCTCTACGCAGCCCAATTCCATCCCGAGGTCGCCCATACGCCTTTCGGAAAGGACCTCTTCGAGAACTTCCTTTTTGAGATCTGCGGCTGCAAGCCGGACTGGATCCTTTCGGACTTCGCCCGGGAGCAGATCGAAGCCATCAAGGCAACGGTGGGAGACAAGAAAGTGCTTTGCGCCCTTTCCGGCGGCGTGGATTCTTCCGTGGCTGCCATCCTGACCCAGAAGGCCATCGGCGACAATCTGCGGTGCATCTTCGTGGATCACGGCCTGATGCGCAAGAACGAAGGCGATCAGGTGATGGACGTCTATACCAATCAGTTCGATCTGAAGGTCAAGCGCGTGAACGCGCAGGAGCGGTTCCTGGCCAAGCTGGCCGGCGTCACCGATCCGGAGCGGAAGCGGAAGATCATCGGCGAAGAGTTCATCCGGGTCTTCGAGGAAGAGGCCGGAAAGCTCTTTCAGGAATGCGGCACCTTCGATTTCCTGCTCCAGGGAACGATCTATCCTGACGTCGTTGAAAGCGGCACCTCCACCTCGGCCACCATCAAGAGCCACCACAATGTAGGCGGCCTGCCCGAGGATGTGGAGTTTACCCTGCTGGAGCCCCTGCGGATGCTCTTTAAGGACGAAGTCCGCCAGGTGGGCGAAGCCCTGGGCATGCCCGAGGGTATCGTCTGGCGCCAGCCCTTCCCCGGACCGGGTCTGGCCATCCGCTGTCTGGGCGAAGTCCGGGAGGATAAGCTGTGCATCTTGCGGGATGCAGACTGGATCTTCCGGGAGGAGATCGCCAAAGCGGGCCTGGAAAGGGAGATCTGGCAGTACTTCGCCGTTCTCACCGATCTTCGGACCGTGGGCGTCACCGGCGACTTCCGTACCTACGACTATGTGATCGCTCTGCGGGCCATCACCAGCACCGACGGCATGACCGCCGACTGGGCCAGGATCCCTTATCCGGTCCTGGAGGAAGCCAGCAAGCGGATCGTGAACGAAGTGTCCGGCGCCGGGCGGGTAGTCTACGACATCACCAGCAAACCGCCCGCAACGGTAGAGTGGGAGTAACTCCCAATTTGCCGCAGGCAAATTGATGGAGTTACCCCTGCCAGAGTTGGCGAGACTTCCGGCGACCGAAGGGAGTCGAAAGACCGCAACTTACGGCTTGGAGTATATGGAAAGAACCCCGAAAGGCTTGTCGATCAAGATTTGTGGGGTTCTTTTTTGTTTGTGAGAATTTGTGAAAAATAGGAATAGAAACGCTCGTTTTTTGGAATTTATGCATTGATATTATTCCTAAAATAGAATATAATATTCCCATATTAACTCCTGAGAGGTGAATAGATTGGATTACATGAAAGTATCAGATGCAGCAGGAAAATGGGGAATTTCATCTCGCCGTGTACGCATTCTTTGTTCCGAAAATAGAATAGACGGCGTGATTCGAAAGGGTAATCTATATATGATACCGGCGGATGCCAGGAAACCCGAGGATGGCAGGATGGCAAAAGGCAACAAAGTATCCACCTCAAAGCTACTGCAAGAGATCGATAAAAAGTTGGCTGCGATCCCGACCCTGCGCCCCCTGACGCAAGGCGAAGCTGAACGACTGCGTGACGAATTCCTCGTAGAGTATACCTATAATACCAACGCCATTGAAGGCAATACCCTGACGCTGCAAGAGACAGCAATGGTACTCGAGGGAATCACAATCGATCAGAAGCCCCTGAAAGACCATTTAGAGGCGATTGGGCACAGAGACGCTTTCAAATATGTTGAGTCGCTTGTAAAGGGCAAAACAGAGCTTACTGAATATGATATCAAGTGCATTCATTCGCTGGTATTGATGGACAGACCGGAGGACAAGGGCGTTTTTCGGCGAATCCCGGTACGCATCATGGGCGCATTTCATGAACCGCCGCAGCCATACATGATCGAGCCCATGATGACTGACCTGCTGTTAAAGCATAAGGAGCGCAAGGTTTGCATGCATATCATGGAAGCCATTGCACTGTTTCATTTGGAATTTGAAGGGATACATCCCTTTATTGACGGAAACGGGCGCACAGGACGGCTTTTGATCAATCTTGAGCTGATGCAAAACGGCTATCCGGCAATCAACGTGAAGTTTACAGACAGAAAGCGCTATTATAATGCTTTTGAGGCCTATTATCGCGAAAGCACAGCCGAACCGATGACACAACTCATCGCCGAATATGTTGACGAGCGGTTAGGGCAGTACTTGAAGATGATGGAATAAAACAGCTGCCTGATGGTTTTATCAGGCAGCTTTCTTTTCAAGCCGGGTATGCCGCTACAACGGGTATGCCGCTACAAATAGTACTCCCCTTCAATTTTAACCGCCGCCCGTCCCCCAAACAGGACTTCCTCACCTGCGGCTTTCAAATGTACGATATTGTACGCGGCAGGTTCTCCATTCTGCTCGATCCGAATGGGATCCCCGTCCCACAGGCCGTTTTGCAGCATGTAATATCCCAGGGCTGAATTTCCCGAGCCAGTGGCCTTGTCCTCCAGATACCCGAACTTCGGGGCGAAGACCCGTGTCCGGATAAAGCTCTTCGGATCGGAGACTTCTTTGCAGAAGATCAGGATGATGTCGATGTTCCGGGCCAGACAGAAGGCCTTGAGCTCTTCTTCATGGGGATGCATGGAAAGGGCAATGGTCAGCTTTTCGATGGGGACGATCAGGGTGTTGAGCCCGGCGTTCACCAGTTGGATCGGATGAGCCCGGGCAATCGAGTCCAAGGGGATCCCCAGCGCCTCGGCCGCGGAAGCGGCATCCACAGCCGTTGTCAGGAATTCCGGCGCCGGAGCGGAAATGAAGATTGCATCCAGCGCGGCCAGCTCATTGAAGACCGTGAGCTGGCCCTTGGGCGTGTCGATGGAGACGGCGGGCAGGCAAGCTAAGGCCTGATTGCTTTTCAGCAGGTCGTACATACAGGCGATGGTGCCGTGGCCGCAAAACTCCACCTCGCATTCCGAGGAGTAATACCGCAAGGCAAAGCGGCCCGCTCCTTCCGGCGTGCAATAGACCACCTCTGACACAAAGCCCTTGTGCGCTGCGGCGATGCGCTGCATTTCCTCCGGAGTCAATGTCTGACCGGCCTGGAGGTGAATGCAGGCCGCTGGGTTTCCTGAAGAACGGCCGGCGGTGAACGCGTCGATCTTTTTATAATGTAAAGGCGTCATCAGCATTTCTCCTTGCGGCTCTCTTTCGCTACACAGCGGCGTCGGCCATAGTCCGGCACGCCTTGAATACTTCCACGCAATCGTCGATGTCCTCTTTCGTCGTCTGCCAGGAGCTGACGCTGATGCGGATCACCGGCTCGCCGCGCCAGGTCGCTCCGCCGCACCAGCATTTGCCGGAGGCCTGGATGTTTTTGAGCATGGCGGCAGTTTTCTCCGGTGTGTCGCAACGGATCAGGATCTGATTGAACACCACGTCGTTCATCACGGCAAAACCGTTGTTGGACAGCTTCCCGGCAAAATAGACCGCGTTTTCGCAAAGTCCGTCCACAAGCTCTTTCACACCGTCCTTCCCCAGATATTTCAGCGTCGCCCAAAGCTCGATGCTTCTTGCGCGCCGGGACATCTCCGGGGTGTACAGCATGCCGTCCCGGTGCTCGCTGTATTGAATGTAGGAGCCGGTGGCCTGCATGGTCCGGATCAGGGCGGACCGGTCCCTGCACAGGACGATGCCGCAATCATAAGGCGTGTTGAGGGTCTTGTGGGCGTCGGCGGACCAGGAGTCCGCTTTTTCCATGCCGCGGGTCAGGCTGCGGAATTTTTCCGAGGCCGCCGCCCAAAGTCCGAAAGCGCCGTCCACATGGACCCACGCGCCGGCTTCGTTTGCCATAGTGCAGATCCGGTCGAAGTCGTCGAAGGCGCCGCTGTTCACGTTGCCGGCCTGGAGGATCAGCAGGGTGTTTTGATCCAGCTTCGGAAGCTTCGCCATCGAGATCCGCCCCTGCTCGTCGGCAGGTACCGATTCGACCCGATCCTTGCCCATGCCCAGCAGCGCCAGCGCCTTGAACACGGAGGAATGCGCCTGTTCGCTCAAGACCACCCGAATGGGCGGCGCGCCGAACAGCCCCCGACTGCTCACATCCCAGCCCTGCTTGCGCAGCAGTTCGTTCCGGGCCGCGGCCAGTGCGCAGATGATGGCGGTGGAGGAGCCGCTGACAAACCCGGCCGCGGTGCCCCGCGGCAGGTCCAAAAGCTCGGTGATCCACTGTTCACAGACCTCCTCCAGTTTAGCCGCAATGGGCGACAGGACGAACAGGGCGCTGTTCTGATCCCACAGGTCGGAGAGCCATTTGGCCGCCAGAGAGACCGGCACGCTTCCGCCGCAAACGAAGCCGAAGTATTTGCCGCCGGCCTGCGCGATCGTGTTGGGCGACCCATATCGGTGGAGCAGCTCCAGAATATCACCACCCCTGCCGGGATCCTGGGGCATTGGTCCGTCAAAGGCTTTGAGCGCTTCCAGCGACGAGGCCGGCGGAGATACCGGCATCTTCTCCAGCCCGTCGATATAGTCGTAGGCGCAGCGCTTTGCCTGCTCAAATAATGTCTTTGATTGCAGCTGCTCTTTCATTTCCGTCCTTACATCAGTCTTTCTCATGGTCGTTTCACCTCCAAAGGATCAATTGTATGACTTCGCGCTCATTATGACTTGACATTGTACCACCGTCAAGGGATAATTGTATGTAATACAATTTGAAAGGAGCAGCAGCCATGTGGGATCTGCGGATCATCGATACGGACAAATCATTATATACAGCCCTCGCCGACGCCGTGGAGCGGGACGTCCGGGCGGGTATTTTGAAGGCAGGAGAGAAGCTTCCTGCTCAGCGGGACCTGTCGAAAAAAGTAGGCGTCAATGTGACCACCGTCACCCGGGCCTACAAAGAGGCTGAAAAAGGGGGCTGGTAACGTCTATCGTGGGCAGCGGCACTTACGTTTCTTCCGATTTAGGCTTCCACGCGGCCCTCGTCAACACGGATAAGGAGAGCAGCCAGCGGATCGAGATGGGGCTGGTGCTGCCCCTGTATGCCGCAGAGCCGGACATCGCGCCGATTATTCAGCGCGTTCTTCATAAACAAAATGTCAACGATTTTATGGGATACACACCAGCTCAGGGCTTGCTGCGCCACCGGCAGGCCGGCAGTCTCTGGATGAAGCGCTTCGGGATCGAAGCGGAGCCGGATCGCATTCTTGTCACGGCAGGGGCCCAGCATGCCTTGACCTGCATTTTATCTTCCGTCTTTCAGCCCGGGGATCGTATTGCGGTGGACTGCCTTACGTATCCTGGCATCAAGACGGCGGCCAAGATTTGCGGGATCCATCTGGAAGCTGTTGCTATGGATGGGGAGGGCATGACACCGCAGAGTCTGGAGGCTGTTTGCAGCCGTCACGACATCAAGGGGGTCTATACGGTGAGCACCATGCAGAATCCCACCAATGCTTCCATGTCGGAGGGCCGGTGCCGGGCTGTGGTGGAAATCATCGAAAGCAGAGGCTTGATCCTGATCGAGGACGATCTGTACCGCTTCGTGTCTTCGGGTGACGCCGACCCTCTGACCCGGCGCATTCCGGAGCAGAGCATCTACATTGCTGGTATTTCCAAGGCCTTTTTCGCCGGTCTTCGGGTCAGCTTTGTGGCGGCGCCCCTTCGGTTCTGCAACCGGATCGCCCAGGCTGTGGTGGACACCCTCTGGATGGCGCCGGCCCTGAACGCAGAGATCGCCTGTGAATGCATCACCGGCGGCCTGTCCGAGGAGATCATTGTCGCAAAAAAACAGGAGCTTCGCCGCAGAGTCCGCCGGCTGGAGGATGCGCTGGCCGGCTATGAGTACCGCTATGCAAAGGACAGCATGTTTGTCTGGCTGCAGCTGCCGGATTACTGGCGCAGCGGCACGTTTGAAAAAACCGCCGCAGAGCATGGGTTGAACGTCGTGGCTTCCGACAGGTTCTCCGTGGGAAGCGAAGCGCCCCCGAATTTTATCCGCGTCTCTCTGAGCGGCGCCCTCAATATGGCGGAATTTGAAAGGGGGCTGGACATCCTCGGCAAAATGCTGCGGTTCGAGATCGGAACCGCCGGCGGCGTTATATAAACAATTCCGGCCCCAGCGCCGAAGAGGGAAATCCGATTGAAAAGCCCCGGTCATTATGATAGAGTGATTCCGCAAAGTCAGCGCGCCGCCCTGCGGCAAGACCTGAGAATACCCACTGAGGAGGAACTATGAAAGATTTGCAGAAGAATTTGAGAGTCGCCCTGGTCCAGGCCACGCCGGTGATGTTCGATAAGGACGCCACCATCGAAAAGGTGTGCGGCCAGATCCGGGAGGCGGGGGAAAACGGCGCGGAGCTCATCGTGTTTCCTGAATCTCTGATCCCCTGTTATCCCTACGGGCTTACTTACGGCTTTACCGTGGGCTCCAGGACCGAGGCCTGCCGGGACGACTGGAAGATCTATTACGACAATTCCGTGCTTTGTCCCAGCCCCGACACGGACAAGATCGGCGCAGCAGCAAAGGATGCGGGCGCTTACGTGAGCATCGGCTACACCGAGCGGGATTACGATAACGGTACGCTGTATTGCTCCAACATGATCTTTTCACCGGAAGGCGAGCTGCTGTGCAATCACC
The DNA here is from genome assembly GCA_938009115.1 of uncultured Clostridia bacterium. Lineage (GTDB taxonomy): Bacteria > Bacillota > Clostridia > Peptostreptococcales > Anaerovoracaceae > UBA10908. The sequence goes on from CALLHZ010000010.1 coordinate 17,361, forward strand.
GCAAGCTGAAGCCCACCGGCGCCGAACGGCTCATCTGGGGCGATGCGGACCGGGATTTCTTCCCCGTGGTGGAGTCTCCCTGGGGCAGAATGGGCGCCCTGATCTGCTGGGAAAACTACATGCCCCTGGCGCGGGTGGCGCTCTATATGAAAGGCGTGTCCCTTTATCTTTGCCCCAATACCAACAATAACCCGGAATGGCACGCCACGATCCAGCACATCGCCATCGAGGGCAAGTGCTTCGTATTCCATGTCAACCAGTATTTCACCAAGGAAATGTACCCTGACAATTATCACGGGCCGGCTTCCGGGCAGATCGCCGAGCTGCCGGCGGCTCCCTGCAACGGCGGCTCCGCTGTGATCGATCCTTACGGCCATTATGTGACCGAGCCTGTCTGGGACAAGGAATGCATCATCTACGCGGACATCAATCCCGACGAAGCGGCCAGGGCCCGTATGGAGTTCGATCCCTGCGGTCATTATTCCAGACCCGACGTGACGGAGCTGATCGTGTACGAATAGGAAGAACCTTCGCTTTCCCGGGTTTTCGTTGACAAAACCCGGGAAAGTGGTATCATATCCTACGTGAACCCGACAGGCGAATCCCTTGTCGGGGCAGTATCGATCAGACACTAGGAGGACCTGTCATGACAAAACGTATTCAAACGATCCAGACCAGAGATCTGCGGAAAAGTGCGGCCGAGGGCGGCTGCGGGGAGTGCCAGACCTCCTGCCAGTCGGCCTGCAAGACCTCCTGCGGCATCGCCAATCAGCAGTGCGAGAACAAGAAGAAGTAAATCAAAGCGGTGCCGCCTCCAGGGGCGGCATTTTTACTGGATCGGAGAAATGAATGATACATCAGTATAAACTGAACGACTATAATATTGTGCTGGATACCAGCAGCGGATCGGTCCACGTGATGGACGACGTGGCCTTCGACATCGTGTCCCTGTACCCGGAACACAGTTCGGAGGAGATCACTTCCCGTATCATGATGGAGCATGGACACAAGGATGGAGTTGACACAGAGGAGATCCGGGCCTGCCTCCGGGACGTCGAAGAGCTGGCTTCGGCGGGACGGCTCTTTTCCGAGGATCCTTTCGGGGATCTGGCCGGACAGGCGGCGGAGGAAGAGCCGGTGCTGAAAGCGCTGTGCCTCCATGTGGCCCACACCTGCAATCTGGACTGCAGCTACTGCTTTGCCGCCCAGGGACGCTATCACGGAGAGCGTGCCCTGATGAGTTTTGAGGTGGGAAAACAAGCCATCGACTATCTGGTGGCGCGCTCCGGCAGCCGGGTCAATCTGGAGGTGGACTTTTTCGGCGGAGAGCCCCTGATGAACTGGGACGTCTGTAAGCAGATCGTAGCTTATGCCCGAAGTCTGGAAAAAGAAAAGGGCAAGCGGTTCCGCTTTACGCTCACCACCAACGGCATGTTGATCGACGAGGACGTGATCGAATTTTCCAACCGGGAAATGCACAACGTGGTCCTGAGTCTGGACGGGCGGAAGGATATCCACGACGCGTTGCGCAAAACGGCAGACGGCAAGGGCAGCTATGACCGGATCATACCGAAATTTCGGCAACTCGTGGAAGCCCGGGGCGATCGTGAATACTACATGCGGGGTACGTTCACCCACCGGAATCCTGATTTTACGGAAGATCTGTTCCACATGGCGGAGCTGGGTTTTTCCGCTCTGAGCATGGAGCCTGTGGTCTGCTCGCCGGAAGACCCTGCCGCGCTGACCGAGGCGGACCTTCCGGTGCTGTTTGAGCAGTACGAGATTTTGGCAAAAGAAATGCTGGTCCGCGAAAAAGCAGGCAAGCCCATCGTATTTTATCATTATATGCTGGATCTGACGGGCGGCCCCTGCATCCACAAGCGGATCAGCGGCTGCGGTTCGGGCACGGAGTATCTGGCCGTGACGCCCACGGGTGAATTGTATCCCTGTCACCAGTTTGTGGGAGAGGATGCGTTTCGGATGGGTGACGTCTGGACCGGCATCACAGCGCCCTCGGTGCAAAAGGACTTCCGGCAATGCAATGCCTACGCCCGGCCGGAGTGCCGGGACTGCTGGGCGCAGCTTTATTGCTCCGGCGGCTGCGCCGCCAACGCGTATCATGCCACAGGCAGTGTGCTGGGCGTCTACGATTACGGGTGCCGCCTGTTCAAGAAGCGGCTGGAATGCGCCATCATGCTTCAAATCGCCCGAAGCCTGGCTTCGGATCCGGATACTGTGCTATAATCAGATAAGCATTGAATCGTGTGTGTGTTTTAAAACAGGAGGATCGATATGGCATTTGAAGAGCTTTTCAAAGGTTTGGAACCCCGGGACGTATTGCGCAAGTTTTATGATATTTCCCAGATCCCCCGGGTCCCCGGCTCCATGAAGCCCATCAGCGATTACATGGTACGCTGGGCCGAAGGACTGGGTCTGGAAGTCCTGAGAGATGAAACGGACAATGTGCTGGTCCGCAAGCCGGCAAGTCCGGGCCGCGAAGATCGTCCCGTCATTATTCTGCAGTCCCACATGGATATGGTCTGCGAAAAGGAACCGGGCAGCACCCATGATTTTTATAAGGACCCTTTGCAATTACGGGTAGTAAACGGCGATAAGGTGATGGCCACCGGCACGACGCTGGGCGCCGATGACGGAATTGGCGTGGCACAGACCATGGCGATCCTGGAAGACGACAGCCTTGTCCATCCGGCCATCGAAGCCCTGTTCACCGTGGATGAAGAAACAGATATGAAAGGCGCCTGGAACTTCGACTGCAGGCTCTTGCAGGGCAAGACCATGGTCAACCTGGACTCCTGCGCCAGAATGGTAGCCGGCAGTGGCGAGCTGGAGTACAAGATGCGCTTCGACAAAGTGACGGAGCCCATCGCTTCGGGCAGCCTGGTGCGCAAGCTCCGCATCGGAGGCCTCATCGGAGGCCATACGGGACAGAATTCCATGCTGGAGCGGGGCAATGCCATCATGATGGTCAATCGTATCCTGCTGGAAATGGAAAAGGAGTTGCCCTATCAATTGATCTATATGCAGGGCGGCCGGGGACTCTCCTCCGCCTATGCCCGGGATGCTTCGGCCACAGTGGCCTTTGCGCCGGAATATGAAGCAAAGGTCCGGAAGATCTGCGACGGCCAGCTCGCCATATTCCGCTATGAGCTGGAGCATCGCGATCCGGGTGTCTCTCTGACGCTGGAAGCGGCGGAGCCGGAATACGGCGAAGCCATGGACGCCAAAACTGCCCACCGGCTGCGCAGCCTGATCCTGCTGTTGCCCGACGGCGTCTTCACCCGTCATCAGGTGTATGAGGGTTGCATGGAAAGCACCTCCAACGTGGGGGTGGTGGAAACCGAAGCAAAGGAAATGTATCTGACGATCCTGATCCGAAGCTTTATGGAAAACCGCAAGTTCTATTTGCTGGATAAGGTGCGCCGCCTTTGCCAGCTGCTGGATGTCCGGACGGAGCTGGGCTACAACATTCCCCACTGGGAGTTTTGTGTCCGGGAAGATACCATGGCATTGGCAGGGGCGGTGTACGGCGATTATCCGGTGACGGTGGCTCAGGGAACGCTGGAAACCGGGATCTTCTGTCAGCATAGGCCGGACATGGAGATCATCGCGCTGGCTTGCCCCTATTACAATGCCCATTCCCCGGAAGAGTACTTTTTGATCAGTGAGATGGCGAAATCCCAGAAGGAACTGAAGGAATTGCTGAAAAGATTTTAATAAAGGAGAAAGAAGAATGGAATTCAAAGACAAGGTCGTCATGATCACCGGGGCCACCGGAGGCATCGGCAAGGCTTGCGCCGTGCGGTATGCTAAGGACGAGGCAAAGCTGGCGCTGCTGGGAAGAAGCATAGACAAGCTGGAGTCCCTTCGACGGGAGCTGGGGTTTTCGGATGACCGGTGCCTCCTTTTTGCCGGAGACATCAGCGACGAAGCCTATGTGAGCGGCGCCGTACAGGAAACCCTTGATCGTTTCGGCCGCCTCGACGTTCTCATCAACACGGCAGGGTACAACGGTCCGGCGGTCCTGACCGAGGACTACAGCTACGAAGAGTTTAAAGCCTGCTACGAGACGAATGTCTACGGCACCTTCCTGACGATGAAATACGCATTGCCCGTCATGAAACAACAAAAGAGCGGAGCCATCGTCAACACGGGCTCATCCTCGGGGATCCGGGGCTACGAGCTGGAAAGCGGTTATGGTTCTTCCAAGTGGGCCACCATCGGGCTCACCAAGAACGTGGCCAGCGAAAACCCGGACACCGGCGTACGCATCAACTGCGTCTCTCCGGGCTGGGTCGACACGAAGATGATGGCTCAGATCCTGGAGAATTATGCCAAAAAAGGCGGCGGCGATCCGTCGGCCTATTTCAGCACCAGCCCCATGGGCAGGGCGGGAACGCCGGAGGAGATCGCGGAAGGGATGTACTACCTGACTTCCTCCAAAGCGTCTTACGCCAACGGCACCAACCTGGTGCTCGACGGCGGCTCCACCATCGGATAAAAAATAACTGGTTCCCCGGCACAGCCGGGGAACTTTTTTCCCCTTCCGCCGTCTAAGGAATAAATGCGCAGTCCGCTGTGCCAGGGGACAGGAGGAAAAACGATGTTTAAAAGGGGTCATTATAAAAAAAGAGCAGCGCTGGGAGCCTGTGCTCTGCTTTTGCTTGCTTCTCTGCTGGCCGGCTGCGGCGGAGCCCAGGATCAAGCCGTGGAAGATATGGACGCTTCCGCCGGTTACGGTTACAGCGCGGAGGGCGGGGAGCCCGGCCTCGGTCTTGTTTCCGAGGAAATGGAATATCAGCAGAAAACAGCAGACACTGCGGCTTCGCCCGAAGGGGGATCGGGCAGCAGCGATACGTTTCGCCGTTACGGGGGCAATGTAAAGCTTGTCTACACCGCTCAGCTGAACCTGCAGACTACAGATTACGAAAAGGCGGAAGGGGATCTGACGAGCCTTGTGGAAAGCATAGGAGGCTACTTCGAGTATACCCACGTGGACCGGGGCGGATATTATTCCGACGGGAGCCATATCTACGGAAACTACACTGTCCGCATCCCTGCGGATAAGTATGAGAGTTTTCTGGCCTCCGTTGGAGAAACCTGCCATGTGGTGAGCCTGGACCGCTCTGTGTCGGATATCGGTATGGACTATTTCGACGCTGAAACAAGGCTGAACACGCTGCGCACAAAAATGGAACGCCTGACGGAGCTTTTGGAACGGGCCGAGGCTATGAGCGACATCATCGAGCTGGAAAATTCCATCGCCAATACGCAGTATGAGATCGACTGGCACACATCTACGCTGAACCGGTATGACAGCCTGGTGGGGTATTCCACAGTCAACATTTCACTGGAGCAGGTCGCCCGCCTCAGCGGCGGCGTAGACGATCAGGAAGGGTTTTTCCCCTCCCTGCTCCGCAGTTTCAAAGAAGGATTGGGCCATTTTGCGGATTCCATCGAAACGGTGGTGCTGTGGATCGCTTACAATCTCGTAGCGCTGGCGATCCTGGCCGCTCTGCTGATCCTTGGGGTCAAATGGTATCGCAGGCACATGCCCGGCCGGCAGCTTTCGCTCCCGGGTTGGATGCAGAGCCGCAAGCAGCGTACAATGTCCGAAGCAGGAAAAGACGGAGATCAGCAAGGAAAAGAGCAATAGGCAATAACCATTCAAAAGGGGTTGAATATATTGCAGCGAGAACGCCTGGGAGAACCGGAGAAATCGGTCTGCCCGGGCGTTCTCTGTTGTGCATCCAATCGGCAAGGGACTGTGCTATAATAATCAAAACAGAAAGGAGCAGACGATGGACAAGGAAAAGCTTACCGTGCTGGAGATCCCCTACGACGCTACGGTCTATGCGCCGGGGCCAAGAGAGCTGGATCTCTACAGAGCGGAAAACGTGTACGACACTGCCGGGCTTCCGGTGGAACTGGCAGTGATCCGTTACGACCATGAGGATTATCCTGCCGATACGGATACTTTTGAATCCCAGATCGCTTTGGGGAGGGTGATCTCCGACTGCGCTTCGGCAGCGTTCCTCCGGGGAGACCGAGTGCTGATGACAGGAGGCAACTGCGGGCCAGCCGTAGCCTTGGCCGGCGCCATGCGCAGAGCGTTCCCGGATCGCCGCATCGGATTGATCTGGCTGGATGCCCACGGCGACCTGAATACCCCTGAGACTTCGGTATCGGGCATGATCGGCGGGATGCCCTTCGGCGTTTGCTGGGACAACAGCCTGCCACAGTGGCAGGAAGCCGTTGGTTTGGTCCCGCCCCTTCGACAGGAAGATTGTCTGCTGTCCGACGGACGCAATCTGGACCCTCCGGAGATCGAAATGCTGAGAAACTCGGATGTCAATTATTTGGATACGTCTCAACTGAAGGATACGGAGCGGTTTGCCGAGACAGTCAAGCGGATCGCAAGCCAGACAGATATGTTGTACCTGCATATCGATGCGGACATCCTGGACGGGGTCTATGTGCCCGATCACAAGACCATTGAGTTCAACGGGCCCGATATGGATGATGTCAAGCGCACCATCGACATCGTGATGCAGACTGGCAAAGTTCGGGCATATGCGGTGGTTTCCGTCTACTTTCCCAATGGAAAACCCGGCAAAGAAACCAGCGCCCGAAGCGGGCTGGAGCTGGTTCGTCAGGGTCTGCAGGGCTGGCGCGTGTAATACGAAGCTTCAGGAAAGAACGATACCCTCTTTCGGTGCTCGAAAGAGGGTATTATTTTACAAATAATGTAATTTATGATATAATGCTTACTGGAGCTCCCGGAGCCAGGCGTCTGCCAGCGCGTCGGAGGGCATGCGCCAGTCGCCTCTGGGGGACAGCCCCATAGCGATCAGCTTTGGCCCGTCGGGCACGCAATTCCGTTTGAACTGCTGGGCAAAAAAACGGCGGAGAAAGACCGTGAGCCATTTTTTGATCTCAGACGGCGCATAGATCCCTTCGAAAGCGGCCTCTGCCATCCAAAGAACCCGGCTCGGTCCCGCCCCGTTTCCGATGCAGTGGAACAAGAAGAAATCGTGGAGCTCATAAGGACCCACCTGGTCTTCTGTCTGCTGCAGGATATTGCCGTCGGCGTCGGGAGGGAGAAGCTCGGGGGATATGGGGGTCTTCAGAATGGATTCCAGCGTTTGTCTCAACTCCCGGGGATCGCCGGTGATGCGCAGCGTGGAAGGATCACTGCACAGATCTCTTGAGATCGTGGCAGTTACGCGGCGGACCAGTCCCTTGGGTATGCCGGCATTGATGCCGTACATGGACATGTGGTCGCCGTTGAACGTGCACCAGCCCAGGGCTGTTTCCGACAGATCTCCGGTCCCCACCACCAGTCCGCCGGTCTGATTGGCAAGATCCATCAGGATCTGGGTCCGTTCTCTGGCCTGGGCGTTCTCGAATGTGACGTCGGTTTGGGCCGGATCATGGCCGATATCTTTAAAGTGCTGCAGCACCGACTCCACGATGGGGATTTGCCTCGTCCGGCAACCCAGCTGCTCCGCCAGGCGGTCTGCGTTGCTCCGGGTCCGGTCCGTGGTCCCGAAGCCGGGCATTGTGACAGCAAGAATATCCGAGGCGGGCCGGTCGTTCATTTCCATAGCTTTGGCTGCTGCCAAAAGCGCCAGGGTGGAATCCGAGCCGCCGGACACGCCGATCACAGCCGTGCGGGCATGGGCTCTTTGAAGCCGCTCGGCCAACGCAGTGGCCTGGATCGCAAAGATCTCCCGGCAGTAGGCATCGGCCTCTTCCGGGATCTCCGGAATAAATGGGGATCGCGAGGGGCGCTCCAGCAGCTTGTCCCCCTGTGTAAGGCAGGGCAGTTCATCGATGAACACGGTATGGAAGCCAGGCGAATCGCTGCACGGATCCTCGCCGGGATCAAAGTTCTGCTCGCGGATGCGCCAGGAACGGATCTTTTCGTAATCCACATCTGCCATCAGGCAGGCGGATCCCCGGGTGAATCCGGAGGACTGCTTCAAGATGCTGCCGCCTTCGGCAATGATGCAGTGGCCGGAGAACACATTGTCTGACGTGGATTCCGAGGGTCCTGCGGAGGCGTAGACATAGGCGCCCTGGCAGCGGAAACTGATATCTCTTACAAGATTGCTTCGTATGGCGGACTTTCCGGCGAAATCCGTGGAGGCCGAGGGGTTGAACACAGCAGCGGCGCCGGCCAAAGCGAGTCTGGCGCCGGGATTCACGGGCATCCAGGCGTCGTGGCAGATTTCGACGCCGAAAGAAAAGCCGCTGGATTCATCCAGGAAGAGCAAGCGGCCGAAGGGGATCTCCCGGCCTTTGAAACGGATGCTGCCGATCTGGCCGGCTAATGCCCGGGCTGAGCAAAACCAGCGGGTCTCATTGAATTCTCCGTCGTTGGGAAGGTGTATCTTGGGCACGATCCCCCGGATGCGGCCGCGCTGAAGAACAGCGGCGCAATTGTACAGATTGTTCTGCACCGGAAAGGGGAGCCCGACGATCAGGGCGCAGTTCAGGTCTCTGGTGGCATCCGTCATGGCCTCCAGCGCTTCTGCGACCGCATCCCGGAGCTGCCTGGAAAAGAACAGATCGCCGCAGGAATAGCCGCTCAGGGAGAGTTCGGGAAAAA
>CALLHZ010000011.1 GCA_938009115.1 uncultured Clostridia bacterium
GTGTGGATGAGAGTGTAGGCGCCCTTCGGGATGCCATCGAATCGATGGCTGATGAGATCGAAGCGCTTAACCAGGCAACCAGTGATCTGTATGACGAGATACGGGGTATCAAAGCAACCCTGAGCCAGGCAGCTGAAGAAGAAACCAAAGCCCGCATGGCGTTGAGCAACGTAAAGATCCGAATACAGAGCGCTGATGCCCTGGAAGCCAAAGTAGAGGAAAGCCTCCGGCAGCTGCGGCAGGAGAAGTCTCAAAAGGAAGAAGCCCAAAGGATCACCGGGCAACAGATCCAGGAGCTTTCAGAGCCCTCCGAAAACGGTGAGTCCGTCCTTGCCGCAAGGGAAGAGCAGAAGCGGCAGGCGGAAGAGCAGCTCGCTGCTCTGCAAAAACTTCGCCACGACGCCCTGCGGGAGGCCGAGGCAATGGACTCGGAGCGCTCTGCTTTCGAGCAGGAATTATACGGACTACAGATGCGACAGCGGGAAGCCGAAGTGAAGCTGGCGAAATTTGAGACACAGATGGAAACGCTCAAGGAAAAACTTTGGGAAGAATTCGAGATGTCTTATGTGCAGGCCATGGAATTCGAGAAAAATGAATTTGTGATGTCCAAAGCTTTGAAAGAATCGCGGGACATCAAGGATCGCATGCGAAGCCTGGGCGATGTAAACGTCGGCGCCATCAAAGAATACCAGCAGGTACGCCAGCGTTACGATTTCCTGCTGGAGCAGCAGGCGGACCTTACGAAGGCCATCGATGAACTCAATACCATCATCGAGGACATGGATTCGGTCATCCGGAGGCGGTTCAAGGAAAGCTTTGACGCGGTCGTGGATAATTTCGAGAACGCCTTTACCGATCTCTTTGGCGGCGGTCATGCACGGTTGTCGCTGGAGGATCCCTCAAAGCCTTTGGAAAGCGGCATCGAAATCGAGGCGCAGCCGCCCGGGAAAAAGCTGCAGAACATCAATCTGCTATCGGGCGGCGAAAAAACTATGACCGCCATTGCCCTGATGTTCGCGGTGCTGAAGGCCAAGCCGACGCCTTTTTGCATACTGGACGAGGTGGAAGCAGCTCTGGATGATACCAATATCGACTCCTTTGCCCGCTATCTACATAAATTCAGACAGACACAGTTTGCGCTGGTCACGCACCAGAAAGCAACGATGGAGTATGCGGATGTCCTCTACGGGATCACCATGCCCGAGCAGGGCATTTCCAAGGTGCTGTCCCTAAAGTTGGGCGATTCCTTTGAAATATAGAGAGGCTGTTTATCGATGAGCGCGCTGTTCAATCAACAAAGAAAATCCTTCTTCGGACGGATGCAGGAAAGGATCGAAGAAGTTCTGCTGATCCGCACCCGTCCTGACGAGGAAATGCTGGAAGAGTTGGAGGAGATCCTTGTAACGTCGGATATCGGCCTTGAGACGGCTATGTCAATCATCGGTGAGCTGCGAAACGCGATCCGAAGCGACCGGCTCACGGAAGCGGGCCAGGTCAAAGACGAGATACGGCGCATCACAGCTGCGATGCTGGACAAAGGCTCTCGCCACCGGATGACCGACAGCTACCCCCTCATCGTGATGATGATCGGCGTCAACGGCTCGGGTAAAACCACATCCATCGCCAAGCTGGCTCGGCGCTATCTGGAACAGGATAAGTCTGTCCTGCTGATCGCTGCCGACACGTTTCGCGCTGCCGCTGCGCAGCAGCTGAGCGTGTGGGGGGAGCGGCTTTCCGTGCCCGTGATCCGGCATCAGGAGGGCGCAGATCCTTCGGCGGTCGTTTTTGACGGCATTGCGGCGGCCAAAGCAAGGGGCGTGGACGTGGTGATTTGCGATACCGCCGGTCGGCTTCAGACCAAGAAAAACCTGATGGCGGAGCTCTCAAAGATGTACCGCGTCATCGACAGGGAATATCCCGAAGCTGCCAGGGAAACGCTCCTGGTGCTGGACGCCAACACCGGCAAAAATGCAGTATCTCAAACCCGGGAGTTTCATGATGTGGCGGGCCTGACCGGTATCATACTGACAAAGATGGACGGCACTGCCAAAGGCGGCATCGTCGTTACGATCGCTGACACTTTCGACTTGCCGGTCAAGTTTATCGGGGTGGGCGAAGGATCGAAGGACCTTGAGCCGTTTGACCCGAAAGCATTTGCAGACAGTATATTCGAGGGGTAATAAAGGGGGAAAAATGGACGAAAAGTACAGCAGAGAGCACGAGAAGATCGTCTTGGAAGAATTCGACAAGATCAAGGAGGATTTTTCTGCGAAGAAGGCGAACCGCGAAGAAGAGGAAAAGCCCCTTTCACTGGAAGATCTTTTCGACGATTTAAACGAAGCTGAAGATCCGGACGCAGGCAGCGCTCCGGCGCCGGCGCAAAGCCTGCGCCGGCAAGGGCGAAAAAGCGAAGCGGGTAGTATTCCCGCCGCCGAAAAAGCTGCTTCTGTTTTTCGCGGGCTGCAAAAAAGCGCCTCGGGAATGTTTGCGAAAGCAAAAAATAATGTCTCCGCCGGCGATGCCGCGCAGGCATCGGGCGGAGGGGACCGCTCGGAGGAAGGGATCGATCTCATGAGAATAAAACAGGGCTTTCGCTTCGGGCGGAACACGGCGAAGTCCAGAACGAAGCAGAAGCGATTCCGCATCAACTGGAAAAAATTCCTTCGTTTCGCTGTCATCGCAGCGGGCGTCGGCGCTGTGGCAGTGGGTGGCATCACCTTCATGGTGATCAAGGATGCGCCGGAGATCAACCCGGATAATATATATGATTTGCTGTCAGAGAATTCTGTGATCTACGATACAGAGGGCAATATCGTGGACAATGTGTATTCCGGGGACGCGCTGCGAACCAATATAGCGTACCAGCAGCTGCCTCAGGATCTCGTGGATGCTTTCATCTCGATCGAAGATAAAACTTTCGAGACACATAACGGGTTCAACATTGTCCGTATTTTCGGAGCGATCTGGGAAAGTATCACAACAGGAGAAAGAATCAGCGGAACCAGCACGATCACTCAGCAGCTGGCAAGGAATCTGTATTTAACGGACACGAAGAGCGAGCGCTCCATGGTCCGCAAGATCAAAGAAGCCTATTATACGGTGATATTGGAGCGCGCGCTTTCGAAGGAGCAGATCCTGGAAGCCTATTTGAACACGATTTATCTCGGCTTTAATTCTAACGGCGTGCAGGCTGCTTCGCAGGCATACTTTTCCAAAGATGTAGAGGATCTGACGCTGGTGGAGTGCGCCCTCATGGCCGCGCTGCCCCAAAGTCCCAGCTTCGCGCCGGTCAAACGCATCGCCACCGAGGATGTAGAGGATTTTGAAGCGCTGGACATCATCGAGAAGAACGACGAATGGACGACTTACTATAATCCAAGCGGAGAGAAGCGTCTGCTTCTGGTTCTCTATTTTATGCACGACCAGGGGAAAATCACAGACGAGGAGTATGAGACAGCCAAGAATACGCCCATCCGCGATTCCATCGACCCGGGTACCAGTGTGATCACTGCAAGTTCTTCATCGTTTTTCTCTGATTATGTGGTGGACCGGGTCATCAAGGATCTCTCTCAGGAATTTGGCATCGACGAAGAAGAGGCTGCAGATCTTGTCTACAACGGCGGGCTTCAGATCCACAGCACCCTCTCCCTGGATATACAAAAGATCGTGGAGGAGGAATTTGCCAAGACCGGAAACTTCCCGGCTATCGGCTACGCCACGAAAGACCGGAGCGGAAATATTCTGGACAGCGAGGGAGGCGTATTGCTGTACAGCATGGCCACCTATTTCAGCGAGAATGGTGATTTTATTCTGGCAGACAAAGAATTTAAGTGGAACGACGACGGAGGTCTGACAGTCTATAAGGGTAACAGGCTCAATATATATAAAACCAGCGTTCAGGGGCAGACCGACTACAGCGTTGAATTTAAAAACCTTTACGAAGTCAAAGACGGCATCCTCTACAGCAGGGCCGGCGGCGTCTGGAACATTCCCGCAGAATACAAAGACCGGGATGGCGACGGCAATCTACTCATTGCCGCCCGCTATTTTACAGAAAAGCCGGAGGCCTTCAGCAACAATGACAACGGCACACTGACGCTCCACAGCGGCTATTACACGCTGAAGCAGCCGGTGATGCAGCCCCAGTCGGCTATGGTGATCCTGGACTATGAGACCGGTCAGATGAAAGCTATGATCGGCGGGCGTGGCATTCAGGGAAGAAGACTGTACAACCGCGCCACGGCAGCCCGTCAGCCCGGATCTTCCATTAAACCGCTGTCCGTTTATTCCGTTGCCCTGCAGAGCGCAGTAGACGGGACCGGTCATTGGACCGCAGCAAGTCCCATCGACGATGTGCCGATCAAATACGGCGGCGCTGCGTGGCCCAAAAACTGGTACGAGGGCTATACCGGGATCAATACGTTGCGGCGGGCTGTCGAGCAATCGATCAACGCCTGCGCAGTCAATTTATGGATGCAGCTGGACCCGCAGATGAGCGTGGATTTCCTGACCAACATGGGTGTCACGACGCTGGTCGAATATGGCAGTGTAAACGATATCAACGCGTCGGCATTGGCGCTGGGCGGGATGACCAAAGGGATCTCGCCCATGGAAATGACGGCGGCTTACGGGGCCATCGGCAACGGGGGAGTATACACCGAGCCGATCTGCTATACCCGCGTCACCAACCGGAGCGGCGATGTTCTGTTGGAGAAAACGCCGATCACCCATCAAGTGATGGATGAATCAGTGGCGTCCCTGATGACAAATATCATGGAAACGACTGTGACCAACGGCATCGCCGGCGCTGCAAAAATCGCAGCGCAGCCCGTGGCCGGAAAGACGGGAACGACTTCTGAGCGCTATGACGTTTGGTTCTGCGGTTTGACGCCGCAATACTCCGCTGCGGTCTGGATCGGGAACGACGTTAATATTCCGATGAATCAGGGAAGCGGCGCCGCTGCTTCTCTGTGGAGCCGGATCATGCAGCGTGTGTGCGCCGGACTCCCGCGGGAGGAATTTCAGATGCGCGGAGAGTTTGTGACTGCCACAGTCGACCGGATCTCCGGAAAGCTTCCCACATCCTTGTCCTCGGCAGATCCCAGGGGCACGCTCATCTCCGAGATTTTCATTGAAGGCACGGTGCCCGCCGAAAGCGACGATGCCCATGTAGTGGTCAGCGTCTGTGCTGATACGGGCTATCTTGCTACACCTTATTGTCCCAATGCGGTCAGCAAGCTGGCAGTCATCCGTCCGGGCGGAATGTCCTGGGAGAAGTCGCTGGTCACGTATACGATGAATACCATGGGACTACGCTCCATTCCCGACGCGATCTATGATGCTCCGGAGTACTACTGTCCGGAGCACAATCCCGACCCTTCTTCCTATCCGGTCTCGCCGCTGGCCCCGGAACGCGAAGAAACGAATCCGCTGGATGTTTATCCGCCGGGCGATACCGTCACCGGAGGCGCTGTCGCGGAGCCTGATCCCGGTAATGGAACCCCGGTGGAGAACGACACGCCCGTCCCGGAGCCGGAAGTGCAGGAAGATGAGGAGAATTGAAGAAAAAGAGAAAAGTACTGGTGTGGATCGTTCTTGGCACAGTGTTTTTGGCCATGTATAATGTTCGATTGAATCAAACCTTTGATATTACAAGCTGCCTGGTCGTGTCGCCAAAGATCCCGGCGGAATTCAACGGGTATACCATTGTCCAGATTTCTGACTTCCATTCCTTGGAGGAAGAGGCATTCAGAGGAAAACTGCTGGACGCGGTCCGGCAGGAGTCTCCGGATATCATTGTCATAACAGGCGATTTGGTGGATGCAGGAATCTATGCCAAAGAAGCCGCCGATCTGGCCTCGGGCAGCCGGGAAGGCCTTCCGGGCGCCTCGGCAGCCGATTTCACAAAGACACTGACAAAGATCGCTCCTGTATACTACATCTACGGCAATCACGAAATGATCCTGCTGGACGACCCGGAAAACAATCTCTTTAAGGTTAGTTTGGAAGAAATGGGCGTGCAGATCCTGAACAACAGCCTGGTTTTGCTGGAGCGGGACGACGCATCGATTCAGCTGGCAGGGATCCAGGACCCCGCCACGCTCTATAAGGATCCAGTGCTGGCCGATTCCGGACAAAACACCAGAGAACGGACCGAGGCCATGCTGGAATACCTGTCGCCGGCCATCGATCCAGGATGTTTCACCGTTTTGCTGGCTCACAGACCTGAGTACGTGGATGTGTATGCCCGATACCCTGTGGATTTGGTGCTGGCCGGCCACGCCCATGGAGGACAGATCCGCCTGCCTCTGATGCGCGAAGGTCTTTATGCCCCCAATCAGGGGGTTTTGCCCCGTTACACCAATGGATCTTACAAGGTCGGCTCTTTGGAAATGATCGTAAGCCGGGGCTTGGGGAACAGCGTCATTCCGGTTCGTTTTCTCAACAGTCCGGAACTGGTCGTAATAAAATTGACAAATAATGGAAGTGATGATACAATGTAGCGGGAGCATGAGGAATCAATGTGCGAAGACCGCTGATCGGCTTTTGTTTTGCCGAAGCCCTTGGAATATTGCTTGCCTATTATGAAATGATATCTTTGCAGCACCTGTGCACGCTGTGTGCGGGTGCTTTTTTAGTGGCTGCTGCCTGCCGGTCCGGACGGAAAAGGTTGATCTTAGCCATACTTGTGTTCCTGGTTCTGGGCTATGTATCGATGTACATGGGCAACATGGCAGAAAGCGACTTGGCCCGTTGGGATGGGCAGGTCGCAGAGATCACCGGCGTCGTAACGAAAGTGGAAGTGAAAGAACGCTGCCTCTTGCTTACGGTCTTTACAGAACTGGGCGGTCCTGTTGGGGAATGGCCTGTGGCGGTCAGGGAAAAAGTATTGCTGCAGCTGGAATGCGAAAAAGGGACCTATCCCATCGAGTATCCTTACAGCCTGACAGGGAAAAAGGTGCGCTGTACCGGTCGTCTGGCGCTCCCCGACGGGCGAAGGACACCCGGCGGATTTGACTACCGATTGTATTTGCGAGGCAGAAACATCCACATGCTGCTGCGCGCTTCCCGTTTTCGATTTGAAGTTTTTGAAACGGAACGGCACTTTCTCCACGGATTGTCTCTCGCAAAAGGGAAATTCCTCGGGATGTCCAGCGAGCGGATGAGCCCGGAAGGCTTTGCAATGCTGGCAGGGCTGTTGTTCGGAGAAAAGAATTACATTCAGGAGGATGTGTACGAGGGCTTTCGGGAAAGCGGCATGGGGCATATCTTCGCAGTATCCGGACTTCACGTCGGACTGCTTTACGCTGTGCTGCTCAAGCTTTCCGATGGCTGGCGAAGGGATCGCGCAGTATTGCTGATGATTTCTGCCATTTTTATTTATGCCATGCTGGCAAATTTTTCATCCTCAGTGATGAGAGCCTCGTTTATGGCGCTCGCTGCCATGCTCGCCCGCACCTTTCGGGGACGCTACGACCTGATATCTTCCGCTTCTGCGGCTGCGTTGCTTCTCATGACCTTCAGACCCTGCCAACTTTTTGATTCAGGCTTTCAGCTGTCGTTTCTGGCCGCTTATTCCATCGGTGTGGCGCTGCCCGTGGCGGAGCTTAGGATCCAGGCCTTGGCGGAGCGGCAAAGGAAGGCCTGGATCACTTCCGTCGGAAATGTTGTTGCTCCTTGTGTCGTGATCCAGGCGGGCATGGCGCCACTCATCGCATTTCATTTTTTGATCTTCGCACCGGCAGGTTTTTTCGTCAACCCGCCGGCCCTGCTGCTGGCCGGCATTCTTCTGCCGGCCGGCTTGCTGATGTTTCTCATTTCATTGCCCCTTGCCCTGTCAGGGAATCTGGGCTGGGCCGGCGCAGCGCTGTCGGAGATTCTGTTTCCCGCATTGACCGGGGTCGCCGAATGCCTTTCATCGCTGCTGATGAAACTGTCTCTTATCGGGCAGTCGTTCCCGGGCGGAGGGCTGCGCCCCGCTCCGCCGCTGGGAATGATGCTGGTCTTTTATGGGCTTTACTTCTTATGCTTTTCCGAAACAAAATACATTCTCCTCCGTCGCAAAAAATATGCGACATTGGCACTCCTGACTGCGGCTTGCCTGGCCGTCGCCATCGGATCCCCCCGGGTCTGCGGCATCAGTGACTCGTTGATGCCTTGGACCTACAATACCCCTCTTGTGACATTTTTAGACGTGGGGCAGGGAGATTGTATCCATATTCGAAAGGGCGATATCAATATCTTGGTGGATGGCGGCGGCAGCTTTTACAAAGATGTGGGCAAAACGATCCTGCAGCCGTATCTCTTGAAAAACGGCGTTGCGGAGATCGATATCGCTTTTGTGACCCATGGAGATCTGGACCATCGAAAGGGCATTCAGGACCTTTCCTGCCGAATGCCTGTTAATACCCTGGCGCTTTCCTATCCATACTGCAACGATCCCGGAAGCTTTTCTGATATCTCTGCCGCCCGGACGGTATATCTTTCGGCCGGCGATTCGGTTCAGGCCGGGGAGGATCTGCTTTTCCAGGTTCTGGGCCCCGAAAAATCAGTTTCACCCGTTGTGGAAGAAAATGAAAAAAGCCTGGTAATGATGCTGGATTGCGACGGGTTGAAACTGCTGCTGACCGGAGATGTAGAGTACCCAGCGGAAAACCGCCTGAAGGGTGATATGTCCTGCGATATCCTGAAGGTGTCTCATCACGGAAGCGCCGGCGCTACAGAAACCGAATTTCTGGAGGCCGCCTCCCCGGGTTTTGCCGCCATATCCTGCGGCCGAAACAACACCCATGGCCACCCGGCGCCTCGGGTCATTGAATTATTGGAAAAGTCGGGTATAATGATCGGTAGGACCGATCAACAAGGCTCGTTGTGCCTGCGGTCGATCACTCCCGGTTTCTTTTTTATTGAAAATGCAGCCCGGGACAGGTTTTGGACTGTGGCGCGAAAGGACTTTGAATGAAACAGGAGGAACATGCCTATAAAACGTTTCAGAAGATGCTGAAAACGCGCGTCTTTCCTTCTGTGATACTGTTGCACGGGCCGGAGGATTATCTGATTCGCTGGGCAGCCCAGGAACTCCATGGGGAATTGGTCCAGCCTGCCGCCGCCGCCATGGACAGCGTAGTCTATTCCGAAGGTGACGTGACGGTGCCGGAGCTCATCGCAGCTTGTGAGACGCTGCCCCTTTTTTCGGAACGGAGACTTGTGGTCGTGGAAGACGCTGATTTTTTCGGTGGCTCCAAGCGGCGGCAATACAGTCCCCGGGAACAGACAGATCTGGTTGAATACTTGCGTTCGGTGCCGGATTCCACGCTCCTGGTATTCCAATGCGCAGCCGTGGACAAGCGGACCGCTGCCTACAAGACGATCCGGGAGCATGGCATGGCGCTGGAATTTTCGCCCATCAGCGGGCAGATATTGAAAGGTTTTATCCAAAAGCGGCTCATGACCGCGGGCAAAACGGCTTCGCCTCAGGCCATTGCCGTTCTCCTGGAACGGACTGGCTACGGGGACAAGAATGCAGAATATACACTGCACCATCTTGTCAACGATCTGGTCAAAGCAGCTTCCTACAGCGCCGGGCCGGAAGTCACGGCTGCGGATATTGAGGCGGTGACGGAAGCAGGGGCTCAGAGTGACGCGTTTCAGCTTCTGGAAGCCGCTTTTTCAGGAAAGAAAGGGCTTGCTCTCAAACTTCTGAAAAATCGTTTTTCGGGGCTGCTGTCAGCCGATACAGACCGTGAAATATTCCAATTGATCGCCCTTCTTTGCGCCCAGCTGGAAATGATGCTGTCGGCAAAAGAGCGCCTGGAAGAAGGCCAAAGACTCAGCGAGCTTCCCGAAGCAATGGGCGTCCACCCGTTCCGTCTCCGAAAAGCCATGGAGGCTTCCGGCAGAAGAACTGCCCGGGAACTGGCCGACCGTCTGGCCGCTGCATACCGCCTCGAGTCAGATATCAAAAGCGGTGCGATGCCTGGCGAGCTGGCCTTGGAATTGTACATCGCTATGATATAGAAGGTTGTGTTCCCTTGACGAATCAGAAAAAAGCAGATGCGGCGCTGGTCATGGTAACGGTCTTTTGGGGCGTCTCCTATGTCATGTCCGACTATGCATTGAATTTCCTGCATCCTTTTTCCTTGTGTGCCGTACGGTTCGTGATCGCATTCTTTTTAGCCTGTCTTGTATTTTACCGGAAAATGAAGCCCGTAAGCCGGGAGACGCTTCGCTATGCGGTCCTGATCGGATCCCTGCTCACCGGCGTCTATGCTTTCACGAATTTCGGCATTTTACACACCAGTCTCACCAATGTAGGCTTCATCGTTGCGTTGCCTGTGGTGTTCACCCCCTTGATCAATTATGTGTTTCGAAAGATCCGCCCTTCGAGGAAGCTGTTTTTTGTGCTGCTCCTTGCAACCGCCGGAATGGCCATGATGACACTGGGGGATCGTTTTGTACCGGCGCTGGGAGACGTGCTTTGCCTGATCGCCGCCCTTTGCTACGCCGGGGATATCGTGATGACGGAGGTCGCAGTTCAGAATGAGCGGGTGAACGCGCTGCAGCTGGGCGTATTCATTCTGGGAACCGTTGCGCTGTTCATGACGGTATTGAGCATGTTCTTCGGGCAAAGCGCCGAAATGATCGACATTCGGGTATGGGGTGTCGTGTCGCTTCTGGCCATTTTTTCCACAGGCTTTGCCTTCATCGCCCAGTCCGTGGCGCAGCAATACACCAGTTCAACTCATGTGGCCCTGATATTCATTCTTGAGCCGGTATTTGCGGCAGCCGCAGCATACTGGATCGCCGGGGAAGTATTGGTGCCTCGGGCTTATTTCGGCGCGGCAATGATGCTGGCCGCAGTCTTATGGGCGGAGCTTGACATTTCCAAAATGTTGCGCAGACGGCAATGATAAATGGCACAGGCAGGGTGAGCCAAAACTGAGGAGAAACCATGAATATTAAAGACATGACCCGGGCAGAACGCAAGGCGTTTCTCGTATCCCTGGGCGAGCCGGCTTACAGGGAAAAGCAACTGTTCCAATGGATCTGCCGGGGTGTGGACAATTTTCAGCAAATGACGGACCTGCCCGGATCTCTGAGAGAAAAACTGGAAGCTTCCGCATCTGTGGATACGCTGTCTGTCATCAGGGAGCAGCTTTCGACCGAAGACGGCACCAGAAAGTTCTTGCTGGAGATGCCTGACGGCAATGCCGTCGAAGCCGTGTTCATGCAATATGGATACGGCAATACGCTTTGCCTTTCCACACAGGTCGGATGCGCCATGGGCTGTGCTTTCTGCGCTTCAGGACTGAACGGAAAGGTACGCAACGTAAAAGCCTGGGAGATGCTGGACCAGTTCCTGGTCTGCCAGAAGCGTTCCGGTTCACCGGTGAATCACATCGTGCTGATGGGCATGGGAGAACCTTTTGATAATTACGAGGAAGTTTCCCGGTTTCTTTGCACGCTTCATGATCCTGAGGGTGTTGGCATGAGCTACCGCAATATGACGGTTTCCACCTGCGGCCTTGTGCCCGGGATCCGCCGTTTTGGCAAGGATTTTCCCCAGGTGAATCTGGCGATTTCCCTGCACGCCGCATCTCAGCGGGACCGGCTGAAGCGGATGCCGGTAGCGAAAGCCTTTCCGCTGGAAGAATTGATGGCAGCCTGCAAGGACTATACAAAAGAGACAGGACGGCGTATCACCTTTGAATATGCATTGATCGAAGGCGAGAACGACGGGCCGGAGGAGGCTGGCCAGCTTGCCGGGCTTCTTCGCGGTATGTTGTGCCACGTCAATTTGATTCCCCTGAATCCGGTCTCTTCCATTGGGTTGCAGGGAAGCTCCCGCGGCCGCGCAGCCCGATTTGCCGCCATCCTGGAAGAGCGCGGGATCCCGGTGAGCATCCGCAGGCGGCTGGGCGCGGATATCACAGCTGCCTGCGGGCAGCTCAGGCGAAATAATTCCTGAAATTTGTCTGGTTGTCCTTGTCGCGGATAGGAGGGTCATGTATAATGATTAAACAAACGTCGTCAATGGTAGATTTAGAATAGATCATTAAAAAGCAGAGGGGGCGATCATCATGGTGAAGTTACTCATTGGCCACAAAGGCAGTGGTAAGACCAAGAAGATGGTTGATATGGCCAACGCAAGCCTGGACAAGGTCAACGGAAGCGTTGTGTTCATCAACAAAAATCACAGGCTGATGTACGATTTGAAATATCGTATCCGGGTAGTGTGCATGGAGGATTTTGAGCACGTCACGAATATCGATGAGTATATCGGCTTTCTTTATGGGATCATCAGCCAGGATCACGATATCGAGATCATATTCATCGACAGTATTTTGAAGCACGCCGATGTGAAGCTGGAAGATCTGGAGGAATTCCTGAGCCGTCTGGCGAACATATCCGAGAAGTACGGACCGGATTTTGTCGTCAGCATCAGCCAGGATATCGAAGCCCTGGGCAGCTACATCCACCAGTATAAGATATTGAACTGACAGCAGGGCAAGCTTCAATGAAAACATGGGAGATCAAGGAAAAACTGGATGGCCGCAAACCTGGTATCATCGAGGTGGAACGAGCCAGCGCAGTGATGATCCCGCTCGTGGAAAAAGAGGATGGCTTGTATATCCTGTTTGAAAAGCGGGCAAACGGTATTCGCCAGGGAGGAGAGGTCTGCTTCCCCGGCGGCAGGATCGATCCGTTCGAAAAGCCTGAACGAACCGCCCTCAGGGAGATGGAAGAGGAGTTGGGGCTGCCTCCTCACCGCGTTACGCTGCTGGGACAGTTTGACACCCTGCATAATTATACCGGTGTTACCATCCATACTTTCATCGGGCAGATCGCCCACAGCGACATTCCCAACATTGTGATTCAGGAAGACGAAGTGGAGCAGATCTTCTTGGCCCCGGTGCAGTTTTTTCTGGACAATGAGCCCTATGTATATGATTTCAACGTGCTTGCCGACATCCAGGATGACTTTCCCTACCACATGGTGGATTCCCCCCATAAATACGATTGGATCAAAGGCAGGTGCAATGTGCCCATCTGGAATTACGGCGGTTTTTCCATCTGGGGCCTCACTGCCCGGATCGTCGTCCACTTCCTCAAAACTTTTTATGAATTGTAGTGAAGAGCCCCACGGGGCTCTTCTTGGATGATATACAGGAGAAAAAATGATCACGATCACGAATGTAAGTCTCAATTTTGACGGCACACCTTTGTTCAAAAATGTAAACCTCAAATTTACGCCGGGCAACTGCTACGGTATCATCGGGGCAAACGGGGCAGGCAAGTCTACGTTCTTAAGGATCCTTTCGGGAGACCTTGAGCCTTCCACCGGAGAAGTGAAAGTCCCGGAACACATGCGCATATCTGTTCTGAAGCAAGATCACTTTGCCTATGACAACTATTCCGTTTTGGATACCATCATCATGGGCAATCCAAGGCTCTATGAGATCATGAAGGAAAAGGACGCCCTTTACGCCAAGGAACACTTTACTGACGAGGACGGATTGACGGCCTCGGTGCTGGAGGGCGAGTTTGCCGAGCTCAACGGCTGGGAAGCGGAGTCTGACGCCGGACGGCTGATCCAGGGGCTGGGGCTGAGCGTCGAGATGCTCGCCAGCCCCATGGACGGATTGACGGGAAATGAAAAAGTCAAGGTGCTGTTGGCCCAGGCCTTGTTCGGCAAGCCTGAGATCATCCTGCTGGACGAGCCTACGAATCACCTGGATGTGGGCGCGATCCGCTGGCTGGAGAATTTCTTGCTGGAATACGAGGGCACCGTGATCGTCGTCTCCCACGACAGGCATTTTCTCAACACGGTGTGTACCAGCGTCGTGGATGTGGATTATGGCAAAATCAACATGTTTGTGGGGAATTACGAATTTTGGTATGAGTCCAGCCAGCTCATTCAAAAAATCATGAAAGACCAGAACCGGAAAAACGAGGACAAGATCAAAGAGCTGCAGAGCTTCATTCAACGATTTTCCGCAAACAAATCAAAATCCAGGCAGGCAACGTCGCGAAAGAAACTCCTGGACAAGATCACGGTGGAAGAGTTGCCTGCTTCCTCCAGACGCTACCCCTTTGTGGGCTTCACCATTGACCGTCCCATCGGGAAGGACGCCCTGTTCGTTACCGGGATCAGCAAGACCCTCAATGGCGTCAAGCTCCTGGATCGGGTCACTTTTCAGATGAACCGGGACGATAAGATCGCCTTTGTGGGGGAAAACGAGATCGCGAATACCACGCTTTTCAAGATCCTGATGGGAGAGCTTGAGCCCGATGAAGGGACCTTTAAATGGGGCGCCAGCACCTCTCAGTCGTATTTCCCCGTGGATCATTCAGCTTTCTTCAACGATTCTGAACTGAATCTGGTCCAATGGCTTGCACAATACACCAAGGAAACGACAGAGGCTTATATGCGCAGTTTCCTGGGGCGGATGCTCTTTTCCGGCGATGATGTGTTTAAGCCGGTCAAAGTGCTGTCGGGCGGAGAAAAAGTCCGATGCATGCTTTCACGGATGATGCTGTACGGCGCCAATATCCTTGTCCTGGATCAGCCTACCAATCATCTTGATCTGGAGTCCATCACGGCGTTGAATAACGGGCTTATCGATTTCAAGGGCGCCATGCTGTTTTCCTCCCATGATCATCAATTCATCCAGACCATTGCGAATCGCATCATCGAAATCAAAAGCGATGGAAGCATCATCGATCGCCTTTGCACCTACGACGAGTACGTCGATTCGATCGCATAACAGCAGCGCCTGTACAAGGATCTTGTACAGGCGCTGTTCTTTGAACGGATCGCAAGGTGTTTATTTTTTGCGGACAAAACGGATCTGACAGGTGTCAGCGCCTTCTGCGATGGTCTGGGGAAGCTCCAGGTCGCAGCCGTAGGCTTCGGCGATCCCCCGGTCGCCCATCATGGCCAGATCGCAAAGCCGTGGCATATCCTCGTCGGATGCGCCCCTCTTTTTCCATTCGGCCACCAGGGGACAATAATTGAAATCGACGGCAAAGTAATCGTCAGTGCACTCCAGGATGTTCATTTCGAAAATCTTTTGCACGGTTTCTTCTTTGAAAGACTCTTTCAAGAGGTTTTTAAGGCTCGTGGTGTTGGCGGGCTTCGATGTGGCTTCGCCATGGATGATCCCGCAGCGGTAAATCGCTTTTTCGGTAAATTCATCGGTGAGTCCGGCTTTTTTTGCTTCGTCCAGCATCAGATACATCCAAAGCGCCCTGTGCCCGATCATCGCGCGATAGGTTTCGATGATGGGGTCCGTGATGGTTGGTACATTCTTGATGTTGCTCATATTTTCTCCTTACTTTCTGCGCAGCGGCAGGTCCGCCCTGTTGCCTCAATACGGATAATCAAGCATATATTACGCCGTCCGGCGTACCCGATGCAAGGAAAATGTGATATATTATAAGGGATTCTTCGCAGAAAGGGATAAGACTGGATGCTTTGGGGTATTTTTAAAACCTTTTTTCGAATCGGACTTTTTACCATAGGCGGCGGATATGCGATGCTGCCTGCCTTGCAGGAAGAGTTGACAAAGCGCTGCTGGCTCACCGACGAAGAATGCCTGGATGCCATCTCTTTGGTCAACGGCCTCCCAGGGCCTCTGGTGGTCAACGGAGCGGCTTTTATGGGGTATCGCATGAAGGGCGTCGGCGGCGCGTTCGCCGCCGTTTTGGGCGCCATCACGCCCTCGATTGCCGTGATCCTGGCCGTGGCTGCTTTGTTTTCGGATCTTGCGGAAAACAACTATGTCCAAGCCTTTTTCCTGGGCGCCCGCCCGGCTGTGTGCGCGCTGCTGCTGTATTCCATGGTACGGATGGGACGTTCTGCCCGGTTGAAAAGATGGTATAATGCGGCCCTGGCCGCGGCGGCTCTGCTTGCGGTGCGTTTTTTTGACATGCCCCACGCCGCCGTGATCCTGGCGGCCGCTGCTGCCGGGATCCTCGTATGCCGTTTCAAGCCCGAAGAACAGGGGGAGGAGGTCGAGCATGAGCCTTCTGATTGACCTTTGTATGTTTTTCCTGAAGGCGGGCGCTTTTTCCTTCGGAGGCGGATACGGCGTGCTTTATATGCTCCAAAGTGAATTGGTGTACCACAGCAAATGGATGTCGCCTGCAGAGTTTGCGGACATCATGGCCATTGCGGAAATGACGCCCGGTCCCATTGCCGTCAATGCCTCCACGTTTGCAGGATATAAGCTGATGGGTCCGCTGGCCGGGATCCTGGCCACGCTGTGCATCGTGGCCGTGCCCTTTGTGCTGTCACTGTCAGCCAGCGCATTCTATGAGAAATTCAGAGACAATTGCTATTTGGCAAGCGCTTTGAAGGGGATCCGGCCTGCCGTTGTAGGGCTGATCGCCGCCGTCGGTTTGGGGATCGCGGAAGTGTCTTTCCCTGACGGCTTGTCGGCCGCTATCTTTGTCTTGGCTGCCCTTCTCCTTTTTCGCTGGAAAGTGCATCCGATCCTCGTGATGCTGGTCTCCGGCCTGGCCGGGATCCTTTTATACTCAGGAGTTTTTGCATAGGCGCATCACCGCCGGGAGGAATGAAATGAGTCTGCTTGCTTCTCTGCCCAGGATCGTGGACGATTGCCGTCTGGAATATGAAAGATCTTTGACCCGGGATGAGCCGGTGACATTCCAGCTGAAAGACAGGATGGGCGCAGGCGAAGACAACCGCCTGATCCTGGGGGACAATCTGGATTGGCTGCGCTATTGGGTCCAAAACAAGGACGCCCTGCCGAAAATAGGGTTGATCTATGTGGATCCTCCATTCTATTCGGGAAGCAATTATCGCGCAGAAGTCCGGATCCTCACGGAAAAGCAAACGATCAAAGGGATCCGCAGCAAAGCCTACGAGGATAAATGGGGTCCTGGAATGGAGGGATTTCTCTCCATGCTCACGCTCCGCTTGCTGTATATGAAAGAGCTTATGGCTGAAGACGGCGGGATCATTGTGCATCTGGACTGGCGGGCAGTGCACTACGCCAAAGTGATCATGGACGAATTGCACGGACAGAAGCGCTTTGTGAATGAGATCATCTGGAATTATAAATCCGGCGGTGTTTCCAGCCGGTCTTTCGCTAAAAAACACGATACGCTTCTGTACTATGCCGGCGGGGAACGGCACTATTTCAACCCCGGCAAGGAAAAGTCCTATAACAGGGGATTCAAGCCCTACCGGTTCAAAGGCGTAAAGGAATACAGGGATGAATTGGGCTGGTACACCATGGTCAACCGGAAAGATGTTCTGGATGTGGATATGGTCGGGCGTACTTCCGGAGAGCGGACCGGCTATGCGACACAAAAGCCGGAGCGGCTCCTGGAGATCCTTCTGGAAAGCTGCTCGAAGCCTGGAGATCTGTGCGCGGATTTTTTTGCGGGGTCCGGCACGCTTCCGGCAGTGGCTTCCCGTATGGGGCGGCGGTTCCTGGCCTGCGACAACAGCGTCCTTGCGATGGCTGCTACGAGGAAACGGCTCACTGCGATGGATGCTCCGTATTCATATTATGTTTCGTCCCGGGAAGAGAACGGCGCTTCGGCGGAGGTCCGGGCAGATGTGAGCCTGCGGTCAAACGTGTCGGAAGAAGCTCTGTGCAATGTCTGTCTGCGGGAGTATGGCAGGGATGCCGGTACGCTTCCCGTTTCCAAGGCTGACCAGGATAAGATCCGGACGCTGCAAAATGCGGATCCTTTGACATTGGTGGACTATTGGTGCATCGATCAAAATTACGACGGCATCAATTTCAAAACAGAGCAGTGGTTTGCCCGGGAACGGGGCAGACTGCCTGTTGAGGCTCTTTTTTTACCTGGCCCCAACCGTTGTATCGCAGTAAAAGTATACGATGTGTTCGGCGGATTTGGGATTTTAGTCGCGCACCTCTAAATTATGTCTTGCATTCGTCGAATTCTTACGGTAGAATGATTAGCAGACTGGGGAGGTTAGTTCAGCTGGTTAGAATGCTTGCTCGACAAGCAAGAGGTCGTTGGTTCGAGTCCAATACTTCCCACCAACCAAGGGCTTTTGCTCAATAGAGCAGAAGCCTTTTCTTTTATTCGGGCTCAGGGGCAAAAGGGGATCGCATTGCGGAGTATTATCAAAGGGTGTTTGATTGGAGTATGCATCATGCTCTTTATAGTGACCCCGGCTTCGGCCGCCGGCGATGTGGCGCTGATGCTGGACGGTTCTGAGATCGTATGTGACACCGCGCCTGTCATCGATCGCGGACGCACACTCGTTCCGGTCAGAGCGCTGTTTGAATCCTTGGGTGCGGAAGTGGGGTGGGACCCGGCGGAAAAGCTGGTGAGCGTGTCCTACAGCAATACTGCTGTGCATCTGGTCATCGGTAAAAAGACCGCCCGGGTGAACGGAAAAGACGTGGCCATGGATGTGCCCGCAGCGATCCTTCCGGGCAACCGCACGTACATACCGGTCCGGTTTGTGGCTGAATCACTGGGCTTTGGCGTGGATTGGGACGACAGCAGCAGGACTGTTCTGCTGCGCACACCGGAAGGCCTTGAGGACGATCCTACGGTGATCGAGTCTATTTCCTGCTCCACGGAAGACGGTGTGGTACGAACTGCTGTTGCTTATACCGGCGCCGGCCCGGACTGCCGGACTGCTGCATATGAATCTCCCGATCGCTTTGTCGTGGATGTGCGAAACGCCCAGGTCAACGCGGGTGCTGTCGCAGGCGGCAGCGGAACGATCCCGGGGGACAACGCCGCCTTTTCACAAATCAGGTATTCCCAGTTCGAGGAGCGTACGGTCCGCATCGTTTTTGATTTGACGCAAAGAAAAACCGCCGAGCTTACGGTAGATGCCGCGGAAGGATATCTGTATATCGACTTTGCCGATCCGGAGGCTGCCGAAGGCGGCGAGACCGCGGACGAGCCGGAAGGAGAAGACAGCGACGAAACTACCGGCATCGACATTCCCGCCTTGGACTGGCGGATGTCAGGCCAGCGGATCGTCATCGATGCGGGGCACGGCGGAAAGGATTCCGGCTGCCTGGTCGTGGACAGCGGTGTCACTTATTATGAAAAAGATTTCAATCTGAAAATTGCACAGGCACTCGAAAAATATCTGATAGAAGCTGGCGCAAAGACGTATATGCTCCGCACCCACGATGTGACCTTGACTTTGCAGGAGCGGCCCGTCCTTGCCAACGAGCTTGGCGCGGATCTCTTTCTTTCTATACACAACAACTCCGCAGAATATCCAACGGCAAAGGGTTCTCAGGTGTTCTATTACAGTAAAGCCACGGAAGAAAACTACGCCGTTGACAGCAAAGATTTGGCGGAATACATATTGGAAGAGCTTTTGCAGGGCATCGGGCTTGCGGACCGGGGCATCGCATCTCAGGGCGCCTATGCTGTTCTGAACAAGACCGATATGCCCGCGGTGATCGTGGAGGGCGGCTTTTTTTCCAACCCGGAGGACCGCGCCGTCATGCTGGGTCCGGATTATACGGATCTCTATGCCCGGAGCGTGGCCCGCGCCGTCGTGCTGTGCCTGAACGAGGCTGCCGCCCGTATGGAGGATTGATGCAGATATGCTGATGCTGCTGTTTGGGGGGATCATGGTCGCCGGTATTCTTGCCGGAGCAGGATTTTCATGGATCCCGAAGGAAAGCCGTTTCCGGAGCAATACACAGAATGTGCTTCTTTTTCTCCTTTTGTTCGTGCTGGGACACCAATTGGGCAGTGACGGGTCTGTGGTTTCGTCGATCCTTCAGATGGGCGGTCTCGGCTTGGCGCTGGCAGCGGCCGGGATGCTGGGCTCCTTTCTTTCCGTGTTGATGCTGCGCCTTCGTTTTGAAAAGTCCGGGAAGGAGCCGTCCGATGATTAAGGGCATGCTCCTCTGTGTGGCTCTGGGCTTCGGCGCCGGACGCCTGGGGTATTTGCAATGGCTCACGGCCCTCAGTCCCTCGATGATCATGGTCTTCTTGTGTCTCATGACGTTTATCGCCAGCGTCGATATGGGAAAGAAGGATTTTCTCCGGGAGCTGAGGCATGCCGGATGGAAGATCATCGTATATTCCCTGGCAACCGTGGCAGGAACGCTGATCACCGTCCTGGCGATATCGCCTTTGCTGCCGCTTACTGCAAAGGACGCTCTGATTGCCGCGTCGGGGATGGGATGGTACTCTTTGGCTACCGGATTGGTGCTTGAGTACTCGCCCTCGCTGTCGGTTGTCACGTTCGTGTATTGCCTGCTTCGGGAAATGACGGCGATGTTCCTGATGCCGGTGTTATGGAAAAAATTCGAGGCGCCGGAGCTGGTGAGCATCGCAGGATCTGCTGCAATGAATCCTTCCATTGCGGCTACGGCGGTCACCGGCGACCAGCGGTTGATTTTTTACGGTATGATCAGCGGGAGCATCGTGTCGGTATTTGTCCCGGTGCTGGTCCCATTTATGATTTCTCTTTGATGCGCAGGATGGCTGCGCAGAAAGCGAGGCTCCCATGAGCAAAATGGAAGAGCACCGCCGGAAGGTGCTGGATATCGTCAAGGATCCGACGCTCACCCATGAGCAGACGATGATGGCCTTGTCATCGGCAGGGCGGGATCTTTTGGACCTTCCGGGCGATGCCGCGGATCGTTTTTATGAACTTAAAGAAAAGGGTTGGGTCTGCGACCTGAACGAGGGAAGGGTCACCTACGTTCCCCGTTATATTCTTCCGGATTACAACGTTTTTATGGAACAGGGCTGCAGTTTTTTGCGGCTGGATCCTCCGGCTGATCTGTACGAAGCCGCCATGGGCCTGCTTGCCGTCTATCATCACGTGCCTTCCGTGACGCATTTTCCCGTATACATCGGCCGTCTTGACCAACTTTTGGAGCCTTTTGTGCAAAAGGAGATCCGGGAGCGCGGGGAGGAGTCGGCTTACCGGCTGATCCGGGGATTTTTGCGCCACGTGGACCGCACGGTCACGGACAGCTTTTGCCACGCCAACATAGGGCCGGAAGCCAGCAAGACCGGCGAGCTGATCCTGAAGGCAGAGCGGGAGCTGCAGGACTCCACGCCCAACATCACGCTGCTGTATGATCCGGATCTGACGCCGGAGGATTTTGCGGTCCGATGCGTTGGAGCCGCTTTGGACTGTGCAACGCCCAGTTTTGCCAACCACCGGATGTTCCCTTCCGAGCTTGGCCCGGATTACGGGATCGCCAGCTGCTACAACGGACTTCCCGTGGGCGGCGGCGCTTATACACTGAGCCGCATCATTCTGGCCAGGATCGCGTATGATTCTGCAAACAAAGCGGAATTTATGGAAAAAAATCTGCCGGCGGCCATCGATGGGATGCTGGCCTTCATGGACGATAAGATCCGTTTTCTTGTGGAGGAAACGCCTTTCTTTGAAAGCAGCTTTCTGGTGCGGGAAGGATGGATCAGTCCGGACCGCTTCAACGGCCTCTTCGGTATGGTCGGCCTTGCCGAAGCCGTCAATGATCTCATTAAAAAAGAAGGAAAAGACGGGCGGTTCGGTTCGGATCCCGAGGCAGACGAACTGGGCCTGGAGATCATGGAAGCGATTGATGGCAGAGTGCAGGACCATGAAAACCGGTACTGTCCTTTCTACAATAACAGATTTATGCTGCACGCCCAAGTCGGTATCGACAGCGACAGCGGCATCAGCCCCGGGACCCGGATCCCCATCGGCGAAGAGATCCCTCTCTACGAGCATCTGCGTCACAGCGGCCGATTCCATAAGTATTTTCCTTCCGGCACCGGCGATATTTTCCCTTTCGACATTACGGCGGAAAAGAACCCCAAAGCCGTTCTGGATATTTTCAAGGGCGCTCTGGCGGTGGGGATGCGTTATATTTCCACCTATACCTCGGACAGCGATGTGATCAGGATCACAGGGTATCTTGTAAAGCGGTCAGATATCGAGGCGCTGAAAAAAGAACAGCCGGTCGTCAATGATACCGTCGTGCTGGGCATGCGTTCGGTGGAAAAAAGCCGGGTGGAAGAACGAAAGGTACGCACGCTGTGATCGTGCGGCGCAGAAGCAGGAGAAGAACATGATGACGGCGCCTGTCGTGAAAATCATCGATTCCAGCGTAGTGGACGGCCCGGGCAACCGGGCCGTCATCTTTTTGCAGGGATGCAACTACAACTGTAAATATTGCCATAATCCGGAGACGATCGAGCCTGCCGGCGGGCAGAAGGGGCTTCAACAGCTGACTGCAGACGAGGTCGCGGAACGGCTGGGACGAAACCTTCCTTTCATCAGGGGGCTTACGATCTCAGGC
Source organism: uncultured Clostridia bacterium (assembly GCA_938009115.1). GTDB lineage: Bacteria > Bacillota > Clostridia > Peptostreptococcales > Anaerovoracaceae > UBA10908. The sequence goes on from CALLHZ010000011.1 coordinate 22,299, forward strand.
GGAGAATGCATGCTCCACGAGGAATTTGTGTATGAAGTGTGCACAGAAGCAAAGCGCCGGTACGGGCAGGATTTTTCGTGCCTTTTGGACAGCAACGGCAGCATCCCCTATGACAAGGTCCTGCCCGTGATCGACGGCGTTCTGCTGGATGTCAAGGCCGTCGATGAGAGCGCCCACCGGGCGCTCACCGGCGCTCCGGCAGGGCCGGCGCTGTCCCAGGCCGCGGCCCTGGCAAAGGTCGGAAAGCTTATTGAAATCCGCACGGTGGTCCTTGGCGAAACCGGCGAGGCGGAAGCCTGTGTGCGCGAAACTGCGCGAAAGATCTCCGCAGCGGCAGGGAAAGAAGCTCTGGAAAAAATCGCCTATAAGCTGATCAAATACAGGCCGAAAGGCGTTCGGAAAGAATACCTGAGGGAGCTTAAAGTCCCTTCGGGCCCGGAATTGGAGAGACTGGCTGCTCTGGCCCGGGACTGCGGATTCGGATCCGTCATCGTAGTGTGAACCGGGAGACAGGGAGTAAGGGTATTTTTTTCTTGAAACAGCTATGTTTTTAATATGCAGTATTGTATAATGAGCGAAGGGTTATTTTTACTACTTAGGAGGAGAAAACATGAAAAAAGTAATCAGTATTTTATTGGTTCTTGCAATGGTTTTCGCACTTGCAGGCTGCGGCGGCGGTGGGACAGATGTGGAAGAGCCGGCTAAGAAAGTCGTCATGATCACAGACACCGGCGGCCTTGGAGACGAATCGTTCAATGACATGGCTTATGCAGGCATCCTGCAGGCGGCCGAAGAATTCGGGATCGAATACAGTGTCCTGGAATCTGCAACAGCAGACGATTATGCGCCCAACGTAGCCGCGTCTGTGGAAGAAGGCGCCGATCTGGTCATCTGCGTAGGCTTCCTGCTGACCAGCGTTGTTGCCGAGTCGGCTGCACAGTATCCGGATCAGCAGTTTGTCGTCATCGACGGAACCGTTGATGCGCCCAACGTGGCTGGATTGACCTTCAGCGAAGAAGAAGGTTCCTTCCTGGTTGGTCTGGCAGCAGGCCTCACCACTGCAAGCGACAAGGTCGGATTCATCGGCGGAATGCAGTTCCCGCTGATCGAAAAGTTCCAGTACGGATATCAGGCAGGCGTCAAGGCTGTCAATCCGGATGCGGAAGTTTTCGTCGCTTACACCCAGTCCTTCGATGACTCTGCAGCAGGAAAAGAAAATGCACTTGCCCAGTACAATCAGGGCGCAGACGTTATTTATCACGCAGCCGGCGGTTGCGGCATCGGTCTGATCCAGGCTGCGCAGGAGCAAAATTTCTGGGCGATCGGCGTGGATCAGGATCAGTCGGCACTGGCTCCTGAAAACGTTCTTTGCTCCATGCTCAAGAGAGTGGATGTAGCCGTATACGAAGCCATCAAATTGATGGTGGAAGGCAACTTCACCGGTGAGAATATCAACTATGCCCTTAACGTTTCGGGTGTTGATATCAGCGACAAGGCCGGCAATGTGCCCGCGGAAGTCATGGAACAGGTCGAGGCCTGGAAGGCCAAGATCGTGGCCGGAGAATTCGTCGTTCCTTACGACGCCGCCACATTCGAAGCATTCGAAGTTCCGGAAATGTAGTACAAAGCGCGAGGCCGGCTTTTGCCGGCCTCGCCCCTGCATAATGCAAGACGCAGGGAATCGAAGGATTAAGACTGTTTATGAAAGTCATAGATAGGCTTAATCTTTTGATTTATAACATGAGGAAGGTAGGGTAGACGCTTGTCCAAAGTTGTTGAAATGAAAGGGATCACAAAAGTCTTTCCCGGCACCGTTGCCAATGACCATGTGGATTTTGACCTGGAGAGGGGGGAGATCCATGTGCTCCTTGGAGAAAACGGCGCCGGCAAGACCACGCTGATGAACATTCTGTACGGGCTGTATCAGCAGACCTCCGGCGATATTTACATCAATGGCCAGAAGCAGGACATACGGGGGCCGAATTCGGCCATCGCTTTGGGAATCGGTATGGTGCATCAGCACTTTATGCTGGTGGAGAACTTTACGGTTGCCGAAAACATCGTGCTGGGCAATGAGCCGAAGAAGGGACTGTCCCTGGACATGGACGCAGCCAAGGCTTCTGTCCGGGAAGTGTCGGACCGGTTCGGCCTGGAAGTGGATCCGGAGGCCCGCATTGAAGACATATCCGTAGGACTTTCTCAACGGGTGGAGATCCTGAAGGCCCTTCACCGGGGCGCGGAAATACTGATATTGGATGAACCTACCGCTGTGCTGACGCCCCAGGAGATCGACGACCTGGGCGAGATCCTCAAAAATCTGACGCAGGAAGGAAAGTCCATCATCCTGATCACGCACAAGCTCAAAGAGGTGCTGGGCATGTCCGACCGGGTCACGATCCTGCGCCGGGGCAAGGTGATCGGAACCGTCAAGACATCGGAAACCACGGCGGATGAATTGGCGGAAATGATGGTCGGCCGCCAGGTCAATCTTACATCGGATAAAACAGAAAAAAAACCGGGGAATGTTATTCTGAGCGTAGAGCATCTGACTGTCCGGGATCATCGCAACCTTGCGGCAGTCAAGGATATCAGCTTCGAAGTCCGGGAGGGCGAGATCCTGGCGATCGCCGGCGTGGACGGAAACGGCCAGAAAGAGCTGGTCGAAGCGCTTACGGGCTTGGCGGCGACAGAAAGCGGGAAGGTGACCCTTTGCGGAAAGGACATCACCGGGGCTAAACCCCGGGAAGTGATCGAATCCGGCACGGGGCACATTCCTCAGGACCGGCAGAAGCGAGGTTTGATCCTGCAAAGCAGTTTGGCCGAAAATTTGATCCTGGGCTATCACTATCAGCCGCCTTTTGCTAAAAACGGCCGCATGGATCAGAGTAAAATCATCGAGCACGGCAAGGAGCTTATCCGTGAGTTTGACATACGGACTCCCGGGCATGAAATTTCTGCCGGTTCTCTCTCCGGCGGAAACCAGCAAAAGGTCATCATCGCCAGAGAATTTTACAAGGACCCGGCATTGCTGATCGCAGCCCAGCCGACCAGAGGCCTGGACGTGGGCGCCATAGAATTCGTCCATATGCGCCTGCTGGAACAGCGGGACAACAATAAGGCTGTCCTTTTGATTTCTTTGGAGCTGGATGAGATCATGAACCTGGCTGACCGGATCGCCGTGATCTATCAGGGGCAGATCGTCGGCATTCTGGGCGCCGCCGAGGCTACGGAGCGCAAGCTGGGACTTATGATGGCTGGTGGCGCGGCAACGGATAAAGGAGAAGTCTCATGAAAGATAAACTCAGGTATGTATGGAGCATGACCAGGCTTCCGATCATCGCCATCGCATTTGGCTTTATCGTAGGTGCCATCTGCATTGCCGTCACGGGCAACAATCCGCTGGTCGCATATATGGCTTTGTTCAAAGGGTCCTTGGGCAGCATCCCCAGCATAGGCGAAACGATGTACAAGGTGACGCCGATCCTGTTCACAGGTCTGGCCGCCGCTATCAGCTTTCGCTGCGGGCTGTTCAATATCGGCGCTGAAGGCCAGTATGTGGTGGCTACTGTGACGGCGGTGGCTGTCGCCTGGTTTGGGCAAGGGCTTCCCCGGCTGATCCTGCTTCCGTTGATTCTGATCGCAGGATT
>CALLHZ010000012.1 GCA_938009115.1 uncultured Clostridia bacterium
CGCAGCCCCTGAGGACTTTTCTTCCGCACCACCGGCACAGATCCAGGTCCTCAGCCCGGCTATCAGCGGATCTTGCTTCAGGTTTTGAAAAATCACCAGATTGTTCAGCTGGCGGCCCGCTGATTCAAGATCCATTACCGTTCTCCCCGCGGAAGGCAATAAAAAGCATTGCGGCCGGCGTAGACCGCCGAATCCCCCAGACTGTCTTCCAGGCGAAGCAGCTGGTTGTACTTTGCGATCCGATCGGTCCTGGACAGAGAGCCGGTCTTGATCTGCCCGGCATTGAGGGCCACGGCCACATCGGCAATGGTGGCATCCTCGGTCTCTCCGGAACGATGTGAGATCACTGCAGTATATCCGGCTCGCTTGGCCATCTCCACTGCATCAAAGGTCTCTGTGATCGTACCGATCTGGTTCACTTTGATCAGAATAGAATTGGCGATCCCCTGGGCGATTCCACGGTCCAGGCGCTCGGTATTGGTCACGAAAAGATCGTCGCCTACCAGCTGCACACGATTTCCCAATGCGTCCGTAAGCTTTTTCCATCCATCCCAGTCATCCTCAGCCAAGCCGTCTTCGATGGAAATGATGGGATACTTGTCCACCAGCATCTCATAATAGCGGATCATTTCCTCCGCCGTGCGGATGACCCCTTCGCCCTTCATGGTATAGGTTCCCGCCGCTGCGTCATACATTTCGGAAGCTGCCACGTCCAAGGCGATCCAAATATCTTGACCCGGCTTGTATCCTGCTTTTTCTACAGCCTCCAGGATCACCCGGATCGCTTCTTCGTTGGTGGAAAGGTTGGGCGCAAAGCCCCCTTCGTCTCCGACTGCGGTATTCAGCCCCCGCGCCTTTAGGACAGCCTTAAGACTGTGAAATACTTCTGCCCCCATCTGGATCGCCTGGCGAAAGCTCCCGGCGCCCGCGGGCATGATCATGAATTCCTGGATATCCACGGTGTTGTCGGCATGCTCCCCGCCGTTGAGTATGTTCATCATCGGTGTGGGCAGCGTTTTGGCATTGACGCCTCCAAGATACTGGTAAAGCGGCAGGCCCAGGCTCTCTGCGGCAGCGCGGGCCGCTGCCATGGAAACACCCAGGATGGCATTGGCGCCCAGCCGGCCTTTGTTTGCAGTTCCGTCCAATTCGATGAGTTTCCGGTCCAAACCCGTCTGGTCGAAAACGTCCATGCCGGCCACAGCCGAAGCGATGACCGTATTGACATTCTCAACAGCCTGCAATACGCCCTTTCCGCCGTAGCGGGCTTTATCGCCGTCCCGCAGCTCCACTGCTTCATGGGCGCCGGTTGAAGCGCCGGAAGGCACGATAGCCCGCCCCATGATGTTGTCCTCCAGCCAGACTTCGACTTCCACCGTGGGGTTCCCTCTGGAATCCAATACTTCTCTTGCATACACTTCTTCAATATAAGCCATGATCGTTCCTCCTTAAAAACGTACGATTTTGATAAATTCCTCGGGTACAAGACTTGCGCCGCCCACCAGGGCCCCGTCGATGTGAGGAGTGCGCATCAGCTCCGGCGCATTGGCAGGCTTGACGCTGCCGCCGTACTGAATGATGACCTCCTCGGATACCTCTGCGCCATAAAGCGACTTCAGAATACGCCGGATCAGACCGCACATTTCCCCGGCTTGCCCGGGCGTGGCGGTCCGTCCGGTGCCGATCGCCCAGATCGGTTCGTAGGCAACGGTGACTCGCCGGGCATCGCCGCCGCCGATACCGCTGAACGCGCTGCGGATCTGCCCTTCTACATAGGCATTCGCATCTCCGGCCTCCCGGATGCTCAGGGACTCTCCGACGCAGCAGATCGGAAGGATCCCGCAGGCAAAGGCCTTCTTCAACTTCCGGTTGACCGTGTCATCAGTTTCGCCGAAATATTGACGACGCTCCGAATGGCCAATGATACAGTAGTCCACACCGACTTCGGCCAGCATTCCGGGAGAGATCTCCCCGGTAAAAGCGCCTTCCTCTTCGTAGTGCATGTTTTGCGCCGCCAATTTGATACCGCTGCCCTTCAGTGCCTCCTTCAATGCCGCCAGCTGCGTAAAAGGAGCAGCCAGCGCCACAGTTACACCCTCCGGGCGTTCCATGGCAGAAAATTTCCCGGCAAACTCTAAGGCCTGGGCTGTGGTTTTATACATTTTCCAATTGCCTGCAATGAACGGGGTCCGCATATCGTTCTCCTCTCTATGCATCCAGCAGCGCAGCGACGCCGGGAAGTGTTTTGCCTTCTAGAAATTCCATGGAGGCGCCGCCGCCGGTGGAAATATGGCTCATACGGCCTGCAAGCCCGAATTGCTTGACGGCAGCGGCCGAATCACCTCCGCCGATAATGGTGACGCCCGTATTCTCCGACAAAGCAAGTGCAACTGCCCGGGTCCCCTCTTCGAAAGCAGGAAACTCAAAAACACCCATCGGGCCGTTCCAAATCACCGTGGCGGCCCGGCGAATGACGGCAGTGAAGCGTTCAATGGATTTGGGCCCGATATCCATGCCCATCCATCCCTGAGGGATCTTGTCGATGTCCATGACTCTTGCGTTGCAGTCCGCCAGGAACGCGTCACCCGCTTTATTGTCAACAGGCAGAAGGAACTCGACACCCTTCTTCCGGGCCTTTTCCTGCAGAGCTCGCGCAAGGCCAAGCTTGTCCTCCTCCAAAAGAGAACTCCCGATTTCGCCCCCGTTGGCTTTGATGAATGTATAAGCCATTCCCCCGCCGATGAGGATCTGATCGGCCCGGTCGATCAGGTTTTCGATGACGCCGATTTTATCGCTCACTTTCGATCCGCCCAAAATCGCCGTGAACGGCCGGGACGGGTCATCCAGGGCGCCGCCTAAAAATTCCAGCTCCTTCGATATCAAAAGACCGCAAACGCCCGGCAGGAACTCGGTAACGCCCACTGTGGAAGCGTGCGCCCGGTGGGCAGTGCCAAAAGCGTCATTGACATAAAGGTCGCCCAGCTCTGCAAGTTCCCGGGAAAAGCCCGGGTCGTTGGCTTCTTCTTCCGGCCGGTACCTGAGATTCTCCAGCAGCATCACCTGCCTTGGCTGCAGCTGCCTGGCCGCGCTGCGGACCCCGTCATCCACGACGGAAGGAGATGGAAGAAAAATCACCTCCACTCCAAGCATGGCGGACAATTTTTCAGCCACAGGCGCCAAGGTAAACTCTTTGTTCGGCATACCCTTGGGACGCCCCAGATGTGACATCAGAATCACGGAGGCTTCGCGATCCAAAAGATATTTTATGGTTGGAAGCGATGCCTGTATCCTGGTGTCGTCGCTGATCGCTCCGCCTTCCATGGGCACATTCAAGTCGCAGCGAACCAGGACCTTGCGGCCGGCCACCTCCATCTGGGTAATGGATTTTTTCATCTCAGTCTCCCTTTCATTCAATATCGTTTTCTCTTGGATGAAGCCGGGATATGCAGCTCATCCCGGTATTTTGCAACAGTCCTTCGCGACAGTTCGATACCCCGCTCGTTTTTAAGGCGGCCGACGATGGCCTGATCACTCAAGGGCTCGTGGGGATCCTCGTCGGAGACCATTTCTTTCAGGATCTCCTTGACGCTCTCTGAACCAACGCCCGCTCCCTGGCTGTCGAGAACGCCGCCGGTAAAAAAGTACTTCAGCTCATAAAGGCCTCGGGGCGTCTGAACATATTTGCCATTCACAGCCCGGCTGACAGTAGACTCATGGACACCGGCTTCATCGGCGATCTCAGCCAGCGTCATAGGCTTCAAATGCTTGCTACCTTGTTCGAAAAAAGCACGCTGATGGCGGACGATGGCCGTGACGACATGGTAGATCGTCCGCTTTCGCTGTTCGATACTTTTGATAAGCCAGACTGCGGCATTCAGTCTCTTGTTCAGAAAATCCGTGATCTGGCTGTCCGGATCAGCTTCTGTCAATACCTTCCGGTAATAAGGGCTGATCGAAAGCTGAGGAGTATTTCGTTCGTTCAACAGCACGACATATTCTTCGCCGACCTTCTCGACTGTCACATCGGCAGATACATAGCGGACCTCCTGAGAAGAACCGAACTGCCTGCCGGGTTTTGGCTCCAGACTGCGAATACGATCACAGTATGCCTGGGCTTCTTCCGCAGACAGGGCATTCGCTCTGGCAATGAGCGAGATCCTGTTTCTGGCGATATCTTCCAGGTGGTCATTCACCAGCCGAAGAGCAACCTCGTCATCCTGTCCTTTGCGCTTCAGCTGAAGCGTAAGGCATTCCCGGAGATCCCTGGCGCCCACGCCCGGCGGGTCCAGACTTTGAACGGCCGCCAGCGCCTCCTCGATATGAGAAGGAGCTACAGAGGAAAGTTCTGCGAGTTCCCGGGTGTTCAAAGTCAGATAGCCGTTTTCGTCCAGCGCCTCGATGATCAGCTTCGCAACTTTGCAGCATTCGGTATTGAGGCAGACAAACTGTATCTGAGTCATGAGGTACTCGGTCAAGGAAACATCGTCGCTCAAATATTGCTCGTAGGAGTAATCCTGAGGAGAAGGATCTGCCTGAAGCTGGCGATAGCTGATGTCGTCATATCCGCGCTCCCGGATATGCTCGCCCCAGTCAAACCCGTCATCCTTTACTGTGTCGTACTCCCTCTGGTCCTCCGGCATGTTGATGCCCAGAGAGTCCTCCTGGGCAGACTCTTTTTCGGCGGGACTCTGCTCATCCAGCTCCAGGACGGGATTGGCCATGAGCTGATCCGCCACATAAGCCTCCAGTTCCTGCGAAGTGAACTGGAGGATCTTGATGGCCTGGATCAACTCCGGGGTCATCACAAGCTTTTGACTTTGTTCCAGCACAAGCTCGTAACCGATTTTCAAGATATCCCTCCTTCCCATCCGCTTCACTGTTTGCTAACTTGAAATTATAACATCCGGGGTGTGTTATTTCAATTCGGGAAAATCCAGCTGCCGCAAGGCTTCATACAAAACAATCGCCGCGGCGTTGGAAAGGTTGATGGATCTCAGCTGCGCATCCCTGCCCATGGGGATGCGGATCGTGTCCGCCAATCGCTCCTGTATGAACGCACCGGGCAAGCCCCGGGTCTCACGGCCGAAAATCAGCATATCTTCGTCCCGGTAGCGCACATCAGTGTAAGACTGCACGCCTTTGGTCGTAGCAAGAAACATCCGCTGTTCCCCCCAATCGCGAAGGAAGGCCGGCAGATCGTCGTGGACAAGCAGCTTCACGAAGGGCCAGTAGTCCAGCCCCGCCCGCTTCAGCTGACGGTCGTCGATGGAAAAACCCAGGGGCTTGACCAAATGAAGCACCGTGCCGGTCGCGGCGCATGTTCTGGAAATATTTCCGGTGTTGGGGGGGATCTCCGGTTCCACCAATACAATATGCAATGCCATGGTGGTATTGTACTACATTTTCTTCTTACATAGTATATTGTATGGTATAATGTTTTCCGTACAAATCGGACGGACCCTTTTCGTTCGCTAAAATTACGGAGGTAAAGAATGAAAAAAGACACCATCGGCGTAGCGCTCCTGGGCTGCGGAAACGTAGGGAGCGGAACATTCCGGGTACTGCAGGAAAACGCCGGGATCATCGCAGGGCGAGCCGGAGCGGATGTGAAGGTGAAAGCCATCCTCGTGAACGACCTTGGAAAAGAGCGTGAGCCCTGGATCCCGAGAGAATTGCTCACCAATGATTTTTCCCTGATCCTGAATGATCCGGAAATTGATATCATCGCAGAGCTGATGGGCGGATTGGACCCGGCGGTATCCTATATGAAGCAAGCCCTGGAGGCAGGCAAGCATGTAGTAAGCGCCAACAAAGCAGCTCTGGCCAGATCCGGAGAAGAACTGACGAAGAATGCGCTGGCACGGAATCTGATGCTGCGATACGAAGCAGCCGTATGCGGCGCCATTCCCGTAATGAACGCGATCTCCACGGCCCTGGCGGCCAATGAGATCGTCAAGATCCAAGGCATCCTCAACGGCACCACCAACTACATCCTCACCCGCATGGACGAAGACCACGCGCCCTACGCCCAGGTGCTGAAGGACGCGCAGGACAAAGGCTTCGCCGAAGCGGACCCCACCGGTGACGTGGAAGGCCATGATGCGGTCAACAAGCTGTCGCTCCTGATCGCGGCCGGGTTTGGCCAATACGTGAGCCCTGATGAGATCCAGCGCGAAGGGATCACGGGTGTCACAGAGGAAGATCTTCGCAAGGCTGCGGCCGAAAACGGCAAGATCAAGCTCATCGGTACCGCCGTCAAGGAAAAGGACGGGATCCGGGCCAGCGTCAGGCCCGTGCTGGTTCCGGCTGACAATCCGCTGTCGCGGGTCCGCAATGAATTCAATGCAGTGCTGATTTCATGCAATATGGCTGACGACATCTTCCTGCAGGGAAGAGGCGCCGGTCCCCTGCCCACGGGAAGCGCGGTGGCCGGCGACATCCTGGAGATCGCCGCTTGTATCGTTCGAGGCACTGATAAGGGCGCGCTGCCCACTTGGAGGATGCAATGAGTCTGTATCAGCAATGGAATGAATGGATCCAGGGGCAAACCGACGATACGTTCGACGCCTTCTGGGAAAAGTACTCTTCTGCGGAAGAACGCATATATAGAGATGTCCTGTCCCGCTGGCCGGAAGTGACTCAGGGGGTTTTGGCCGATCTGGCGAAGCAGTATGAGGTTGAGCCGGTGCTGTATATGGGTTTTTTGGATGGCATCAATTCCAGCCTGACAGAACCGTTGCCTCTGGAAACCTACGACGAATCCAGCGAAGTGAAGCTCGATATCGTCTGCGAAACTCTTTTGTTCAATATGTTTGCGGCCAAGGCTGACTACCTTTACGGACTGGAGGAATGGAACGGCATCTTGTCCAAGGAGCAGCAGGAATCCGTCTATGACCGCTACCGCCGGTCCAGGACAGTGGTCAAGGATCCAAAAATCGGACGGAACGACCCCTGTCCCTGCGGCAGCGGAAAGAAGTACAAGAAATGTTGCGGAAAGAACGAGGACTAGAATGCCTCTTCTGAAAAAAGAAGGCCGGGAATATGTGATCCGGGGACTGCTTCAGGCTTATCCCAATGCTGCCTGCGCTTTGGATTTCGGCTCTGTTTTTCAGCTGCTGGTGTCCGTTGTGCTGTCTGCGCAAACCACGGACAAGAGCGTCAACGAAGTAACGCCGGAACTCTTCCGCCGGGCGCCGGACGCCCGGGCCATGGCGGAGTTGTCCGCCGAAGAGATCCAGCAGCTGATCCAGCGCATCGGCATGTACCGGACCAAGGCAGCCAATCTGTCCAAGTTGTCCCGGACCCTCCTGGAGAAATACAACGGCATCGTGCCGGGGGATTACGACCGTCTGGTGGAGTTGCCCGGCGTAGGCCGCAAAACGGCCAATGTGGTTTTATCAGTGGCCTTTGGCGAACAGCGGATCGCCGTGGACACCCACGTGTTTCGCCTGGCAAACCGAATCGGACTCACCCAGGAACCGGATGTGCTGAAAACCGAGCTGGCATTGATGAAAGCGATCCCGGAAGAAAACTGGACCGCCATGCACCACGCTCTGATTTTTCACGGCAGGCAGGTCTGCAGCGCGAAAAAACCCCGCTGCGAAGATTGCTGCATCCGTGAAGCATGCCTTCGCAACGGGCTATAAAGATCCCCACTATCTGCGCTTAAAAGCCGCCGCCGGGCGGCTTTTTTACCGGACCGGGCAGACGCCCCCTTCGCAGCCGTCGTTGCCGATGTCATATTGTGTTTCGATTTTTTCGTACTTGGCGATCAGCGACGGAACAAAAGCGTTCATGGCCGCCGTTCTCTGCCGGTATTCCTTTTCTGTGATCTCCTCGTAGGGAAGCAGGTCATAGAAATTATCATCATAGGACAGGAAGGACAAGGCCAGGGTATCGTCCCAGTGCTCAAACACCCATTCTTCGACCTGATCCCATTCGTCGTCCCGGACGTGGACGGTGATAGAACAGTTGTGCTCCACATAGTGATCCATGAACATCTTATAGATTTCCAGCTGCTCAATGGCCGACACGTCGCCCTTCAGTTTCCCTTCCGGCGCTTTCACCGGAAACTCCACGACTTTCGTGGAGCAGTTTTCCAGGGTCTGTCCAACCTCCGGCAGCACCGGGTAACCCAGCTCTTCACAAACCTTTGTAAGGGGATCGTCTGCGGATATACGGATCCTGCGGATGTAGTACGGGGCATGGGAAAAATGCACGCCGGAGGACACGACGGGGAGCAGGCTCAGCGTTCCCTCGGGTTTGACAGTGGTCGTGAGCAGAGGCCTTGGCAGACCGAGCTCATCGGCATAGCTGTCGGCAGCCTGCCTCGCTGCAGCCTTCAGCGCCCGGAGCAGTTCTTCCTGTCCGCTGCGATCCAGTCCCGTGGCATTGACCATATCCTGCCAGCCGGTGATGGAGCAGCCCAGCAGCTTGTCCCGCTGCTGTACATTGTTCCACTCAGGGATCTCCAGCTCCGTGCAGGTCATGCGATAGCCGGCTCGCGCCGAAAGGCGCTGGGCCTCCAGCAAACCGGTTCTGTCCAATGTGCCGTCGTCTTTCACAAACGCCTTCACGTTGACCGTGGTCAGGTTGCACAGCCCTTTGGAGTCCAGCAGGATTTCGGCACAGGGATTGATGCCGTTAAAGTTTGGCCTGCGCCGGGCGCCTGCTTCGGCGTTCACCCAGCCGGGCTCCCCGGAATACCGCATCTGTGTCAAATGCCAATGAAGCTTCTCTCTTGTCGGTTTCTTTTCATAATAGATGGAATTATTGCTCATCTGGCGATGGGAAAGCTCCGGATCGATCACCCACTTTTCCCCCGCCTTTTTATACAACTGATTCTTGGCCTGGATGCATTCTTCGTCGTCCGCGTCGATCAGCACGATCTCTGCCGTCCTGCGCACGCCGCCCACCACCACATTTTCGCCGATGATGTTGGCAATGTCCAGACAATCGATAGGCTGAAGGCGTGTTTTGCCGTCCACCTGCCGGACACCTGCTTTTTCCACAACTTTTGTGATTTTGGTGAACATGTTTTTCATGCTGGCATGTCCGCTGGCGGTACCGCCGAAGGTACGGAGCTTTTCACCCCGCTCCCTCACATTGTCATAGTTCAGGATGATCGTCTTGATTTTTCGATACTCTGAACTGTAAAGCACTTTGAAGAAATAGTCCAGCGATTGGACCCACCCTTCCTTGCTGTCGCCAATGGTAATCTTGACTGTGTCATTGTGAGTAAATTCAAGACTCGTGCTGTCCTGCCGGAGTTCCTTGAGCAGCGGCGTGTAAGATTCGTGGATCACCTCGATATCCGTGCGGATGGGCGGGAATTTTGCCACATCGGATTTCAGCACGCGGACGCCCACGCCCGAGCCGACCATCAGCAAATAGAAAACATCATGAAAGGAAGCGAAGCTGTCCAGCACCTGGAAGGAACAGTTGAAGTTGCTCATAGGATAGAATTTCGACACATCTGTGGAGCCCACCCAGTAAGTACGGCCCGACAGGAACTGCTTAAGATTGAAGATGTTGTCGAACAACTTTTCCGCCTCGTCCCTTGGCGTGGGGATGAGACTGCAATTGTACTCCACAGCCCGGCGGATCGTTTCCCACCAGTATTCCCTGCGGCTCTCGTCCTGCAGCCAGCGGGAATACGTGCGATAGAACACGAAACTGCCCAATTGGTTCATGGGAGACGGCGCATGCTTATAGGGGCTGATGAAATCTTCTGAAATAATGCGCCCGTCCTGCTTTCTGCGATCGCCCCGGGTCTTGTCCCGTTCATACCGGTAAATAATGAACTTTTTTGCCACGTCCTTCCGCTCGCTGGCCATGAGAAAATCTTCCACCAGATCCTGTAGATCCTCGACCTTGATCAGGCGGTTGGAGCGCTCCACCTGCTTTTCGATGGCCGCCGCGATCCCGCCGGAAAGACTCTCATCCACGCCCAGTCGGGTTTCCTGCATCGCTTTTTCGATGGCTGTCTTGATCTTCGTTGCGTCGAAGCGCACTTCTGTTCCGTCTCGTTTGATTACCGTCTTCATTTTAGTTCCTCTTACTATCTATATATAGGGATGCGTATAATTTCAAACACATTATATAGTATCCGCAGTCGCCGGGCAAGGAACAATTTCCATCATTTTTTTCTTTACATTTTATGGGCAAACCGATAAAATTGTATACAAAATAGTGACATTACAGAAAGGATCTCTCATGATCACGACGCAAGCCTCGGCAGCCTCCACGATCCTGTCGCTGCCCCAGAATCTGTTCAACCAACTCCGGGACGACATCCTTCAAGGAAAGATCGGCCCGGGAGAAAAGCTGACCGAACAGCGCATTTGCAAGGAATATAAAGTAAGCCGCACCCCGGTCCGCGAGGCGTTTCAAAAGCTGGAGCTTGACGGGCTGATCCAGATCATTCCCAACCGGGGCGCCTTTGTGATCGGCTTGTCCCGGCAGGATATCGAAGATATGTACGAACTGCGCAAAGCCTACGAAGCCATCGCGGTGCGATGGGCCATCGAGCGCATGACGGACCGGGAGTTCGAAGAGCTGGAAGAAGCCTACGATATCATGGAATTCTACACGCAGAAAGGCGAAGCGGAAAAGATGCTTCAGATCAATATGCATTTTCATGACCTCATCTACAGCGCCACGAAAAACAGGATGTTGCAGCATGTGCTCAGTTCTTATCAGATTTATACAAAAAATACCAAGGTCAGCAGTGAATACATCCGGGCTTATCTGGAAGAGGTATTGGAAGAGCATCGCCAGATTTTTCTGGCATTCAAAGCCAAGGACAAGGAGGCTGCTACCCGGGCGGCCGTTCGGCACATGGAAAACGGCAAACGAAGAGCAGGCTTTGACCTGGACTGACAGCGGAAAATAACAAATGAATAATAAACGCGCAACAAAAGCACCTTGAATAAATCGATCCACCTGTGCTATATTCTATCCAGATTATGAAGTTTCCTTCACAATTCCAGCTGCGTCTTGCCGCGCTGGAAAAACGAAAGGCCCATCCATGAAAAAAGGTGATTATTTCGGCAGCCACAGAGTCATTGCGCCCAAAGGGCTGCTTCCCCAGGCCGCAGATAAGATCGACAACGATCCTGCCATCTGCTCCAACGAGATCCTGATCGACGTGATCGCGCTGCAGCCCACCGCCACAGCCTTCGGCCGCATCAAAAGCGAATGCGGCGGCGACAAGGAAAAGATCGCCCGGACCATCCTTGACATCGTCGAGGATCGGGGCAAGTTTCAGGATCCTGTCACCAAATCCGGCGGCATGCTCATCGGAAGGATCAAGGAGATCGGCGAAGACCTGAAAGACCGCATTGACGCCAGGCCCGGCGACAAGATCGCCACTCTTGTGTCTCTTTCTTTGACGCCTTTAAAAATTTACAGGATCGACCGGATCGACACGGATACGGAGCAGGTTTACTGCGAAGCCGATGCCATTCTGTTTGAAAGCGGCATCTTCACTAAAATCCCGGAAGATCTGGGCGAAGCGCTTTCCCTGGCGATCATGGACGTAGCGGGGGCGCCGGCCCAGGTGGCCGTTAATGCCAAGGCCGGAGACACAGTGGTCGTGGTCGGCGCAGGCAAAGCCGGACTTCTCTGTCTGGCTGAAGCAAAGAAGCGGGTCGCCCCCACGGGGACAGTCGTTTGCATGGAATATTCTGAAGCTCAGTGTGAGATCGTCAGAGATCTGGGCATCGCGGATATCGTCATCCAGGCCAACGGGCAAGAACCCCTGGCAAGCTATCAGGCCTACCTGGAAGCCACCGGCGGGAGACTGGCAGATTTCACGGTCAATACGGTCAATGTTCCCAACACGGAACTGTCCGCCATTCTGGTCACGAAGGATACCGGGAAGATCTATTTCTTCAGCATGAGCACCGATTTCGTCAAAGCGTCTCTGGGCGCAGAAGGCGTAAAAAAATACGTACCCATGCTGATCGGAAACGGATACTATCCGGGTCATGCGGAAATCACCTTCGATATCATAAGGAACAATCAGAAGGTCCGGGATTATTTTGTTGGAAAATACTGCAGATAACTTCCCGGTCAGCCTGAAACGGCCGCATCGCGGCAACGCGTTTTTATATGCCGGCATATACCGGCAAGCAGAGTAAGCAGAAGGAGAGAGAACATGAAAAAAATCATTAGCATTTTGCTTGTGCTGACCATGGTGTTTGCATTGGCAGGTTGCGGTGGCGGCGGTACCGAGCCCGAAGCCGAGGATACCATCCTCATCCGGATCGGCCACACCGATTCCTCCACCCGCTCAACCAACACCGCCGGCCTTTGGCTGGCAGATTACCTCGCGGAAGAAACTGACGGCCGCGTCGTAGTAGAAATGTATCCTGACGGCCAGGCCGGCGACGACCCGGATATGGCTGCAGGCGTCAAGCTGGGAACCATCGAATTCTACTTCGGTCTGGCCTCTGTCATCTCGGCCATCGCCGGCGAAGAAGCCAGCTGCGTGGACCTTCCTTATCTGTATCCCACCTACGAAGACTGGATCACCGGAACCTTTGAAAACGGCGGACTGGAACTCTTCAACGCCGCATTGGAAGAAGCCGGCTATACCTGCGTGGACATGCTGTACAACGGCATGAGAAACGTCATCAGCAGAGACAAAGTCTATCACAATTCCGAAGACTTTGCCGGCACGAAGATCCGGATCTCCCAGAATGAACTCAACGTCACTATGTGGCAGGCCATGGGCGCCAACCCCACACCGATGGCATGGGGCGAAGTCGTCACCTCCCTTTCGCAGGGCACCATCGATGCGCTGGATCACTCCCTGGGCGTCTTCAATGACTTCAGCCTGTACGAGATGGCTCCTTACGTAACAGTCACCAACCACAGCAGCTCGCCCTACCCGCTGGTTTGCTCCACGGAATGGCTGGAATCGCTTCCCGAAGATCTGAAGCCCATCATTCTGGACGGCATCCATCAGATGTGCGAGATGCAGAGAGCCGAAGAGAGAGCCAACGAACTGGCTTATCTGGAGACATTTGAGGCAGCAGGCGCTACTGTTTATACGCTGACAGCAGAAGAATCCGCCGCATTCAAGGAACTCTGCAAACCCGCTTACGACCTCTGGGCCGAAAAAGTCGGACAGGACGTCATCGACGCCTGGCTGGCCACTTGCCCCGAATAATCCTCAACTACATTACGACACACAAAAGATCCGGGCCGGAGTACTGTCTCCGGCCCGGAAATACATTATATCCGCTGCAGTTGCAGCAGGATGGAAAGGGAAATGCGGAAGGGCCTGCGGGCGCCTCCGCAGGATGCAAAAATGAAACCTCGCAAGAGCATCATCGCTGCACTGAATAAAATTGAAGAAGTCACGATCATCGCAATGTTTGCCCTCATGGTGATCGTCATTTTCGCCCAGGTCATCATGCGCTATGTGTTCAACGACTCCCTCTACTGGTCGGAGGAACTGGGAAAATTCCTTTTCGTATGGATCTCCTGGCTGGGCATCAGTCTGGGCGAAAGAGAGGGAGAGCATATCAAGATCACGATGCTCACCGGCAGGCTCCCGTTTAAGAAGGCTCATATCTTCAACGTTATTTCATCGTTGATCGTGCTGGCGATCTGTCTCATCACTTTCTACTACAGCGCCAGTCTCGTCATATCTCAGTGGACCACAAAGTATGCGGGGATCGGCATCAGTATCTCCTGGGGATATCTTGCCGTCGCCGTGGGGACAGCCCTGATGTCGATTCGGAGCGTCGCTGCGATCCTGAAATCGCTCAAGGCGATCAAAAATGGTCCCTCAGAAACGGATGCTGAAACTGTTTTGCAGGACGAAATGACCATCGAAAAAGGAGGTGAAGCATAATGGATCCCACATTGCTCGTATTATTCGGCTTTTTATTTGTGATGCTGGCCGTGGGCGTCCCGGTAGGCTTCGCCATCGGCGGAGCCACGATGCTGTCCCTCTTTTTCTGCACGGACCAGAGCCTGATCATCGCCGGGCAGTATAACTATTCCGGTATATTTTCGTTTACAGTCATGGCCATCCCCTTCTTTATGCTGGCGGGCACGGCCATGTCTACAGGAGGCATTGCCAGAAAGATCGTCAATTTCGTTTCATCCCTGGTGGGCTTCATCACCGGGGGACTGGGCGCCATCACCATCCTGGCCTGCATGTTCTTCGGGGCTCTTTGCGGCTCGGGCATGGCCACCACCGCGGCCATCGGCGGCATGATGATCCCGCAGATGAAGGACAAAGGCTATAACCTTCCTTATGCTGCGACCCTGGTCTGCTTCGGCGGAACCGTGGGCCCCATCATCCCTCCCAGCCTGTCCTTCGTATTGTACGGTGCCACAACGAAAGTACCTGTACCAACGCTGTTCCTGGCAGGCATCCTGCCCGGGATCCTGATGGGTGTAGGCTTCCTTGCCACCAACTATGTCATGTGCCGAAAAATGGGTCAGGATGTAGCGATTCATACTGCCGCGACGAGAGCCAACCTGTCTGAAGCGATGATGGAAAGAGGAAAGCAGGTCTGGAAGACCTTCCGGGAAGGCTTTTGGGCGTTGCTGTCTCCGGTCATCATTTTGGGCGGCATCTACTCGGGCATCTTTACGCCAACGGAGGCCGCCTGCATTTCCGTTGTCTATTCCCTCTTTGTCAGCGTGTTCGTGTACAAGGAATTGGATTGGAAAGGCGTGTACAAGACGTTCCTGGCCGCTTCGGTCATCAACGGTGTCACTTCTTTCCTTCTGGGATATTCCACGGTATTTTCCACATTCATGACTTTTGAAAGAGTCCCTCAGGCAATCTCCGAATTTCTCATGACGGTAACAGACAGCCCTGTCATATTGCTGTTGATCATCAATGCGATCCTCCTCGTCGTGGGTTGTTTCCTGGATACAGTGCCGGCCATCATCGTGATGGCGCCCATGCTGTTGCCCACCATCACCCATTTTGGCATCAGCCCCGTACATTTCGGCGTTATCATGGCCGTCAACCTGGCTTTCGGCCTTTGCACACCTCCCTATGGATGTAATCTGTTCGTCGGCGCAGCCGTTGCAAAGATCAATATGGAAAGCATGTTCAAGTACATCATTCCGTTTTTCCTGGTATCCATCGTGGTGCTGATGATCATCACTTATGTGCCCGGTATATCGCTGTTCTTTATCAACTGACAGCCGGCATGAAGGCTCTCCTGCCCGGAGAGCCTTTTTTCTTGCTCGGCTTTCCATGATTTGACCTACAAAGATGCTTCAAAACAAGTTATAATAGAGAAAATATCATTGCTCTGGTTTACAGGAGGAACCGCCATGATCGATCTGACCATCCATGCAAAAGGGCTGGAAAGCAACATTCGCAAAGCCCGGGAAAACAATATCATCATCCCCACCATCGCACAAATGCGCGATCCTGGCAGGATTCCCCAGTCTATCACGGACAAACTCAAGAATGTGGGACTTTGGGAAGTCAATCCTCTGAACCTGTTTCGCATCACCTGGAAGAATGAGCCGAAGGAAACCGGCGGACAGTTCCGGAAGGTCCCCAACTATATTGAGCTGCCTTCCGCGCTGACCGGCGTCCCCTGCCGGATCTTCGCCATGGTCGGCAAATGGTTTCCCACCGGCTGTCACAAAGTAGGCGCATCCTTCGGCTGCCTGGCGCCCAGACTGCTGACCGGCCAGTTCGACGCCGAATATCACAAGGCCGCCTGGCCCTCCACAGGGAATTACTGCAGGGGCGGCGCCTTCAATTCCAAACTGCTGGCCTGCCACTCCATCGCCATACTGCCCGAAGGCATGTCCAGGGAGCGTTTCGAATGGCTCAGGACCATCGCCGGCGAAGTGATCGCCACCCCCGGCAGCGAGTCCAATGTCAAAGAAATTTTCGACAAATCCTGGGAACTGAAGCAACGGGCCGATGTGATGGTATTCAATCAGTTCGAAGAAATGGGCAACGCCCTGTGGCACTACAATGTGACCGGGACGGCTATGGCCGACGTGTATGAGGATATGAGAACGCCCGGAAGCCGCTTTGCAGGCGCCTGCTTTACATCGGGTTCTGCCGGAACGATGAGCGCCGGAGATTATCTGAAGGATGTATATCCGGAGCTGAAGCTGGCTGTGGGAGAAGCGCTCCAGTGCCCCACCATCCTGGCCAACGGCTTTGGCAGCCATCGCATCGAAGGCATCGGAGACAAACACATCCCCTGGATCCACAATGTGAAAAACACCGATATGGTGATCGATATCGACGACGAGGACTCCCAGCGCCTGCTGCGGCTGTTCAACAGCGAGCCCGGCAAGCGCTACCTGAAGCAGGAGCTGAAGCTGGCAGACGAAGAAATCGAAATGCTGAGCCTGATGGGGATTTCCGGCATTGCGAATCTGCTGTGCTGCATCAAAATGGCCAAATACTACGAGCTGACGGAAAAAGATGTGCTCGGCACGGTGCTGACAGACTCCGCAGACATGTACCGCTCCCGAATCGAAGAGCTGGATGAACGCCACGGCTCCTATGACATGCAGGAGGCCGCATTGGACTTTCATCTTCACCTGCAGGGCCTGCGCACGGATCATATGGCCGAGCTTACCTATACAGACCGCAAGCGGATCCATAACCTCAAATATTATACCTGGGTCGAGCAGCAGGGGCGGGATGTGGAAGAACTGAATGCCTTGTGGTATGACGCTGAGAACACATGGGAAGCCGTCCACGCCCAGGCCGAAGACCTGGATGCCCTGGCCAATGCGTTCAATGAAGCGACAGGGCTTCTGAAAAGCTGATGGAAGAGAAGGGCACGTTCATAGCAGCAGCCATCACCAGCACCGTTCGGGAGACGATCGGGGTGCTGGGCAGCTCAGACATACTGGGCAAGCAGGCAGCCCGGGCAGAAGCGCTTCTGAAGCGTTTGGAAGGCGAACAGATCACCATCGCCGTCATCGGCCAGTTCAAACGGGGAAAAAGCGCTCTGGTCAATGCGCTCCTGGGAGAATCTCTGCTCCCGGTGGGTATCGTACCGGTCACCTCAGCGGTCACCGAGATCCGGCAAGGAGCACCAGGCGCCGCCGTCCACTTTCAAAACGGCCTTTTCCAGGCTGTTCCTGTTCGCCAGCTCGACAGTTACATCAATGAGCAGGAGAATCCTGACAACCGCCTGGGTGTTTCTTTTGTTCGTATTTTTTCCGATTCGCCGTTTCTGCAAAAGGGCCTGACGCTGGTGGATACGCCCGGCGTAGGTTCCTTCCACCGGCACAATTCCGATGCCGCCTATGCCTTTGTCAAGGAGAGCGACGCAGTCATCTTTATGCTGTCCGTTGACACGCCCCTCAACGAGATCGAGATCGGATTTCTTAAAAATGCCCGGGCTTTCGCAGGAAAATTTTTCTTTGCAGTCAACAAGATCGACACTATCGATGACCGGGAACTGAAGACTTTCCTGAGTTATTGCACAAGTCTTCTGCAGAAGCTGATGGAAACTGATTGCGTGACGCTCTTTCCAGTCAGCGCAAGGACTGGAGCCGGCGTACCGCAGTTAAGAGAGCAGCTGCTATCAGAATGCAAAACGGGTGTTCCCCGGATCCTGCAGGAGTCCTCCAGGTTGAAACTGCTGGATATCGTCACGGAAGCGCTGGGGCAGATCGAGCTGTACTGGAAGGTCCTTTTGATGCCGCCGATGATCCTGGCGCGCGCACTGAAGCAAATGGAGGAGACGTTGGATGTGTTTCGCCTGCAGGCAGACGAGACCGTACGGATCCTGCAGGCGGACAGAAATACCATCATTCCGGGGTTGGAGGAGCTACTCCAGGCCCGGAGCAACGAATTCAAGCAACGCCTCTCCGGTGCCGTCACAGATATTTTCGGTTTGGATTACCACTATGAATTGTCTGAGCTAATGATCCCGGACAGCAGCGAGATCCGTGATGAAATGTCCCTGGCCATTGATCTGGGACAGCAGTATATCCGGACCATCCAGACTCTGTGCGATGATCTTACAGCTTTGCTGAATCGAGTCCTTCTGTATCGAAATGACAGCACAGTGGAAGTCGTTACCCGTATCTACGAGCTGAACCGCATGACACGCCAGTTGCGCAGGACCCGCGACACTCTTCGGACCAAGGAGGAAATATGAAGCATATTCGTATCAGCGGAGACTTTTGGGCGTTGTTCCCGGAAGCCCGCATAGCCGTCATCTGCCTGAAGGGGATCCGAAACACCGGATCGCACCCCGAGATCGTCCAAGCGTTGAAGTCGGCCAACGAAGAGGCCGTGAAATTCCTGGGAAAGGAAGTTTTCAGTGAAAACCCTGCCGTCGCAGTCTGGCGGCAAGCCTATCAGAAATTCAAGACAAAAAAAGGTGTCCGAAGCTCCATTGAAAATCTGCTCAAGCGAGTGGAAAAAGGAAATGCTGTGGGCGCCATCAATCCTCTTGTGGATCTGTATAACACCATTTCCCTGGAATACGGACTGCCCTGCGGAGGCGAGGATATCGATGCGCTCCAGGGTGACATGGTCCTGACCCTGGCGAAGGGCGGCGAGTCTTTCCTCGGGCTGGGCGATGAAACCGAAGATCCGGCGCTGCCCGGCGAAGTGGTCTATAAAGATGATTTGGGCATCGTATGCCGTTGCTGGAACTGGCGCGACGGCGTCCGCACCATGCTCGCCGAAAATACTGTCAATGCTGTACTGATCATGGAATCCGTAGATCCGGGAAGACACGAGGCGCTGGCCGAAGCCGCAGAAAAACTGGCAAAACGCAGTGTTCAGCATCTTGGCGGGGAAAGCCGCGCGGCGATCCTGACACGGGAAGAACCCACATTCCCTTTGATCTGATCCTGCACTGACTGCAGACAAAAACCGCGCCGGGCCGGCGCGGTTTTATTGTGCTCTTAGATTTTCTCCACTTCGATGCCGGCAGTTTCCCCGTTCAGGTCGAAGGCCGACAAGCCTTGGCCGCGCAGGATCTCTTCGGCCAGCGTTTCTTTTCGAATGAAATCCCCGTATACATCGATCGCTTCTGCCACCGCTTCGCTGGGATCCACATAGATACGGATGCGGTCCATCATGTCGAAATCCTTTTGCTTGCGCATCTGCTGGACCTTCGACACCAACTCTCTGGCCAAACCCTCCACAGACAATTCCTTGGTTACCGTGGTGTCCAATATGACACAGAGACCGTTCTCCAGCGCCGCTGTAAAGCCCTCTTTGGCGGAAACGGCCACGTCCACCATCTCCCGGGTGATCTCCGTGGCTTCTCCGTTCAGCTCCATGGAAACAGCGCCCTTGTCCGAAATGGATTCGATCACTGCTTTCGCATCGGCCTTGGCGAGAGCGGCGCCAAAGGCTTTGATCTTTGCGCCCAGCAGCGGGCCGGCCACTTTGAAATCCGGCTTGAGGCCATAGTTGATAAACCGGTCCATGTCCTTTTCGAAGATCACGCGTTTCACGTTCAGCTCTTCCTGGATGAGGTCGGACATATAGGAGATCATTTCTTCATATTTGCCGTCGATCAGAAGCTCCTGCAGAGGCTGCCGCACTTTGATGCGGGATTTCTCCCGGATCCCTCTGGCCATGGTAACGATTTGCCGGACCAGGTCCATGCGCTCTTCCAGCTCGGTATCCAGCAGCGATGCGTCACATTCGGGATAGTCAGCCAGATGCACAGACTCCGCGCCGGTCAGATCGATATACAGCTCATCGGCAATAAAGGGCGCAAAGGGCGCGATGAGCCGGGCAACGCCTTCCAAGACTTCAAAGGTAGTAATATAAACACTTTTCTTGTCGGCTGTCATCCCGTCCGCATAAAAACGTCTCCGGGCGCGGCGGATATACCAGTTGGACAGATCCTCCGCTACAAAATCCTGGATCTTGCGCACGCTGCGATTATGGTCATAGGCATCCATGGCCTCTGTCACGTCCCCGACCAAACGGTGGAACTTGGACAGGATCCACCGGTCCAGCTCAGGCCGCTGCGCCGCAGGCACAGAGCAGGCGGCGGGATCGATGCCGTCGTTGTTGGCGTAAAGCGTAAAGAAGTTGTAAACATTGCGGAGCGTTCCGAAAAATTTTCCCTGAACTTCCACAAGCCCATCTTCGTCAAACCGGGTGGGGAACCACACCGGGGATACATACAGAAGATACCAGCGCGTTGCATCGGCGCCGTATTTATCGAAGAGCGCGAAGGGATCCACGGTATTTCCTTTGGATTTGCTCATCTTTTTTCCATCTTTGTCCAGGACCAGATCGTTGACGAGCACATTCCGATAAGGAGACTGCCCCTTGATAAAGGTGGCGATAGCCATCAATGAATAGAACCAGCCCCGGGTCTGATCGATGCCTTCGCAGACAAAGTCAGCGGGGAACAGCTTTTCATCAAAAATCTCTGCATTTTCAAAGGGGTAGTGATGCTGGGCAAAGGGCATGGCGCCGCTGTCGAACCAGCAGTCCAGCACTTCCGGGATCCGGGTCATCGCGCCGCCGCACTGAGGGCACCGCAGATGGACTTCATCCACATAAGGCCGATGCAGCTCGATGGTCTCATCGATGGATTCGATGGCTTTTTCCGCCAATTCCTTTCGGGATCCTACAGATTCCAAATGGCCGCAGGAACAGCGCCAGATATTGATCGGCGTCCCCCAGTAACGGCTTCTGGAGATCGCCCAGTCTTTTACATCAGCGATCCAGTTGCCAAAGCGGCCTTCTCCGATAAACGGCGGATACCAGTTGGTTCCATTATTGTTGGCCACAAGCTGATCTCTCAGCTTCGTCATTTCGATATACCAGGAGGGCTTGGCATAATAAATCAAAGCCGTTCCGCAGCGCCAGCAGTGAGGATAGTTGTGTTCCAATTTCTCTTTGGCATAGATCTTGTTATCCGCCGCCAGGTATTTGATGATCTCTACATCCAACCCCTCTTCCATGACAAAACGTCCCGCCCAGGGCGTATCCGTATACCGGCCCTCTTCGTCTACCGGATTGGGAACCGGAAGGTCGTACTTGCGGCCGGTGCGATAGTCATCTTCACCGAACGCAGGCGCGGTGTGGACGATGCCCGTACCCTCCTCGATGGTTACATAATCGCCCACTGTCACATAAAATGACTTCTTGTCCATTTGGATAAAGGGCATCAGCTGCTCGTACTCCAGGTATTCCAGGTCGGCACCCTTCATGGTCTCCACAATGGTGTAAGGACCGTTGGGACCCAGCACTTTTTCCGCCAGCGCTTTTGCAACGTAAAGACATTCTCCGTTTTGCTCCGCCTTAACATAGTCGATATCGCCGCCCACGGTCAAAGCCACATTGGAGGCCAGCGTCCAGGGGGTCGTGGTCCAGGCGAGAAAGAAAGTATTCGGCTCGCCCTTTTTCCGAAAGCGGCAAGTAAGCGTGTTGGCTTTGACTTCCTTGTAGCCTTGGGCGACCTCATGGGAAGCCAGTCCCGTTCCACAGCGGGGACAGTACGGCAGTATTTTGTGCCCTTCGTAAATAAGTCCGCCCTTGAAGAACTCCTTCAGGAGCCACCAGACAGATTCAATATAGCTGTTCTCCAGCGTGATATACGGATCGTCCAGATCGATCAGATATCCCATTCTCCGGGTCATTTCCCGCCACATTTTTTCGTAGGTGAAAACCGATTCCCGGCACTTTTGGTTGAACGCTCCGATGCCGTAAGCTTCTATGTCTTTCTTCCCGGACATTCCCAGCTGCTTTTCTACTTCGATCTCCACAGGGAGGCCGTGGGTGTCCCAACCGGCTTTCCGATGAACCTGATACCCCTTCATCGTTTTATACCTGCAAACGGAATCCTTCAGCGTTCTTGCGATCACATGGTGGATCCCGGGCTTGCCGTTGGCCGTTGGCGGTCCCTCATAAAATAAAAATGCCGGTCCGCCTTCGCGGGTCGAGACGCATTTTTCCAGAAGATTCTCAGCCTCCCAGGCCTCTGCCTGAGCGTTTTGAACATCTGCGATGGGCTTTTCCGAAAGATTGTTGAACATGTTTGCTTCCTTTATGCGTGACTTATACGATGATTACACAGTTATTTAGTATAGTTTATAGCCTCTCTCCCGTCAAGTCTCAGGAGGGCAGCCGTTCCAGCACCGAACAGACTACTGCGGTCTCATACCCCAGGGCGGAAAGACGTCGGGCGATGCGTGCCCTGGTCCGGTCGGTGACCGGTGCCCCGTCACCCTCTCCGCATTTTTCCAGAAGCGCGCCGGCCTGGCGAAGGGCCCTGTCCAGATCTCCTTCCATGTCCGGGGAGATTTTTTCGAGAACGGTGCGCGCCTGGTCGGCGGGCACTCCTTTCCGGAGCAGCTCCTGCAGGATACGATACGTCCCCTTTCCCCGGGACATGGCTTTTCGGGCGTAGTTTTCTGCAAACCGTTCATCATCCAAAAATCCGGATTCTTTGGCCTTTGAAACAGCTGCCTGTGCCGCCGGGAAATCATGACCTTTCCTGCGGAGTTTCTCCAGCAGTTCTTCAGCAGTGTGATCCTTTTGCGCCAGGAGATCAGCGGTATGTTCCTCCGCTGACTTCAAAGGGCAGCCATGGTCGGTAAAGTATCTGACCGTGACGTCTTCCTGCGGATGCGCCGCGCAGACGGCCGCCCAAAACCCATCCGCCACGGACAAGGGCCAAAGATATGCCGTATTTTCCGACCCTTCCCGGACGCAGGCGGCCGGATCACCCGTTTCGGCGATCACAGAGAAGGTCGACAAACCATGGGAGATGCCGCGGCCCAGATATTTTACATAGCTTTCTTTACGGGTCCAAATATCTAAAAAAGCATCGGTCCAGTCTGCAGATCCTTCTTCCAGCCCTTCCAGATATGCCTGTTCAAAAGGATGCAAGGCTTTTAACACACCGGGGCGGACTGTTCTGCCTTTTTCCTCGATGTCGATCCCGACAGGTCCCCGGGGATCCGTGATGCAGACCCAATAGCGTGCGGTATGACTCACGGAGACATGGAACGGAATCCCCCCGCCGGGGCGGGCCTCCAGCATCAGTCTGCCGTTGGCTTCACGCCGTACCAAGATCCCTTCCGCACCCGAAAGAAGAAGGATCTTCCGAAGAAGATCCTCCGAATCATATTTCCTGCTTCGGTTTTTTTTCAGTACGAACAGCTCCATTATTTATTGTCTTTCCGGACTATTTTATAGTAGAACAACCTCAACTCGTGGAACCACAAAGGCACTGTAGAGAGGATCAACAGGCGCTCCCATTCCTGGAGCGACAGCTCCACAGTTTCGAAAACACCCTCAAAGAAAGCGATCTCCGTCACAGCGATCTGCAGCAGCAACCCAAAGAAGAATGCAAAGATCATCATCCGGTTTCTGGAATAATTCATGCGGAAGACCGAGGTTTTGACGTCGCGCATGCCCAGAGCATGGAACAGCTGGGAAACGCCCAACGTGGTAAAAGCGTAGGTCTGGCAACGCATAAAGGTATCGCCGATGAGCATCATCTCATTGATGCCTTCCACCGTAAGGCTCCTGCCTGCGGCAAGGAGCATTTCGATGGGAACGATCAAAAATGCCCCCAGAGTGATCGCGGCAATGACCGTTCCGTAGAACAGTGTGGTAGCCAGACCGCCGTGAGCAAAGAGATTTTCGCGAGGATCACGGGGACGTTCCTTCATGATGCCAGGCATCCCCTCGTCCACGCCCAGCGCCAAAGCCGGCATGGAATCGGTGATCAGATTGACCCACAGGATGTGAATGGCTTTCAGGGGCGACAGCAGACCTGCGACGATGGCCGTACACATGGTGATGATTTCGCCGAAGTTGGAGGACAGAAGGAAAAGCACTGTCTTCCTGATATTGTGATAGATGACGCGGCCTTCGTGGATGGCCTTCTGGATGCTGGCAAAATTATCGTCGGTCAGGACCATGTCCGCAGCGCCCTTGGCCACGTCGGTCCCTGTAATGCCCATGGCGACGCCGATATCCGCCGCATTCAGAGAAGGCGCGTCATTCACGCCGTCTCCCGTCATGGACACGATGTGGCCGTGGGAGCGGTAGGCGTTAACGATCATCACTTTGTTTTCCGGCGACACCCGGGCAAAGACCCGAAGATCCATCACCCTGCCGTTCAGTTCCTCCTGGGTCATGCGGGACAGCTCATCGCCGGCAATGCACTGGTCCGGAGAGTGAGCGATGCCCAGTTCCCTGGCGATGGCGAAGGCCGTATCCTTGTGATCGCCGGTGATCATGACAGT
>CALLHZ010000013.1 GCA_938009115.1 uncultured Clostridia bacterium
TGTTGATGGCGATGCCGATGGAAATAGCTTCCACATCAGCGCCGGAGCGTTGCGTCTGGGATTTGACCTGGCTCACCTGGTATTTGATCTGCTCGCTGCTGCTGTTGGAGGAACTGTCAGCAAGCCCTTCTTCAGCCGGATACGTGGGGATCTGCGCATTGCTGCTTGTTCCTGCCACGCCACCGTCGCCAAGCCCGGAAAAGTAAGATTCGGTGCTGATCGAGGATTCGCTGATCACACCGGTGTTGTTTCCATCTGCCGAAGGCGTATAAAGAGTTTCTTCCTTGATCATTGCATCCGTGTTGATCCGGGCCGTAACTGAGATCTTGAAATCATCTTCTTCGTAGGGGCCGGTCAGCACGGTATGGATCTTCTTCCTGATCTCGTTTTCGATCTCTTTGGTAAGGGTGACTTTCAGAAAATCGGGGCTGCCGTTGATGCCGTCGTCGGTAAGATCATTACCCTGGCTGTCGATCAGCGCGATATTGCCTTGATCAAGACCGAGGACCGATCTGGCGATCAGATTCCGGATGCCGGCGATCTGTCCGGCTGAAAGCGTATACCCTTTCTCCGTGTGTATCACGGCGGAAGCCGAGGTGCTCTTTTTCTCCTCCAGATAAAACACCTTGTCCTCCGGCATCGTGATGGTCACGACGGCATCCCGTACACCGTCGAGGGTCCGGATGGAAGCAGCGATCCGTTCCTGCAGCTGGATGTTCGCATATTGTTTCTTCTCATAGTCTGTAGTCAGCATCCCGCTACCCTTTTCGATGAGATAGTAGCTGAGACCGCTCTTGGGATACCCTTCGGTAGCCAGCGCCATCCGGATCTGGTCCTCTTCGTCTTTCAAGACCAGAATGGAATCGTTGTGATCCACTTTCGCACTAACGCCCATCTCCTGAAGCTTGCCAAGGATCTCCACCGCTTCTGTCTGCGCCAAGCCTTCATAGATGACCACATAATCTTTTGTGTTCAGGAACACGCTCAGCACCAAAGCAATAACCAGCGCCGCCGCGGTTCCTCCGGCGATCGCTTTTTTCTTTGCCTTTGAAGCGTCAGCCCAATACTGCTTCGTGGCGGTCAATGCTCTTTTGATTTGCTCGTTCATTCCTGCTGGTCCAATCGAGATTATTACAGATTAATCCGCATGACTTCGTTGTATACATCCAATACTTTGTTCCGGAGCTGGACCATGGTCTGAAGCGCCAGCTCTGCCTTCGCTGCGTTGATCAGCATCGTGTGGGTGTCGTCCATATTCCCCACCGACAGGTTGTAGGCATCCGTTTGTGTCACGGCCTCGGTGTCTTCCACCGTTTGGATCATATCCATGACAAACTCCTTGAAAGCAGGCGTCTGCTCTTCGCCGGGAACTGCGCTTGTGATGTTCTTTATGTCTTGCGCCCGGCCGATCGACCCGGCGCCGTTGAGGATATTTGAATTGATGGGAACGATAAACATAATTGCCGCTGCATCCTTTCGTGTTGTTATCTGCCGATTTCCAGGGCTTTCAGCGCCATCGCCTTGACGGCATTGAAGGCCGTCACGTTGGCTTCGTACGCCCGGCTGGCTCCAAGCATGTCGATCATCTCCTGGGCGGTGTTGACGTTCGGATACATCACATATCCGTCTTCATCAGCATCCGGATGGTCCGGTTCATAGATAGGGACCAGTTCTGACGGATCCTCCGCGATCGCTTCGACCTGCACGCCGCCGCCTGCGGCCTTTTGAAGAGCGGAAGCGAAACTGTCCTCACCGCTTTCAATGCTGCTGAGAACGACCATCTTGCGACGGTAAGGCCCACCGCCTTCCGTTCTTGTTACACGGGCATTGGCGATATTCTGCGAGATCACATCCATCCGCAGTCTTTGGGCCGTCAGACCTGAGCCGGTGATATTGAATGATCTGAGAAAATTCATGGCTATTTTCTCCCTTCGCTGATTGCGTATCGCAGACGGGAAATCGTATCTGTCATGCTGCGCACAAGATATTGGTACTGGATCTGGGTCCGGGCAAGCTCAATGTTTTCTGTGTCGAGATTTACATTGTTGCCGTCGAGACGTTCCGCTCCCGCAGGGTCGCTATAGGTGCGGATCGCCGCATCTTGAACAGCAGCTTGCCGCTTTTGCATATCCGCCTCGGAGCTCAGCGACTGGACCTTCTTTTTTAGCTCGGCCTCAAAGGATACCTTCCGGGCCTTATACCCCGGCGTCTCGTAGTTGGCGATATTGCCGGATATCGCCTTCTGCCTCTGCCACACCCCGTCCAACGCTTTTTGCACGACGGCGGATGCTATGGATTGTCCGATCATGGAGGACCTCCTGTTCGCTGAATGGTTTATTTTTGAACGCTTTTCCCGATTGATCCAATAAGAAAAGCCAAAGAGCATTCATTCGTATGATCTGTTCTTTGGCTTCTGCTTTCAGTATTTTCGCGCATTAAAAAAACCTCTCCTTCGGTAGCCAGGCTGCCACACTTGCGTAGAGGCCCTCTTGCTTTGCGTCCCATCCTTTCGAATGGTTTGCTTTTGTCACTGACAGATTTTCACCTTGTCAATATCCGACTATCAACATGAATTATTTTTATTTAGTTGCTTGTTTCAATGACGTCATATTACCTTCTGGCTGGACCGTTGTCAATGCGATTTTTCAAAAAAGAAAAAGTTTTTTGCGATTTTTGCTAAAGTATTATTTTCTTCGGCCGATAATAGATATTTATATGCCGCGCACTGGGGCCGGATCCGCCGAAAAAAGTGCCCAAAATATTGCAAAATTCAGGTATAATGGACTAAAGTTTTTTCAGTTTCGGCCGAAATGTAGGGAAACGGTCAATTCGCATGGAATGGGAGGACAACAAAATGGAAATTTCCTTTCTGAACAAAACCAAGGGCATACAACCGCAAAAGACGAACGATACTGCGACTGACCCCGCCAAAAAAATCAGTACCGAGGAAAACAACATCCACAGCATCAAGAATCAGGTGGATTCTTCGGAAATATCCGAAAGCCACTCCGGCAGTTTTGAGGACAAGAAGATCATGGTGGCCAAATCTGCGATCCTGTATGACGTATCCGTCAACACTTCCGAAAAGAAGATCGAGGCGCTGAAACAAGCCATCGAAAACGGGACCTACGACATACCCGCAGAAGAACTGGCAGAGACTATCTTAAAGAAATAAGCGGCGATCTTGCCGTAAAATCGAGGGACCATGGATAATACACTTGTATACAACCGTATACCCGAGGGATTTTATCGCACGCTTTTTGAATTGCTCAAGCTGCATCAGGACATCATACCCGTGCTCAAAGATGAATTGAACAGCATCATCAGCGAAGATGCCGCAGCCCTGGATGAATGCTTGAAATCCCTTCAGGCCCTCACGCTGCGAATCAGAGCCACAGAAAGTCAGTCCGAAAAAATACTTAAGGAAAACGGCCTCAGCGCCGATATACTCTCTGACTCGATCCGGCAGATGCCGGAAGCAGAGCAGAGCCGTTACCATTCCTTAAAGGCCCAGTTTTCCGACAACCTGCGGGAGATCACCTTTTATCGCGACAAGTGCGGCGTGATGCTCAAGACCAGACTGTCCCGCCTGGACAGGCAGCCTCGGGCCGCCGGTCCGCAATCCTTTGAAATCACTGTATGATCCTATGAGGAGGTCCACGCCTTGATCCCTACATTTATGGCCTATCAGATCGCAGGAAGCGCCATGGCCTCCAGCCGCGCGAACATCGATGTAACAGGAAACAACATCGCCAATGTGAGCACGCCGGGATACACGAGGCAACGCGTCGACCTGAGCTCGATCTCCAGCAGCGGGTATACACAGAAGTATACCGTCCCCGGCGTCACGACCGGCTTCGGCGTGAAAGTGCAGAATATTACGCAGATAAGAGACCCCTTCCTTGATATACGTTACCGGACCCAGAATGCCGAAAACGGAATGTACGACACTTTGCTCGCAGGGTTGTCCGATCTTGAAAATATCTTTGATGAAGCCGACACAGACGGTCTTCAGAGTGAATTATCTAATTTCATCTCTCAGCTCCAGGTTTTCGCCCAGACGCCCACAAGCAAGGACGTCTCCCTGATCGTCAGAACTGCGGCCCAGAAAGTGAATCAGATCCTGAATGTGTACGCCCGACAGACTTCTGAAGTCCGGCTGCAGCAGATCTATGATCTGGATAACGTCATCGTCAAGAACAGCTTCAACGCCAAAGTCAAGAGTATAGCCGATCTGAATCTTCAGATCCGGGACGAACTCATTCACGGCAATACACCCAACGAACTGTTCGACAAAAGAAACATCATGATCGATGAATTGTCCAAGCTGGCCAACATAAAAGTGACTGCGGTTCCGGAAAAGATTTCCGAAAACCTGACCATAGAAAATCTCAACATTTCTTTGTATGACTCCTTGAGCGGCGGATCTGTGGGTATCGTCAGCGGGGGGCAATACAATACGCTCTCCGTCGTCGAGCATGACGATTCGGTGGGGATCCTCATGAGCAGCAGTTTTGGCGCTTATGACGGCAAAGATATTTCCGGCAGCTTTTCGGGCGGGTCCATCAAAGGCTATCTCGATCTGATCAACGGAAAAGGCGCCTATGCCGATGCTTCGGCGGGAGAAAACACTTTTCGGGGAACCCTCTACTTCCAAAGCCTGGCAGATACTTTCGCCAATCAATTCGCATCGATCTTCAATGAACTGAACACCGATGCCGCCGGCAACCTGAAGCCCCTGTTTTCCCCGAGCGAAGGCAGCGTCATCACGGCAGGCAACATTCGGATCTCCGATGAATGGCTTGCGGACTCCTCTTACATCACGACAACCACTTCGACCCTTCCGAGCACCGGCGGCGAAAGCGACAATATCCTTCGCATGATCGCCAAAATGGACAGCGACATCTCCTTTAAAAAAGATCCGGCCGATCCGGCAAGTGAAGTCTTGTTTACAGGCACCTTTGCGGAGTACACATCCGGTCTCATTGCGGAATTGTCGTTGGAAGTGGAGCTGAACCAGAATTTCTCGGCCACAGCCACGAATGTGCTGTCAAGTCTGGCTTACGCCAGAGAGTCGATCTCCGGCGTTTCCCTGGACGAAGAAGGGATCAATCTGATGGCCTATCAGAAATCTTACCAGGCAGCCGCCCGCTATTTTACAGCGCTGGACGAAGCCATGGATATCGTCATCAATAAAATGGGCCTGGTCGGCCGCTGATCCGGCAGGAGGACAAACCAATGCGCATCACAAACAATATGATCACCGCCAAATACATCCGCTCTCTTGGGACACTTTCCTTTGATCTGGATCGCCTGAACACCCAGGTCGCCTCCGGGCGGAGCTTTAT
Organism: uncultured Clostridia bacterium; assembly: GCA_938009115.1. Classification (GTDB taxonomy): domain Bacteria; phylum Bacillota; class Clostridia; order Peptostreptococcales; family Anaerovoracaceae; genus UBA10908. Next base: position 5,349 of record CALLHZ010000013.1, read on the forward strand.
GAAATCCTCGGAAAACACCTCGGCGGCCGTCAAGGCATACCAGGTGCGAAGAGATCTGTCCAAGGCCGAAAGCTACCAGGCGAACATCGATCATGCGCGGTCCTTCCTGACCAATACAGAGTCTGCGCTGTTTCATATGAACGAACTGGTCCAGACTGCAAAAGAGCGGATCTCGGTAGGCATCAACGGCACGACCACAAAAGATGAACGGGTCATCGTCGCCACAGAGATTCGAAATCTTCAGGACCAGTTTCTCCAGACACTGAACACGAATGCCTCCGATGTTTACCTCTTTGGTGGAACAAATACCGACGTACAGCCTTTTGAAGTATCCGGCGGAAAGCTGTATTACAATACGACTGCGCTGGATATGGCGGCCCCGGGCACAGCCTTGGAAGCCGCGCTTCGTTCGGATTCTCTGTATGTAGACATCGGGCTCAATGCCAGGTTTGATCCGCTCACAGGCCAGACAGACAGGAGCACGGTTTTCAACTACTCGATCCCCGGCATCCAGGTTACGGGAAGCGGAACAACGCTGATCCACGGAAAAGAAACCAGCAACAATCTTTACGACTTGCTGGGCGAGATCGCATCAGAGTTTGAATCCAGTGACTTTTCTACCGGCCGTATGAATGACCTTTTCGGACATCTGGCCGAGATCGGCGGAAACGTCATCAATACCCTGACGACCGTTGGTTCAAAGACTTCCTATCTGGAATTCATGACCGACCGCATCGAAACCCGGACGCTGAACCTCCAGGAAAGCCAGCTTTCCCTGGAGGCGGCAGATCCGGCAGAAGCGATCATTCACTTTGAATCTCAAAAACTGGCTTATATGGCTGCCCTCAAAATGGGCACCAGCATCATACAGCCCTCTATCTTTGACTACATGAACTGATCCACGCTGTGACCCCAAGGAGGTGAATGCAGTGGAACCGCTTATCACCATTGAGACTGTGCCCATCACTATCGAATATGTTGAAAAAAAGCCTGCTTGCGATCCTGCGGGGCAAGTAGCTGAGTTGTGTGTCGCCAGGAACGAAAACCGGATCACCATTGAGAGCCGGCCCATCACCGTCCAGTTGCAGGATCGTTTTGTATCCAGCCCGGGCTCAAACTGGAATCACCCCACCTATTCCGCATCGGCCCGATTTTCGGACAACGGGAACCTGCGCATGGATATCCGCATGGACGAAATGCGCGCCGATGATTTTCTTTTCCGCCAATTCGGCCGCGGCATCGAAAATATTATGGACTTTTTACCGAAACCCTCCGGCGATGTTCAGAAAACCCAGGAGCGCATGCAGATCAGCTTTGATTTGAGCCGCCTGCCCGGTGGTCTTCCGGCTGCAGACGGTATCGATACAAGCTTTCTGCCTCCGGATCTGGAAGTAAAGGTGGTCGAAAGACCCAGGGTTATCATAAAGTATGTCGGGGACCCGATCTATATCCCAAAGAGCTCTGATCCGGACTATGTACCGCCGGAGGAATCCAGCCAGGGCACGAGCA
>CALLHZ010000014.1 GCA_938009115.1 uncultured Clostridia bacterium
AAGCCGTCGGAGAACAGGATCCAGGACAAACCAAAGAGAAGGTATACCGCCGTGATCCGGGTCGCTTCCTTTCGTAAAGAAAATTTTTCTCTCATGCTGTTCTCCTCCCTGCGCTGCGGCGGGGTCGGTTACGCCATATCGACCATTTCTTTGAAGTTTTTAATGAACCGGGCCCGGTAGATCTCCGGCGCGTTGGTCTCCAGATCTTTTTCGATCTTTTCCGTAAGGGACCGGACAGCGTGGTCCGCCTGGGCGAAGCAATCGTCGGTGACGCTGCGGAGCAAGGCCGCCGCCTCGGCGGCCTTGCCGGCGGAAAGCAGGCTTTCCGCTTCTGCCAGGGCAGAAGCCGCAGCGGCGCGAAACGCCGGCTCCAGTTCGCCCTGAGCCGCCCGCACCAGCGGGATATACTTATTGTAATCGCATTCCACGCCCATCTGCATCCGCTTGCTCCTCCACCAGAAGGAGTCCGAACTGTACTTGTTCGTTCCGCTTCCCATGCCCTCCGGCACATAACCGATGTTGAACACCGGGATCGGGAAGCCAGAACAAGGCGGACACATGGAAGCCCAATAAGTGTATAGAAGTTCTTTGTGAGAAAATTTATGATATTCCACGACCATGGATGCGGCGGTGTGAGCGGGTCCGGGCTCGGACCCATGCATGCAGATCGACGCGCAACAGGCCGACGCCGGGCTCCAGCGGGAGTGGATGGTGTCGCCCTCATAATGATCCCGAAGGATCGCCCAAAGATGTTCCGGACGATAGGCTTCCTTCATTTCATTCTTCAGTCTGTTCAGCCGGCTCCCTCTCAGATGGCCGGTCATAAAGCGGCTGTGGATCAACATAAAGCTCTTGGCGAAATTGAAAGGCCGGCGGGGATCGTGAAGGCCTTTTTCAACAGCATATTCCACCAACCCCTCAGATGCTTCGTCGTACTCTTCCTCGATGGTGTAGACGTTGGAGATAAAGTGGACGCCGGTGACCTTCCGTGCGGCCCAATGCCGCTCCACGGTCTCCAGAAGCCAGATCTCGTTGGGATCGGCGATCATAAACGTATTGTGATAGGAATCATCCACGGGGCCGCCGTAAGAACAGCTGCCGCCCTGGCCGTGCTTTTCCAGCAGGTCGATGATCACATGCATGGCCTCGTAAGCGGTCTTTCCCCGTTCCAGGCCCAGACGCAGAAGATCCATGCCCAGCAGCGCTTCCTGGTCGTTCGGCGGGACTTCCGACCAATCGGCTTCGTTGCCGATGGCCACGCCGTGTTCGTTGACGCCGTGCTCAAAGCCCCAGATCCACCAGGGCTTGGAACCGATCATGCCATAGGTTTCTTCGACCTGGTCGATCTCTATATAGGTACAGCGGAGTTTTTCGCCCGCCGGATATTTTTTGGCAGGGAACCAGATCAGGGGCTGGGACTCGTCGATGTCTCTGTCGCTGTTCTTGGCAAACAGGTTGGCGCCCGCAGCGGTAAGGCTTTTGTGAACCGCCAGGGTATCGCAGGAAGGAATTTCTCTCATGAGGACCTCTCTTTCGGAGCAGTTTTTTTCTGTGATATAATAGTACTACTGATTGGACCTTATCCGCAACCGCTTCCGCGGGAAAACCACAGAAAGGACCGCTGTCATGACAGAAAAAACCTATGCGATCAAGACGCCGCCCCAGACGCTTCAAGGCCATTGGGCAGACACCATCCTCTACCGGGACGATGCGGCGATCCTCCACGAATATCTCCCCAGGGGCAGCCAGGTGCCGCCCCACACAGTCCCCTACACTGTGTTCATTGTGATTTTAAAAGGTACCGTCGAAATCTGCTCAGGATCAAGGGACTACACCCGTTATGAGCAGGGGACTGTCGTGGAGATCCCCTCCGGAGACCTGGCCGGCGTCCGCAACAACGAAGAAACGACGGCCGAATTCTTTGTGTTCAAAGCCGGGGTTTGATTGCCGCCGCTTCTCATTACTTCTTCTTGTATATCGGCATGCTGGGCGGGCAAAGCTCCTGCTGGGTCCGCCCGTTAGCTTCGTACTTTTCGTAAAACGTCAGGAACCGGTCAAAGACTCGCTGGGCGTCCCGTTTCAATGCTTCTTCGTCCAGACCCGGGATCTTGCGGTCCTTCATGCGCACCACACCGTTGATGATCGTATGCTTCACATTATTTCCAACGCAGCTGACGATCAGGGTCCGGATGGGATCCTCCACCGGGCCCACCGCCAGATCGTCCAGGTCCACCACGATGATGTCGGCTTTGGCGCCGGCAGCCAGGCGGCCGATGTCCGTCCGGCCCAGGGCTTTGGCCCCGTTTATGGTGGCAGCGTTGAAAAAGTCTGTCGCATTCGTCTTGGGGTAATGCTTTTCGTGGGCAAACATGTCGGTCATGGAGCCATCTTCGCCGTAACGGGTAAACAGCACCCGCCACTCGCACAAAAGGTCCAGCTGCCAGGCAAACCGCAGATTCTGGATCATATCCACGGGCTGGGCGTCGGTACCGATGGTCAGATTGATGCCGTGATCAAGATATTTCGCATAGGAGAACAGACCGGCGCCGTAGTTGACCTCGGCAATGGGGGTATGGACCACGGTGACGCCGGCGTCAGCCAATTTTTTCAGCTCGCTGTTTTTAACAGTCAGGGCATGGGGCATCAACAGCTTAGGCGTCAGCAGGCCCATATCCTCAAAGAGGTCTACGGTGGTTTTTCCGAAGCGGGGGATCACGTACTTCCATTCCACATCCTCCTCGCAGGCGTGGAGTCGCATGGGAATGTCGAGCCGCTGCGCCATCGCCATGGCTTCCTGCAGCACCTCGGGCTCCGTCAGAGAGATCTGACAGGGGTTGACGAAGGATCGGATCAGACTGCTTTCGTCACCCCGATATTTTTCACAGTAATCCACTGCTTCCCGGAAGCTTTTTGCTTCCTTTGCCGGATCGTTTTCTCCGTAACGGGTGAGTCTGGATTTAAAGCTGGGTCCCAGATAGGATCGGATCCCCATCTCCTTTGCGGTCCCGGCCATGATCTCAAACTCGTGGGCTGTCTGGCTCCAGGCATGGAAGCGTTCGCCGGCGATGGGCATCATGGTGGTGATCCCGTTCAGGATCAGCTGAGCCATGGAATATTTCTGGCGAATATAGAAATCTTCATCAGTATAGGGATCCGCAGCTCTGGGCCCGGGCGCCGGCTCCCAGCTGGGTCCGTCGGAAGCTTCTTTTTTGAAAAGGACCACGTCGAAGTTGGCGTGATCCGTGTCCACGTCGGCTTCCAGGTCGATAAAGCCGGGGCTGATCACCGACAGCCCCGTATCCCAGAGCTCGTCATACGCGCCGGGATAATCGTGGCCCGCGTACAGGATCGTGTCGCCCCGGTAGGCGATTTCCCCATCCTCGTAGATCACGTGGCGCCGGCCGTCGAAAGCGATCACATACTTGCCTCTCAATAACGTCGTCTTGTTGCTCATGGTCGTCTCCTTTGCGATTTGCGCTGCCTTTTGCTGTACCCGGAAAGGGAAATGCGATATAATTGCCATCAAGTCGAACTTCGTGGAAAAGGATCGGAAACATCGTGACGGAACTGATGAAACAGGGTATCTTATATTATTTACTGGGCGTCAATCTCCTGGCTTTTCTGTTGTCGGGCTTCGACAAGCGGGCGGCGGTCAAAGGCCGGCGCAGGGTCCCGGAAAAGCGGCTCATGCTTCTGGCGGCCGCCGGGGGCGGGATCGGTCTGTTCCTGTCCATGGAGTTCTTCCACCACAAGACGCAAAAGCCTTTGTTCCGGATCGGCGTGCCACTGATCATTGCCGGACAGCTCCTCCTTCTATGCACCTTTTTGTACTTGCGTTATTACGACTAAAATACCCTTCAAGGCGCTGTTCGTCAACCGGTGGCGTTCTGTGATATAATAAGGATTGACGGGATCCCCGAAAAATCATATTGATAAGGAAACGAGGTAACCAGACATGAAAGTACTGCTGATCAACGGAAGTCCGAGAAAAGAAGGCTGCACCTATACTGCCCTGCGGGAAGTGGCTGACGCTTTGGAAGCAAACGGCATCGAAACAGAATTTTTCCACATCGGCGCCGAACCGGTGCGGGGCTGCATCGAATGCTGGAAGTGCTCCAAGCTGGGTCGCTGCGCCTTCGACGACGACGTGTGCAACACCATGGCCGAACGGATGATCGCCGCCGACGGTATCGTGATCGGTTCCCCTGTTTATTACGCCGCTCCGGCGGGCCAGCTCTGCGCTCTGCTGGACCGGGTATTCTACGCCCAGGCTTCGGCCCTGGCTCACAAGCCCGCCGCTGCAGTTGTCAACTGCAGGAGAGGCGGCGCCAGCGCTGCTTTCGACCGGCTCAACAAGTATTTCACCATCAACCATATGCCCGTGGTCACGTCCCAATACTGGAATTCCACCCACGGCCGCAAGCCCGAAGAAGTTCTCCAGGACCGGGAAGGCCTGCAGACCATGCGGCTGCTGGGCAAAAACATGGCCTGGCTTCTGAAGAACCTGGAAGCCGGCGGCATCGCGCCTCCGGAGGATGAGCCTTGGCAGATGACGGACTTCTGTCGGAAACAATAGATCATGGACAGCTTCAACACTAAAAAAATAAGGGCTGTTGCCCTGTATACGTTCCTGACCGCCGGCGCCGTTCTGTTGGTTTACTTCGGCCTGCTCCACCTGCCCGTGGTCCTGCGCTATGCCGGCAGCCTCCGGGACGTGGTGATGACAGTGCTGTCCCCCCTGCTCCTGGCCTTTGTGATCGCCTACCTGTTGAATCCGGTGATTCACTTATTCGAGCGGTTCTTTCATAAAGCATTTCCACGGATGAAATATAAGCGACTCCGGGCTTTTTCGGTGGTCGGCGCCGCGCTGGCGTTCTTGGCTCTGCTGACACTGATCGTTTCCCTGCTGATTTTCAGCGTCACGCGGGAGCTGCAGGTAGGCGATCTGGACGGCCTTCTGCTGGTGATCTCCAATTTCATGGAAGGTTTGAACCGTTTCTACGACGCTTCGCTCCAATGGCTGGCAGACATGAACCTGGAATCGCCCAACGTCCAGTCCCTGCTCCAGGAGATCAGCGATACGGTCTATGGCACCATCCACGGGCTGGTGTCGGATCTCACCGGCTCGTTGTCGGGCGTTTCGGGAAATTTTGCAGCCTTTTTCTTCGGCGTGGTGATGTCGGTCTACATGATGCTGGACGGCCGGCGCATCACCGATTATCTGGGGAGGGTCGCCGCCGTGCTGTTTCGGGACAATACCAATGAAAAGATCCGCGATGTTCTGGGCGATCTGAATCACGCCTTTTCCGGCTATCTCCGTGGCCAGTTGCTGGATGTGCTCTTTATGATCGTCACCGTGAGCATCGCCCTTCAGCTTACCGGCTGCCGCTTCGCCATCGGCATCGGCGTCCTGGCGGGCTTCGGCAACCTGATCCCCTATCTGGGACCCTTTATCGGGTACGGCTTGACGACTCTGGTTTGCCTGATCTACGGAGACTACTCGGTCCTGGCCGTGTCCCTGCCTGTCCTCCTGCTGATCCAGCTCATCGATGGCAATATTGTAGGTCCCAGGCTCCTGGGCAAGAGCATTTCGGTCCATCCCCTGCTGATCATCCTGTTCCTGATCGCCGGCGGTGCCGTGGGCGGACTCCCGGGTATGCTGCTGGCTGTTCCCATCGGCGGCTTCCTGACCATCCGCTTCCGCAAGTGGCTGGCCCGCAACGAGGACACCAAGGAATAGCGCTTCATATTACGAATAAAACCCGCCGTCGACGGCGGGTTTTCATTTTGTACTGCAGCCTGGAGCTTTCCTACAGTCCCATGGCCGGGTTCAGGCTTTTCATAGCGTCCAGCGTGCGCTGGAGCAGATCGTCCAACTCCCAGCCCAGCAGCTCGGCGCCTTGGATGATCACGTCGCGGGAGCAGCCCGCGGCGAAGCTTTTATCCTTGAATTTCTTTTTCAGAGATTTCAGCTCCATGTCGTCAATGCTTTTGGACGGCCGCATCAGGGCGCAGGCCCCGATCAGACCAGTCAGCTCGTCGGTGGCGAAGAGGATCTTTTCCATGGTGCTTTCCGGCTGGTGGGTCGTGCCGGTGCAGCCCCAGCCGTGGGCGCAGATGGCGTGGATCATCTCCGGATCCAGATCCATTTCCCGGAACCAGGCTTCTTCTTTAACACAATGCTCTTCGGGGCATTCTTCGAAATCCAGATCGTGGAGCAGACCTGCGACTTCCCAGAATTCTACCCTTTCCGGATCGTACTCCTTTGCAAAATAGCCCATCACGCCGGACACGACCTGGCCGTGCCGAATGTGGAACGCTTCTCTGTTGTGCTCTGACAGAAGCTTTTCCGCCTCTGCTTTGGTGGGAATGTAACTCATCGTTGCCTCCTGTTTTCTTGTTTTCTCTTTCATTCTATTATGGCACAGCAGCGGAGAATTGCAAGCCGGCGGATTTTGCTTGCAAAGATCGGACCCTTTGTATATACTGTATCCATTCCAAAAGAATATCAAGTCACAGCGTTGATGAAAACTGCGGCATTGCAATCTCTCCAGAGAACCGGTGGTCGGTGCGAACCGGTGGGTGCGTGTGCCTTTCCATTTTCGGAGCTGCCTGCGAAGAGCAGGGGGGCTGCGCCCTGTACAGCGCGCAAGAGAGGTCGCTTTCACAAGCGGCAAGTTGGGTGGCAACGCGGAGTTTTCCGTCCCATATGAAACACATATGGTTCGGGAACTTTTTTTATTCCCCGGACCGCCGTTCGGACAAACAGAAAGCAAGGAGGAAAAGAAATGCTGGATATCAAATTTGTACGGGCCAATCCGGAGATCGTCAAGGAGAACATCCGGAAAAAATTCCAGGAGGATAAGCTGATCCTGGTGGACGAAGTCCTGGCTATGGACGAAGAACTGCGGGCCGCCAAGACCCGGGGCGATGAGCTGCGGGCCAGTCGCAACACCCTGAGCCGGGAAATCGGCGGCCTGATGAAGGAAGGCCGGAAAGAAGAAGCAGAAGAAGTCAAGCAGAAAGTCAACCAGATGGCGGACGAGCTGACGGCCCTGGAAGAAAAGGAAGCCAGGCTGGACCAGGAAGTAATGAACCGCATGATGGTGATCCCCCAGATCATCGACGATTCCGTGCCCATCGGCAGGGATGACAGCGAGAACGTGGAAGTGCAGCGCTATGGAGATCCCGTAGTACCTGCCTGGGACATCCCCTATCACATCGAGATCATGGAAGCCCTGGACGGCGTGGATCTGGAGAGCGCCCGCAAGACCAGCGGCAACGGGTTCTATTATCTGAAGGGCGACATCGCCCGGCTCCATTCCTCGATCCTGAGCTATGCCAGAGACTTCATGATCAACCGGGGATTTACCTACTATATTCCCCCTTTTATGATCCACGGCGATGTGGTCCGGGGCGTCATGAGCTTCAAGGAAATGGAAAACATGATGTACAAGATCGAAAATGAAGACCTGTACCTGATCGGTACCAGCGAGCATTCCATGATCGGCAAGTTCATCGATTCCATCCTGACCAAGGAGGAGCTGCCCCAGGCCCTGACCAGCTATTCCCCCTGCTTCCGCAAGGAAGTGGGCGCTCACGGCATTGAAGAGCGCGGCGTCTACAGGATCCACCAGTTTGAAAAGCAGGAAATGGTTGTGGTTTGCGAGCCCGAGGACAGCCCCAAATGGTTTGACGTGTTGTGGCAAAACACCGTCGATTTCTTCCGTTCTCTGGACATTCCCGTCCGGACGCTGGAATGCTGTTCCGGCGACCTGGCGGATCTGAAGGTGAAGAGCCTGGACGTGGAAGCCTGGTCGCCCCGTCAGCAGAAATACTTCGAGGTGGGCAGCTGCTCCAATCTGGGTGACGCCCAGGCCCGCAGACTGGGCATCCGGGTCCGGAACCCGGAAGGGAGCAACTACTTTGCCCATACCTTGAACAACACCGTGGTGGCGCCGCCCAGAATGCTCATCGCGTTTCTGGAGAACCACCTCCAGGCCGACGGTTCCATTCGGATCCCCAAGGCCCTCCAGCCCTACATGGGCGGGCAGACGGCGCTCACGCCGAAAAAG
>CALLHZ010000015.1 GCA_938009115.1 uncultured Clostridia bacterium
GAGATATCCACTCGTGACTGGAGTTCAGACGTGTGCTCTTCCGATCTCCTTCCCATGGAAACCAGAAGCTCCGTAGCGCTCTGATAAACGGTGCAGATCAATTCTGTCTTCCGTTCTTTTCGATAGTTTTCGACTAATGCTGCAATTTGCTGCAATTCTCTTTTGTCGTCGTCGCAAATGGCAATTTTCAAGCCGCAGTTCCTTCCCTTCGTATATCCCTGTGCTCATCGTACATGATTTGCAATGGAAGGGCAACCGGTTTCGGCATCAGCAAACACGGAAAGAAGATAAAAAATGCGGCCGGGCATTACGCCCGGCCGCATCTGCTCAAAACGGCTCAAGGAGACTGTCGCGCAGGGCCTCCATGCCCTCGCCGGTCAGACTGCTGACGCAAAAAACCCTATCCGCGCCGGCAAGACGAAGAAGCTCCGTCAAGCCCTCCAGCTGCCCGGCGTCCGGAGCCAGATCGGCCTTTGTCAGGACCCCGATCATGGGTCGGTTGAACATGCTGTACATCCGTGGAGAAAAACTGAACTGAAGATCGTTGCAGGCTTGGAGCAGCAGGATGCAGTCCACCTCCACGGCGGCTACTACCAACGCTTTGTAATAATTCTTGTTTTCCAGATACTCGCCCGGCGTGTCGATGATGCTGTTTCCCTGGATTTCGATCGTCTGGGTTTTCTTATCCTGACGATACTCACCAGCAAGGGACTGGGCCAGACTCGTCTTGCCGCATCCGACCCTGCCGATCAGCATGATCTTTTTCATGGTTTCCATCAGGATCTTGTGATTTCCGCCGCAGCGAAATGCAGGGTATCCGTCAAGACGGCAAGGATGTTCCGCAGTGCGGCTTCAACACTGGAGGTGTCACCGCAGATCACCAGAGAACCGCTGAAGCGGTCCACGAACACAATTTCGATATCCGCCGCTTTGGAAGCCACATCGGCGCCGATGATGGCCGCTTCGCTTGGCGTGATCGTCAGGATCCCCAGAGCGCCGCGATGCTCGGAAAGGATCCCAAGCTTCTTGTACAGCGCCTCCACAGGATTGGCGATCAGGTGGGCCATCGTTACCTGCTTGCCCGGGACATATTCTTGAATGACCCGTTGTTTCTCATTGGTCATAACGATTTCACCTTTCTTCTACAGCAGCGACTCGAAGATCTCCGGCCGCGGATTGGGGATGACCGTGAAATCCACCATAAGTCCTCTTTTCGCGCCCTCGGATACCCCTGTATTGACCGCCTCGCTCACAGCAGCCACATCGCCGGTCAATACAACAAAGGACTTTCCGCCGATCCCGGTACCCAGACGAACGTCTACGAGCGTGATGCATGCCGCCTTCACTGCCGCATCTGCCGCGTATACGGCAGCCGTGATGCTGAAAAATTCCATGACGCCCACCGCGCCGGGCTCCCGGGGAGCCGTCGCTGCGTTGATGGCTTCGATCAACTGGGGATCCACCATGGGGATCAGCACGCTGTCCACCGTGTGGGCGCCCGCAATACGGGCGCCGGCTTCCAGCGACGCCGCCGCCGTGGACACCGTTCCGGTGAACATGATGACATATTTCCCGGGGCAAATGGCTTTGGCAAACACAAGACGGGTATCGGCCGCTTTCAATATGGCGTCTGCCGCCTCCACGCCCTTGGCAATACTGTTGAGTTCCAAAAATCCTATGGTTTCCATCATGCCGGTGAACCCTCTTTCGTAATCGTGATGCTGTCCTGCCCGACCCCTGCAACTCCTCCGATGCCGGTGTGCAGATGAGCGCCCAATTTGCCCTCGGGACAGACGGCGATCAGCTGACCTGCTTCTATGCGCTGGCCCTGCTGCACCACAGGCTGCGCCGGAGCGCCGGCGCCCTGCTTCAGCGCCAGTGTCACCTTGCGGGGCTCAAATGCTTGGCAGCTTTCCGTTCCGCAGGCGTCATACCAGGAGAGTACACCCGCACGGCCCGCAGCTCTCTTCGAGGGTACTTTTCTGTAATCATAGGCATCGGAGCGATCCCGCTGTCCTTCACCTTTCGGATAGCGCATGCCCCCGCGTGACAGCTCTGCTTTGATCATCGCATTGATCCTTCTGGGCTGCAGCTGCATGGGACAGGCATACATTTCACAAACGCCGCACTCACAGCACAGCAGCGCTTGTTTCATATCCGGATCCGCATAAAGTGCCTCAAGGTCCGCAGCATACGCCAGACTGCGCATGACGATATGAGGCTGGAGCGGATGGCCCAGCAAATATCTTGGACACATATCCGTGCACTGCCGGCACTGGATACAGGCCGATCTGGCTCTGTTTCTCATGTGCTCCACCGTAATACGCCCGGCAGAGGCAATGGGTCCGTCTTCGGGCAATACCAGGATCCCCGAGGTGGTCTTGTCCACGTTGCTCGAAAGGCCTTCTGCAAGACACATGCGCCGCCCCATCATAGGGCCCCCGGCGACGATGATGCAATCCTCGTCCAATAAGCCCCCCGCCTGCTCGATACAGTCGCGAAATGAAGTGCCCACAGGTACGTTCAGAACGGAAGGGCTTCCGACACGGCCGTTTACCGTAAGGTATTTATGGGTAAACGGTTGGCCGTTCATGGCATCAAAGATGCACAGCAAAGTAGCTGCGTTGTTGACGGCGCAACCCACATCCAGAGGAATACCCCCCGGCGGAACGACCTGTCCTGAGATCTCCGCAACGAGGGCTTGCTCGTCGCCTGCCGGATAGAAGCCTTTCATCCGATACAGTCGGATCCCGGGATCCACCGAATCGATGGCCGCGCGCAGACACGCGATCTCTTCGCTGTAGTCTTCCTTGACGGCGACGGTACAGGGAATATCCCCGAGCTCCTTTCGCACAGCAGAAGCTGCCCGGATCACCTGCAGGGCCATGTGGATGGAGATCCATCGATCCGTCCGCAGCAAAGGCTCACACTCGATGGCATTGACGATATAGTGCCGGATCTCTCCCTTTAATTTGATGTGAGTCGGGAATCCCGCCCCGCCGCAACCGATGACTCCTGCGGCTTCGATCTGCTCGATCAGGCTCATAGCGCTTCCTGAAGCGGGTCGATAATACCCACGATGGCGCAATCCACCGGGAGCCCGTTCCCGCCGGCCGCCACCCGGGCCGTGCTGCCACTGACGACCAGTACGCGCTCTCCGATACCGGCGCCTACCTGATCTGCAGCGACAAATTGCTCGCCACAGTCGCTGCCGGGCTTCGACTCCCTGACGATCATGAGCTTCTGGCCCTCCAGCTCCTGCATTTTTTTCGTGGCCCATACGTGGCCGACGACTTCACAGATTATCATTCCGGTTCCTTCCTTTCGCTCTCTCTATAAGAACGCAACAGTTTTGCCCCCATGCAGAAAAACATCCTTTGCCGACGGCGTCAGCACAGATCCTTTGCGAAGGCGGATCTCCTTTTCTTCACTCCGGCGCAGAAGGCTTACGGCCAGCGCCTCCGTGATCACGCCGCCGGGCAGCGTCTGTTTCTCAGGCGCAGCCACCGGGATGCTTTTCCCAGAAGCTCCCAGTATTTCAATGGCAGTATCCGGTCTGCAGCCGCAGGCATTGGCCTCATCGTGATCGATGTGCATCGCCGGGGCATAGTGACAGCTGACGCGAACAGACACATCCTCCAGCACGACGGGGCGGTCGCTCCGGATCCTTACGGAGACCTGCTGGTCATTATGCAGTCCCATGGATTCCGCTGCAGCCGGCGTTAAATGGATATGCGCCTTTGCCACGATGACGCTGCCCTTCGCCTCAAGGATGCCGGCAGGCCCCACCAGGATCACATCTCCTGCGCCGTCCAGATTTCCCGAAAGGTTCACCGGCGCCTGGATCCCCAGAGCTCTGCAGTCGGAAAGGGACAATTCGCATTGTACCTTGCTGCGTTCAGGGCCCAGAACGGCTACGTTTTCCAAGGAGCCCTTTTGCGTCACGAGCTTAACGCGCTGATCGGACAAAAACTGCCCGGGCTGGGAAAGGGGTCTTTTGGTTTGCAGCGTCTCACCGGTGCCGAATAGAGCTTCGACCGCTTCCCGGGTCAGATGGACGTGCCGGGCTGAGACCTCCAGCGGGATATCTCCCTTTTCGTGGCTTGCGCAGGGACTGCAGGCCGTTTCATTCTGCATTCGCAGAACGATGTGCTCCACGATCCTTCTGATTTCATTCTGATCCAAGGGAAATGCCTCCTTTACTCATGTCATGGCCCGCTGCTGACTTGCAGTACAGCACATAAAAGCCGCTGTAAAGACGG
>CALLHZ010000016.1 GCA_938009115.1 uncultured Clostridia bacterium
ACATTTAACAGTCATCACCAATTCGCTTCCCATAGTGAACGAATTGAACAACACTAATTTTGACATTTTTGTATTGGGTGGAAAGCTGGACACCAACGAAAAGAACATGTATGGCGATATGGCACTGCTTTCCATCAGCAGCTTGTTCGCAGATAAAGCCTTCATTGGTGCAGGAGGCATCACCTTTGAGTTTGGCATATCCGATTATGGTATCGAAGATTACTCGATTCGTGAAAAAATCATCGCACACTCCGGCAAGACCATCCTTGTGGCACAAAGCGAAAAGTTCGGACGCAATGCCTTTTCCCTTGGATGCCCTCTAAGCCAAGTCAAAACAGTCGTATCCGATACCAATTTATCCACAGACTATCAAGAAGGTATCAAAGACCTTGGGATCGAATTGATTTTAGCCGAACCATCCCTGGTTATATAGCCAAAGAAAGAGCCCGGCTTACTGCCGGGCTTTTTCTTCCCCCTGGTCATCCCTTCCGGACACTGCCGGCGGGCTTATTGCTTTCTTACAGTGTCAGGATCCTGTACAGGATCACGGCGATCTCCGCCCGGGATATGCTGCTGTTTGGATTTAACGATTTATCGCTGCCTTCGATGATCCGCGCCTGCACGAGCGCCCGGAAAGCATATCTGGCATAATCCGATATCTTATGCTGATCCTTGAACGGGATCAAAACGTCATCCTCCCCTTCTTCCAGATCGATATCCGCAGCTTCGAGGGCCCGGAAGATCAGGACCATGGCATCCTGCCGTGACAATGCGGATCTGGGATTGAATTTCCCGTTGGCCCCCTTGGTGATCCCAAGCTTCTTCGCTGCGCCTACGGCTTTATAATAGTAATCGTCTTCGTCCACGTCAGCAAAATTGTCTTCACTCTCCGAATCCAAGTCGAACGCTCTTGTCAGCATCAGAACGAAATCTGCCCTGGAAATGCTGGCCTGTGGATTATAATATCCGGCGCCGTCTCCGGTCAATATGCCTTGCTCGTACAGATAATCGATCGCCTCGACAGCCCAGGCAATATTCTTGCCGACATCATTGAAATGTTCCGAATCCCCGGACGTTTCTTCCTCGTCCTCGTCCTCTTCCCCTTCTGCCGCATCCAGGGTCACGGCGACCACGCCGTTGAAACTTTCACCCTCCAGACTGTAGCCTTTATACAGTATCCTGACCGTGCCTGTCACATCGGCTGCAGGCAGAAAATCGACATCGGACAGACCCGGTTCATCGCTGCTGTAATATTTTGCGGCAGCCAGAACGAGGGCATCGTAATCCGTCGCGCTCCTGTAATTGTAGTAAAGCTTGCCGTGGGACGCCGCAGGAAGCGTAAATGTGACGTAGGACAGTTCGTCTCCGGTCATTTCCAGGCAAACTTCGTCAAAATCTTCTGCATCGAAAGACACCGCTTCTCCTGTTTCTGCCGAATAACTGATTTCATCCGCGCTGGCGTCGCGCACCTGAATCGTCAGCATGCCCCAATATGCAGTATGATCTGCAGTGTATCCGGTGTAAGGGATCGATACCGTACCGGAGAAATCCTCCGCCGGCACAAACGTGATGCGCGAAATACCGGGATAGGTATTCGCATAATATTTTTCCGTTGCAGTGATCCGGGCTTCAAAAAGGGCCGCCGATGTATAGTCAAGATACAATATACCCTTGTCTTCCGCCGGGAGATCAAACTTTACATAAGCTAAGGTCCTGCCGTTGGCCGCACGGAAAAGTTCGGCAAAATATACCGACGAAAGGCGAACCGGCATATTTTCGTCTATGGTGTACTTCGCATTCCCGGCGTCTGTAGATTCTTCTGCGGTGATCGTCAGTGTCGCGGCGCCGGCGGGTTCTTCCTCGTCAAAGGCATAGGCAGTGACAGTGTAGGAAACGACTCCCGTGTCCGTTGCAACGAAGGTCAATTCTCCATCCTGGATATCTTCCATGTCGATCCGCACACCCAAAGCGCTGTCGTCCTCAAGCTTCAGCGCGCCGAAGGCAGGATCCGTTCCGCTGATCACAACAGCATCCAGGGCGGTTTTGTTTCCACTGTAAAGCTCGGTAAAATCAGCCGCTGTGAACGTCATGACATCGGGGAACGCAACGGTTTTGGCGATCGTTCCGCTATAATCCGTCCCGGCGGCGTAGACCGGAGAAAATCCTGCTGCCATTACCAGCACAAGCATCCATGCGATGCTTTGATAAAATCTTCGTTTCATGTTCGTACCTCCTGAATAAACAGATATGCTGACTTATTACATAAATACGAAACTGTCACAGCGCAATTCGGGGTATCCTCAATTCTTTTTTCCTTTTTCCGCTTGATCTTTCTCACTTTGCTTTTCTTCTTTTTCGCTTCGCTGCTCTTCTTTTATGCTTTCCTTTTCTTCTGTCTTGTTCTCTTTGATGGCGTCCATGATTTCCTTAACAGGTTTGGCAAGCCACTCTTCTTTGTCGATTTCTCCTGCTTGCGCGCTCTCCTCCAGACTTTCCACAAGGCGAAGCTTTCCGGCGGATACGCCAAGATCCTTCGCCTCCTGAATGTCTTCTTTCCTGACGCTGGAGGTTTCGACCTCCATGGGCTTTCCGGGATCCTCTTTCTCTTTTACAACTGCCTGCAAAGCGTCCCCAAGCTTGTCTGCCTTCTCTTCGTCTTTTCCTGAAACTGCGATCAGGATCCCGCCCGTTCCAGCGGAATCCAGATAGCCTTCCGACTGGATCTGTTCCACGGTTTCTGCGACAGCCTCCTTGATCTTTTTGTTGCGAAGATCGTTCAGCTCTGCCTCATCCAGGATCTCGTCCCCATCAAGGGCGTTCACAGACAGGACCCGGTCAAAATAGTTAACAGAATACTCAAATGACGGGTTTACGTCAAGACTCACGTAATAATATGGCGTGTAGTACGCAAAAGCGCTGGCGCTTCCAAGGGCGATCACCGCCGCCATCGAAGCGAACTGCCGGACAAACCGCTTCTTTGCGGAAGCCTGTCTGGCGGTGATTTCCAGAATCTGACCTACTGCATATCCGCTGTTTTTGATCTTTTCGACGCTGCCGTCGGCAAGCAAAACCGCCGCCGTTTTGTTCTTGATTTCGACGATCACCGCTCTCATCGGTCCGACTCCCTTCTGATGAATTTCAAATACTCGGCAAGATACGGAAACTCTCCATACAGGATCTCCACCGCCGCTATCATATATTTACGATGTCTTTCCAATATTTTTCGGTGTATATGGCAGTTTTTTGCGATGGTATCCACCAAAAGCCTTTTGGAATCCCGCAATTGCTTCACAAGCACCGGATTGGCATATAAATAGCGGACCGCTGTGCCGCAGGCCTGCCTGGTCTTTTGGGATTTCGGGGAACAGTCCGCCAGATCGTAGAAGGAAAACCCATACCCCCGAAACAGTTCGTTGGCAGCCTCGATCTCCAGGCGCAGTGCCTCCCCTTCGTCTGACGCTGCAAGACTGCCGGCAACCTGCCGGGCAGTGCTGTCATAAGCAGTTTCATCGCCGGTGTCTGCGCTGAATACGGCAGGATCCACGGCCTCCTCTGGGCGGTACTTCTGTTGGCCGCGATAGTAGTCAATGAGCTTTCTGCGGATCACGAGAGCGGCGTAGCCATAAAAGCTTCCCTTTTGCAAATCGTAGCTCCGCAAGGCCTCGATCAGCCCGTATTGCGCCACGGACCACTCGTCGTCGCTTTTCGTCATGTACCGGCCGGTGGCTTCCGCTGCGCATTTCAGCACAAAACCCTCGT
>CALLHZ010000017.1 GCA_938009115.1 uncultured Clostridia bacterium
CATTCGCCGCCCGCTGGTCCACCCGGAGCCGGATCCCGGGATATTTCTGATAGAAAGCCGACAGCATGGCCGGCAGCACGCAGGTCCCGATAATGGGCGGGATCCCCAGGTTGACGGTCCCCCGGGCATTCTGCTTCAAATGAAGCATTTCGTCGAACACGTTGTCGTACTGCTCGATGGCCACCTGGGAAAGGCGGTAAAGGTTTTTCCCTTCTTCCGTCAGCTTGGCTCTATTGCCCTCCATGTAGAAAAGCTTGGTGTCAAGATGTTCTTCCAGATTTCGGACTGCCTTGCTCAGATTGGGCTGGGACACATAAAGCTTCCGGGCGGCTTCGGAAAAGCCGCCTGCGTCGACGATATGGACAAAGTACTTCAGATGTTTGATATCCATGTTGCCCTCACTTTCTCTTCATCATAGTGAGAAACGGAAAAGCTGTCAAGGCGACGGCGTCCGGAAAGGAAAGAGCGGCCCCGGAGGGGCCGCTCTGTCTTCTTGCTTTCAATACTATTGGCCGGAGCTGATCCTGTCGCTCTCGGCAACGATGGCGTCGAAGATCTCCTTGCCCAGCTCGTCCTGACTCTCTCTGGCGAAGTCTTTAACAGGCGCGAGGGCGTCTTTCCATGCCTGCAGCTGCTCGTCGTTCAGATAGTGGATCTTGGGGGTCCCGGCTGCCAGGATGATCTCCGTATACTCGTCGATCTTGTCCAGGGTAGCTTGCTTGCAGACCTTGCCGCCTTCTGCGACCGCTTCGGCGATGATGGTCTGGAGCTCTTCATCCAGTCCGTCGTACCACATGGTGCTCACGATGACCAGCTGGTCCAGGCCGGCGTGATTCGTGACCGTCATGTCTGACTGCACTTCGGTGAACTTCATGTCATAATTGAGGGGGATGGGATTCTCCTGGGCGTCGATAGCTTTGTTCTGGAGCGCCGCATAGGTTTCGCCGAAGTCCATGGTAATGGCCGACATGCCCAGCACTTCGTCCTGCTTGAACATGATGGGGGAGTTCATGACTCTGGCCTTTAAGCCGGCGGCATCTTCGGGATAGAGCAACGGTTTGTTGGCTGTCCAGACTTTATAGCCTGTCTGCCATATGCCCAGAACGCGCATGTCTTTTTCCAGAGTCTGATCCATGAGCATCTTGATCGCGTCGGACTCGTACAGCTCCGTCAGCTGATCCGGATCCGTCGGCAGCAGGTAGGGGGTATCGAGCATCGTGATCATGGGTACGGAGCTTCCCAGATAGGAAGTCGGCACGATGGACATTTCGATGTTGCCGAATTGAACGCCTTCCACCTGGTCTCTTTGTCCGCCCAGCTGACTGGAAGGATAGATCTGGACTTCGATTCTTCCGCCTGATCTTTCTTCTACGATTTCTTTGATTTTCTGCGCTCCCCGGTCTCTTTCCGTGTCGGGCGCGCCCACGTGGCTGATTTTCATGATGATGGGCTCTGCGGCTTCGTCTCCTTCGCCCTCTGCGGCGCCGCCGCAAGCGGGCAGCAGCATGGCAAATGCCAGCACCAGCGCAAGCAGTATGAGATACTTCTTCTTCATAACTTTCCTCCTGTCACTCCTTGTAACGATCGAGTAAACCTTTAGTGAAACTTCCTCTTCTTATATGCTTATACATTAGCATCAAATATATTTGGCGTACCTTTTGCCGAAATCAGATCGTCATCCTGTTGGGGATCAGCAGCGACAATTCCGGTACGAAGATCACAAACAATAACAGCAGCACCATCAACAGAATGTAAGGGTACAGAGACTGCACGATTTTAGTGTAGGGTTGACGGAAGGTGCCTTGCGCCACAAAGATGTTCAGCCCAAAGGGCGGGGTGATCATGCCGATGGCACAGCTGAAAACGACCATCATGCCCAAATGGATGGGGTCAACGCCGATACTCATGGCCAAAGGATAGATGAGCGGTGTAAATACGATGACGATGGAGTTGGGATCGATGATCATGCCCGCCAGGAAAAGCATCAGGTTGATCGTGAGCAGAATCAGTATCTCGGACTTCCCCATTGCCAGCTGCACCAGCGCCTGAGGTATCTGCGCCGCATTGAAAAGGTACGCCAGCAAAGAGCCCGATGCGATCAGAACAAAGATCATCGCAACCATCTTGCCCGATTGCCAGGCTGTTTCAGCGAATTCTTTCAGGGTCATCGACTTGTATATAAAGAATTCCACCAGGAATACATACCCTACGGCGATGGCAGCCGCTTCGGTGGGCGTCATGATCCCGGCATAAATGCCGACCAGGATAATGACCGGCAGGCCCAGAGCCCAAAATGCATTTTTCGTTGCCACGAGCCCCTCTTTGACGGTGGCCTTTTTGTCTCTTGGGATATTTTTGCGTATTGCGTCAACAAACGCATACGCGCTGAATAAGATCGCGCAGATGACGCCGATCCCGAGTCCTGACATAAAGAGCTTGCCGATGGACACGTTTGCGCTGACACCGTACAGGATCATGGCGATCCCCGGCGGGACCAGCATGGCCAGGGTGCTGCTTGCCGTGATGCAGCCCATGGACTCCTTGTTTCCGTATCCCGCCTTGAGCAAGGCCGGGTACAGAAGCGGTCCCAGGGCAACGACTGCTGCCGGGCCGGCCCCGGATATGGCGCCGAAGATCGTACAGGTGAGGATCGTCGTAATGGCCAGCCCGCCGTGGAAGTGACCGACCAGCACTTTGGCAAAGTTGACCAGTTTGGCGCCGATGTTGCCTCTGGACATGATGTCGGCCGCAAACATAAAGAAGGGGATGGCAAGCAGAGAGAACACATCTACGCCGTTTACCATCTTTTGGATGATCAGCACCATGTCCATCTGCGGGAAGCTGATCAGCAGCCCCACGATACTGGGTATGACGATCGCCGCATAGATCGGAACACCGAGCAGGATCAAAATGAGAAACAGCAATCCTACGATTTCTATCATTTTTCCGCCTCTTTCGCTTCCCAGTCCTTTTTATTTTTAAGCAATTGAACTGTTTTTACAGTGTAAGTGTACGCGGCCAACACAAATCCGATGCTGACGGACAGGTACAGTATCCAGGTGGGGATCGGCAATGCAACGCTCACGTTGCCGCCGATATACTGCAGTACGGTAAACCGTATGCTGATGAAGGAAAGATAAACAGCCAGCGCCGTGCAAAGCAGATGGATCACGATCTGCTGGATCCAGGCGGCGCGTCCCTTCAGCTTGTTGGCCAGAATATCTACACTGACATGAATATTTTCCCTGGCGCAGGAGCTCAGTCCGATAAAGGTAACCGCAACGATGATGTATCGCGCAAGCTCCTCCGGCCAGGTAAACGAAGTGCTGAAAAAGTATCTCCCGATGACGTTGATGAAAATGATCACGGAGATCAAAATCATTCCGGCTGCCAGAGAGTAGTGCTCGAAGGCTTGTATGGCGCCGTTCAGCTTTTCGAATGCGGATTTTTTATTTTTCGTTTGAGTATCCATCAAGAGCCTCCTTAGGTGGCTATTTCAGACAGGATTCTTCTCTGGCCGTAAACTTGCCGTAGCCCGCTTCTCCCTGGAACACGCCGCCTTTGGCGATCACCTTGCCGCGCAGGAGCACGGTGTCTGCGGCGCCTTTAAAGGTTTTGCCCTCGAAGGCGGACCAGCCACACTTGGAGACGATGTTCTCATTTTTGACGGTTTCGACTTTTTCCATGTCCAGGATCACCAGGTCCGCGTCGGCGCCGACGTCGATGTGGCCTTTGCGGGGGTAAAGTCCGTAAACCTTGGCGGGATTTTCGCACATGCACTCCACGATCCGGTTCAGCGTGGTTTTCCCTTCGTTGACGCCGTTGAGCATGGCTTTCAGGGAGGTCTCCACGCCGGGGATCCCGTTGGGAGCGTCCCAGATGTTCTTTTCGCCGGGGAGCTTGTCGGATTTGGGATACGGACAATGGTCCGAGCCCATGGTCGTCACATAGCCCAGGTCGAACAGCTTCCAGAGCTCTTCTTTCTTTTCGGCGGTGTTCATGGGAGGGGTGAACTTGACCCAGGGTCCCTTTTCGGCCAGATCCTCTACGGTCAGATTGAAGTAGTGGGCACAGCTTTCGGCATAGATCTCGTAGCCTTCTTCCTGGGCTTCGTGAATCACCTGCAGGATCTCGGGCTGGGACACGTGGGCAATGATTACCCGGCAGCCGGTTTCTTTGGCCACTTCCACCACGGTTTTGGCGGCCAGTCTTTCGGCCAGCTTGGAGCGCCATTCCCACTGAGACAGATAGTCTGTTCTGCCTTCGGCTTTCAGTTTTTCTTCGTTGTATTGACAGATCCCGTCATCTTCGCAGTGGATCAGGACGGTGCCGTTGAAGCGAGCCACCTCGGTAAAGGCTTCCACCAGGTAGCTGGTGTGCATGGCCTTGACGCCGTGGAGGTTGCAGGTGAAAGTCTTGAAGGAGACCACGCCGGCCTCCCACATGGCCTGGAGTTCTTTGGTGTTCGTGGGGGAGATGCCGCCCATAAAGCCGTAATCAACGCAGGACTTGCCTTCCAGGAATTTGATTTTCTCCAAATGGGCCTGTACGTCGTAGACGGCGGGCACGTTCCGGTGATGGTCCACGATGGTGGTAGTGCCACCCACGGCAGCCGCCATGGTCCCGGTGGAGAACTCTTCTCGATCGGTGTTGCCCGGATCCATCATGTGGGTATGGCCGTCTACGCAGCCGGGCATCACATAGCGCCCTTTGGCGTCGATGGTCTCGTCGGCTTCGCAGGGCGCGCCGGGGGTGTGCAAGGCCTCGATCTTGCCGCCCTTGATCAGAATGTCCGCCGGTACGCAGCTCTTGGAGGTGACGACGACGGCGTCTTTGATGAGTGTCGTTTTATTGTTCATGGTTTCGCTCCTTTTTATAAAAGCTCGGGATACGTCCATGGACGATGTGCGTACCCGGCACGATGCTTTTGGATTTGCTCAGGGCGGTGTTGATGTAGCCTGCGGCGGCATGTTCCCCGGAGGTAAGTGTTGTAAGGATCTGGCCGCCGGCAGGATTGTAGATGGCGCTGGTGTCGACTCCCCGGGCTGCAGCGCTGCGGATCACGAAGACCGAGTTTTCTGCCGCTCGGGTCTTGAGGGTCTTGATCCGCATGGGTGCGCTGCTGCCGTCGCAGCAGAGGAGGATATCTGCGCCTTTGAGCATTGCTGTTCTGGATATTTCGGGAATCTCCGCTTCTTCGTCGAACAGGACGGCGATCTTGATGGCGGGCGTCAGGGAAAGGACGTCGATGCTGTCTGCATTGACGACTCCTGCGCAGTGGGTGGACTGCAGAGTGCCCAGGGGGCCTTGGGACGTGAGGAAGCGGACGACGCGGGCCGGCCCTTGCTCGGTATCGATGCGGCCGGCCAAAGCCGCCACGGTCTTTCCTTCAAGGGCTTTGCTGACGGTCTCCGTCAGCGCGTCGTCCAGCCGGTATTCTTCTTCCAGCTCGGGCAAAACGATCAGTTCTGCCGAAGCGATCTGGCCGTTGCGGATATAGCGCAAAGCTTTTTCGATATATTCTTCCCTGGATCCATACTGATACCGAACGAGCAGAGTAAACAGGTTCAGCTCGTCCATTCTATAAGAAGCCCGGATATCCCGGGTCACGGGGAGTTCTTCCGTGGGCTCCACCATGGCTTCGTACAGCGCCGGGCGCTTTTCGGGGATGTCTTTACAATCGGAGAGATCGATCTCCACGAAAAGGATCTCTTCCTTGTCCGGGGAGCATTCCGCGATAATGGCTCCCTCCGGGTCCGTCACAAAGCTCCGTCCCAGACAGGTGACGATATCCTCCTCCACGCCGCATTTGTCAGCCACGGCAATGAACACGCCGTTCTCTTTGGCCCGGGCCGGCAGGATAAATTCATATTGCTGGTTCGACAGCTGCTCCGGTGTCGCAGCCGCGGCCACCAGGTTCACCGTGTCGACGATCAGCTTCGCGCCTTTGGCGCGAAGCATCCCCGCGATCTCCGGGATGCGGCCGTCGGCGCAGACCATCACGCCAACGGGCCCGAATTCCGTGTCAAAAACCTCGGAGGTCTGCCCTGCCTCGAACCACTTTCCGTCAAAATGCCACAGGTTGGATTTTCTGGCGCGGCACAGCTCCCGGCCCTGCCTGTCCCAAACCACCGCGGCGTTGTACAGCGCGTCGCCTTCGTTCAGCGCGACGCCCATCACGATGTATACATTGAATTCTTTGGCCAGCTGCCGCACCC
>CALLHZ010000018.1 GCA_938009115.1 uncultured Clostridia bacterium
AAGACATAAAACGCAACATCATGATGTTCCATACGGGCCGCTTTATGCGGCCCGTTTTGTACAAGGAGGTAAAAATGGCAAAGCATTATGTAAAAGGACTGTTCACGGAGCTGATCACACCCTTCAATGAAGACGGCTCCATCGACTATGAGATGATGGGCGGTCTGGTGGATTTTCAGGTAGCCAGCGGCGTCAGTAATTTTTTCGTCAACGGACTCGGTGCGGAATGCCACTGTCTTTCCAACGATGAAAAGATGAAGCTGCTCAAAATCGTCCGCGAGCATGCCGGCCCCAAAGGGATGATCATGGGTTGCTCCTTCGAAGAATCCCTGCTTCAGAACAAAGAATTGCTGAAGCTTTATATGGACAGCGGATTGTGCGACTGCTACTGCATCAGCGCGCCTCCTTATTTTCGTCACACCTCCGAAGCTCTGTACGACTGGGCCAACCAGCTGATTTCCTTTTGTGACAAGCCCTGCTACATTTACAACAGCGTTCAGATGGGCACCCTTTTTGATCCCGACACTTTGGAGCGAATCTGGAGAAACGTTCCGAATTTCAGAGGATACAAGGACGCCACGACCGATATGATCCATTTTATGCAGGTGATGCTGCGCATCGATAAAGAGAACTTCGATTTTCTGGGCGGCTGCGACGCTACAGACGGACTGGCCGTGCTGATGGGCGCTGTGGGCTGCGTGTCCTTTATGGCGGTGCCATTCCCGGCTCAAATGAAAGAAGTGATCGATTACGGACTGGCCGGCGAACGGGAGAAATGCCTGGAAGCTCAGAACAGGATCCTCAAGATCCGCAACGCCTTGAAAAAAGCGCCGTTTAATGCAGCGTACATGTATGCTCAGAAATTTACCGGCGGACCTGTGGTCAAACACTCCAGGATGCCGGCCCATCAGGATTATGTTTCCGACGAAGTGAAGGCCGGTATCGATCAGACCATGAAAGAGCTGGGGATCGTCCGGTAAGGAGGCAGGAATGGGCAAAGTGGATGTGATCGTATTGAACAGCCATGGCGTAGGCCAGGTTTGTCACGTCAAACGGCTGCCCCGCCGGGGCGAGACGCTGGCGGCGAAAAACTGGAAAGTCGAAGAGGACGGCGGCAAAGGCGTAACGGTTTCCGTGGCGCTGGGGCGTCTGGGCGTTGCCACGGGCTACATCGGCAAGGTGGGTTGCGACCCCTGGGGCGAGATGGGCAAAAAGTGGCTGGAAGAATCCGGGGTGGACGCTTCTCATATGATCTTTGACGAAAGCGTTGCCACCGGAACCGGTCTGATCATGATCGACGAGGAAGGCTACAATACCATCGTGGACGGAGACAGCGCCTGTGAATTTTTGACCCGGGAGGAAGTGCACCGGGCTCTTGAGGAAATGCAGGATGCAAAGATCTTCATCACCGGATTCGGCATGCCCTGGGGCAAGGCTCTGGAAGGTGCCCGAATGGCAAAGGAAGAGTACGGCATGACCACCCTGTGCAACGTGAGTCCGCTGCCCGACGGGCCTATGGGAACCCTTGACTATCTGGACTACGTTGTGCTGAACGACGTGGAGGCGCGGGCTCTGCTGGGTTTGGAGGAGGATGCGCCCGACAGTGTACATCGAATGGCGGAGGCGCTCAAAGCCGAATACCGCTGCGGTGGCGTGGTGATCACTTGCGGAGAGAAAGGCAGCGCCGTTCTGGACGGAGAGAGGTTTATTGAGGTGGCGCCTATTTCGGTGGATGCTGTGGATACCATCGGCGCCGGCGACGGCTATCTGGCAGCCTTTGTCACTGGCCTGGTGCGAGGCATGGAAGTAGAGAAGGCCGCAGAATTTGCCGGACGTTATGCAGCATTTAAGGTGACCCGAAAAGGGTCCATGACGAAAAGGCCGGGCATGGGTTATCCCTTTGCGCCGGAGGTGGAAGAATTTATTTTGGGACTTTCCTGAGTTGTCCAATAAGAAGAAAAGCCTGCCGGCTTGCCGGCAGGCCTTTTGTTTTATTTGTGTTTCTGGATGAAATCTTCCACTTCCTCCAGCGGCCGATAGGCAGGGATCGTTCCGTGGATCGTGACGGTGAGCGACGCATAACTGCTGGCCCACCGGGTAGCTTCCTTGAGAGAAGTGCCTCGAAACAGCTTGTAGACCAGCGCCGACAAATAGCCGTCGCCGGCGCCAGCGGTATTGATGATCTTTTCGGGCTTCGGCGCCGGCACCTTCCAAAGATCGTCATCTCCGTCCAGCACTACGCTGCCCCGGGCGCCCAGAGTCAGGATCACATGGGGACAGCCGTAGCGCTGCTTCAGACTGCGGCACATATCCGCCGGCTCCATACTTTCCGCGCCTTGGAGTTCCAGCAGAGCGCGAGCTTCCACTTCGTTCAGGACCAGGTAGTCCACGAAATCCAGCCGGTCCATAGGCCGTTCCGGCAGAGGGCTGGGGTTCAGGAACGTAGTCATGTCCAACTCTTTGGCATAGCGGGCGCCCAGCAAAGACAGCTGTTCGGGGATCTCAAATCCGGTGACGAACATCCGGGCCTCCGACCGGGCTGCGATGGCGCTGCGGACTTCTTCTTCTGTCAGTTTCTCGCTGCTGGAATCGCCGTCGATGATGGCGTTTTCTCCATTGGGACCCAACAGGATCAGCGCCGTTCCTGTGGCGACTTCGTCGGTGCGGTACAGAAATGTAGTATCGACGCCCGCGTCCTGCATCCATTTTTCGCCCAGATCTCCCCAGGGATCGTTGCCGACCTTGCCCACATAGGAAACGTTCAGGCCAAGCCGGCCGAGAGCGACGGAGATATTTGTGCCTTTTCCTCCGTCCTGGTCGATGTGCCATCGGGTGACCCGCATGGTCTCACCCCACCGGGGCATGCGGTCAGCGTAAGCATATTGCCCCACACCGTGACTGTTCAGCACGATGACGTCAGTTTTCCGTTCCATAATTACCAGCCTTTCAGTTCGTGAGACATGGGATGGTCCATGGTGTTGTGATCGGCGCACAGTGTGATATCCGGAATATATAACGGAAGAAGGGTAACGGGATATTCCAAGGTCGGTTCGCTGAACAGGATCACCCGCACGACGGTCTGTTTCCAGGAGCCGGTAGCCACCATATAGACGGCCCGTTTGGCCGTGGTCATGATCCCGAAGCCAATGGTGACGGCCCGGGGAGGCACCGCATCATAGCAGCCGCCGAAGGAGCGCTGGGACAGTGCGACAATGGTGTCGTCATTCAGATCCAGGATCCGGGTTTTTGCCGCGGCATACTCTTCGATGGAGAGCCGCATGGTATAGCGGTAAGGAGGCTCGTTGAAAGCGACCAGCCCCTTGGCGCCGATGCCCGCCCAGAGCGTGTCGATGCCGCCAAGCTCTCTGCACAGAATATCGGGCCTGTCCAGATCATCGATCCTAGGCCAGATGCGCTGTGCGGCGGGAACGGTCAGTTCCGGGTCGATCCTGTCGTAGAAGCAGGCGTTCATGGTGCCCTCCAGGCTTTCGTAGGTGTCAGCCACGGGATAGGGCCGGCCTTCCCAGTCCAGAAATTCGTCCATGTGGAAGATCCACAAATTCCTGAGACTGATCCGCTCTTCGTTGACCCGGCGTATCAGGATGTCGTATTCGTCGGTGGGGCCGGCCGGGAGCACCCACTTCAATGTTTTGCCGGCTTTATTAAAGGCGATCACTTCATCGGCCATCATGTTGCCGATCTCTTCCATGATCTGTTTCCGGTCGGGTTTCATATTCAGCTTCACTTTCAGGTCCGACCGGCGCTCCAGCTCCTGATAAGGGACGGAACACCAGCGGAACAGTTCTTGTCTGGAGATGTTATTGTCCATTGCCTGCCTCCTCGGGCGATAGGGGAATCATCTGTTTGTTTTATCATATCACAAGCGCCAGCCGGTACAAAGACCGATCTTCCATACTTGTTCGCCAGCAGCAAAAAAACTGTTGAATTAACACAAGTTTTGTTTGACAATTTTGTTTGGTCAACTTATAATCAGTCCATATAATCCAAAGAAGCAAATGCAATGACGAAATTACGCCCCGTCCGGGCGGTGCAGAGAGTCAGCGGCCGGTGCGAGCTGATCCCGAAGGACAGGAGCGGTCTCATTTCCGAGCAGGATGCCCCAACCCTCTCTTTGCAGGAGGCAATAAGGCGTCACGGAAGCCCCGTTACCATGGCGGAAGGTT
Source organism: uncultured Clostridia bacterium (assembly GCA_938009115.1). GTDB lineage: Bacteria > Bacillota > Clostridia > Peptostreptococcales > Anaerovoracaceae > UBA10908. Next base: position 4,185 of record CALLHZ010000018.1, read on the forward strand.
TGGCAGAACCTTCGGAGAGACTGCAATCGATGCAGTAAAATGGGTGGTACCGCGGTGAATGATCGTCCCAGGCTATGATATGCCTGGCATTTTTTTTACGCGAAAGGAACAAGAGCGATGAAAAAAATAGGAATAGCGGATGCGACGCTGCAGGAGATGATCCTCCGGGAAAAGGGCGCGCTGGGATTCAAGGAAAAGATCGAGATCGTCCGCGCGCTGGATAAGATCCGCATCGACGTGATCCAGATCCCGTTTACAGCGGAGGAAAAAGTGAACGAGCTGCTGATCAAGACCGTGGCGCCTTTAGTGAAGCACAGCTTTCTATGCTGTAGCGGCGGCTTGGATACAGACTCTGTCGACAGTGTCTGGAGGGCCATGAAGGATGCCAGAAGACCCATGATCCGTATCAGCATTCCCGTATCGGCCATTCGCATGGAATATGGCCTGGGCCGGAAACCGCTTCAGGTTTTGGAAATGATCGAAGAACTGATTGCCCGGGCAGCCTCCTTCACAAAAGATGTTGATTTTGCGGCTGAGGATGCGACGGCTGCAGAGCCGGACTTCCTGCGCCGGGCTGTTCAGACAGCGGTAAAGGCCGGCGCGGCGTCGGTTACGGTGGAAGACTCCGCCGGCACCATGCTGCCTCATGAATACGGCGCCTTTGTGGAAGGGCTCCTGCGGGATGTCCCCGAACTGGGTGGGGTGCACCTGGGCGTCAGCTTCAACAATCGGTTTAAAATGGCAGAAGCCGCCTGTCTGGCAGCCGCAGAAAAAGGGGCCGATGGGATCCGGGTCAGCACAGGCGGGCAAATCGCCGCCGGGCTGGAAACGGTGGCCGACATCATCGAGCAGCGGGGCGAGAGCATCGGCTTGTCTTCGGGGCTGGCCTATACTCAGATCCAGCAGGCTGCCGCCAGGATCCGGCAATTTGCCACCGGCTCAGTCCAAAGCAAAGAGCAGGACCACGCACCCGCAGGCACGGACCGCGCCGACGGGCTGCTCCTCAAGGAAGGAGACAGCATTCAGACCCTTGGAAAGGCTGCCAAGGATCTGGGCTATGATCTTTCACCCGAGGAGCGCAAAAAAGTCTACGAGGCGTTTCAGCGTCTTGTCCATAAAAAGGAGATCGGCGCCAGAGAGCTGGAGGCCATCATCGCCAGCGAGGCCATCCAGGTGCCTCCCACCTATCACTTGAAAAGCTATGTGATCAACAACGGAAACCTGATCCGTTCCACTGCGCACATCCTTCTGGAAAAGACAAATGGAAAAACCGTGTCCCTGGAGGGCTTTGCCGTAGGCGACGGGCCCATCGAGGCGGCTTTTCGGGCCATCGAACAGATCGTGGGGCGGCATTTTGAACTGGATGAATTTCAGATCCAGGCCGTGACCGAGGGGCGGGAAGCCATGGGCGACACCTTGGTCAAGCTGCGGGCGGGTGGCAAGCTGTATTCCGGCAAGGGCATTTCCACCGATATCATCGGGGCGGGGATCAGTGCTTTCCTGAGCGCCGTCAACAAAATCGTTTTTGAGGAGAATGCATCATGAGGCTGACGTTTTCCACCAACGGATGGAGTGAGTTTTCGCGGTCTGAGTTTTTGGATATCGCCAAGGATCTTGGTTTTTTCGGCGTTGAATTTCATCAGAGCAGCCGGGACGTATTCCGGGGAGAAGCGGGAGACGAAGATCTCAGGGCTGCCGAGCAGCTGAAGCGGGAGCTGAGTCAGGCTGGCCTTGGGGTTCCCTGCTATGACATCGTCGTGGATGCCGCTGACAGCGACCGTATTCGGGAAAATACGGAAAAAATCCTTCACGGGGTGCGGCTCTGTGAAGGCGCGGGCATCCCTTGCCTTCGCGTTACCGCAAGGGATCTGCCCGGCAGGGATCCGGAAGCTGCGGAGCGGGCAGTCCGGACATGCCTGGCGCCGGCGGTGGAGTACGCGGAAAAGGGGACGGTCTGTATTTTGATGGAGACCACCGGAATCTATCAGGACACCGGCAAGCTGCGGCAGCTGCTCAACGAATTTGCCAGCGACAGTCTGGGGGCATTGTGGGATGTACACCATCCCTACCGTTTTGGCGGCGAGGACCCGGAAACCACGGTGCAGAATCTGGGCGCCTATATCCGCCATGTCCACATCAAAGACTCCCTTCCCGGACCGGAAGGCCCGGCCTATGCCCTCGTGGGGGAGGGCGACATCCCGTTGGAGAGTATGATGAACGCTTTGCGCTCCATCAATTTCGAAGGCTGTCTCTCCCTGGAATGGCTGCCCGGCTGGATGCCGGAGCTGGCGGATCCGGCAATCGTGTTCCCACACTACGCCCATTACATGAGCCGTTTTGACAACAGCGCCCGGGGCGATGACCGTCTTTATGACAATAAAGCGGGCACAGGGAAATATCTTTGGAAAAAGGATGTTCTCATCGACCTGACCTTTTCTCAAGTTTTGGACCGGGTGGTGTCGGAATTTCCGGATCAGTACGCTTTTCGCTACACCATGATGGATTACACACGGACCTATGCGGAGTTTCGAGACGACGTGAACGAATTTGCCCGGTCTCTCATCGCGCTGGGCGTCAAGCAGGGTGACAAGGTGACCGTATGGGCCACCAATGTTCCGCAATGGTATGTGGCTTTCTGGGCGGCCACGAAAATCGGCGCCGTGCTGGTGACCATGAACACGGCCTACAAGATCCATGAAGCCGAGTACCTGTTGCGCCAGTCCGATACCCATACGCTCATCATGATCGACGGCTACAGGGATTCCAATTACGCGGAAATCATCAGGGAGCTGTGTCCGGAGCTGGAAAAAGCCGAAGGACCGGGCCGTCTCCATTGCCGGCGGCTGCCCTTCCTGCGGAACATCATAACGGTTTCCTCTTCCCGCAAGGGATGTTATACTTGGGAAGAGGCGCTGGCCGCGGGACGCAGCGTTCCCATGGAAGAGGTGTGCCGCCGCGCCGCGCTGGTGGACAAGCATGATGTATGCAATATGCAGTATACTTCCGGGACTACCGGCTTCCCCAAAGGGGTCATGCTCACCCATTATAATATTGTAAACAACGGCAAGTGCATCGGAGACCGGATGGACCTGTCCACTGCCGACCGCATGCTGATCCAGGTCCCCATGTTCCACTGCTTCGGCATGGTCCTGGCCATGACCGCGGCGATGACTCACGGCTCCTCTATGATGCCGCTTCCTTACTTTTCTCCGAAACCGGCCCTGGCCTGCATTCATCAGGAGCGGATCACCTGCATCCACGGCGTGCCCACCATGTTCATCGCCCTGCTGGAGCACGAAGACTTTCCCAAAACCGACTTTTCCCACATGCGAACCGGCATCATGGCCGGCAGTCTGTGCCCCATCTCCGTGATGCGGGATGTGGTGGACCGGATGAACCTGAAGGAGATCACCATCGTTTTCGGCCAGACCGAAAGCTCGCCGGGATGCACCATGAGCAGTACCGACGATCCCTTGGAAGTACGAGTTTCCACCGTGGGACGTCCGCTTCCTCAGATCGAATGCCGCATCGTGGATCCGTCCACCAATCAGGAACTGCCGCCGGGCCAGATCGGCGAATTCGTGGCCCGGGGCTACAATATCATGAAAGGCTATTACAAAATGCCCAGGGCTACCGCCGCCGCCGTCGACAAAGATGGATGGCTCCATACCGGGGACCTGGCCATGATGACGCCGGAGGGGAATTTCTGCATCACCGGCCGCCTGAAGGACATGATCATCCGGGGCGGTGAGAACATCTATCCCAAGGAGATCGAGGAGTTCGTGTACACTCATCCGAAGGTGGCCGACGTTCAGGTGATCGG
>CALLHZ010000019.1 GCA_938009115.1 uncultured Clostridia bacterium
TTTTACCATCGCGAGCTATTCCAGATAATCCCGAAGACGCTTGCTGCGATTCGGATGCGGAAGCTTCCGAAGCGCTTTCGCCTCTATTTGACGGATCCGCTCCCGCGTTACCTTGAACTGCTGGCCTACCTCTTCCAGTGTCCTGGCTCTTCCGTCGTCCAGTCCGAACCGAAGGCGCAACACCTCCTGTTCTCTCTCCGTCAGCGTGGACAGCACTTCCACCAGTTGTTCTTTGAGCATGGAAAATGCCGCCGCATCCGCCGGAGAAGGCACATCCTCGTCGGGGATAAAATCGCCCAGATGGCTGTCTTCTTCTTCGCCGATGGGAGTCTCCAGCGATACCGGTTCCTGGGCGATCTTTGAAATCTCCCGGACCTTCTCCACACTGATCTCCATCTCCGCGGCGATCTCCTCCGGCGTCGGATCTCTCCCGAATTCCTGCAGGAGCTGCCGGGTGATCCGGATCTGTTTATTGATCGTTTCGACCATATGGACCGGTATGCGGATCGTGCGGGCCTGATCAGCGATAGACCGGGTGATGGCCTGCCGGATCCACCATGTGGCATATGTGCTGAATTTGAAACCCTTTCGCCAGTCGAACTTATCCACAGCCTTGATGAGTCCCAGGTTCCCTTCCTGGATCAGATCCAGAAACAGCATCCCGCGTCCGACGTACCGTTTGGCAATGCTCACGACTAAGCGAAGGTTGGCTTCGCACAACCTTTGCTTCGCTTCTTCGTCGCCCTGCTCCATGCGCTGCGCCAGGTCCATTTCTTCTTCCGCGCTTAAAAGCGGAACCTTTCCGATTTCTTTCAAGTACATGCGTACCGGATCATCGACCGCCACGCCTTTGGGGACAGCCTCCACATCGTCCTCCGAGGCCTCAGCCACGATCTCATCCAGATCCGCCTCATCGGAAGGTTCCAGGACAATGATCTCAAAGTCATCCGGGTTGGCTTCCGTCATCACCTCAACGCCTGCGGATTCCAGATGGTCATAGATCTGATCCTTCTGTGCCGCGGTAAACTCCATATCGGTAAGCATTTCCTCCACTTCCCGGAATGTTACGGAACCGTTGCGCTTGGCATTTTCAATAAATCCGCTCAGCTGTTCGCTTTTCTTTACATCCTGCATGTCGACATCATAAGACACTGCCATCACCTTACCTTTTTTGCATTTGCTGTATCATCATGTACTCTTTCATCAAATCGTCCAGCTGGGACTGATTGCCGTATTCTTCGGCCAGTGACAGCAGATCGATGATCTCTTTTTTTCGCTTTTCAAAACGCTTTTCCTGAAGCTTGGCGATGCAATCCGCAAAAGCGTCTTCGTCTTTTTCGCCGACCTGCACGTCCCGCAGGATCTCTTCGAGGTAATCGAGTTCTTCTTCCTCCAGCGCATTTCGCACTGCTTCCAGCTCCAGGTCGGCATCCTCTGTGAACAGATCCCGGAAAACACTCAGGATCCGCTGGCCGGAAGGCGTAATGATCGCTTCGGGATACTCGTCAAGCCCGTCCAAGTACTCGCTCCGCAGCAAGATCAGCCGCAGCAGCATGCGTTCCAGCGAAACTGCGCTTCCGTCAGGCTCCGGAGATTCCTTTGACTTTTGAAAGGAATCGGGTCTGTCAGGCCTGTCAACAGCCGTCTCCGGGCCTTCGCCCTGGACTTCGCGCCGGAGGGCGCCTTCGGAGATCTTATATTCCGCGGAAATCTTGCCGATATAGAGATCAGCTTCCACCGGCTTGAGCGTTCGGAGTATGCCGGAAACCTTTTGCAGGAACTTGATGTTTTGTGCCGTGTCGGCCAGGTCGTACCGCTTTCTCAGCAGAGATATTTTGTACTCCACATCGGGAAGGGATTTTTTAGCAACCAGATTCAGAAACGCGTCACGGCCATGCTTTTTGATATATTCGTCCGGATCCTTTTCCTGCGGCACATTCAGCACGCGGACGTCCAACCCTTCCGCCCTGAGCACATCCGCGCCCCGCAGTGCCGCTTCGATCCCCGCATTGTCGGAATCGTAGCACAGCACCACATTGTCGGTGTAGCGTTTGAGCAGCCGGGCCTGTTGCTGGGTCAGCGCTGTTCCAAGAGAAGCGGCCACATTCCTGATACCGTGCTGGTACAAACTGATCACATCCATATATCCCTCGACGAGAACGGCATAGCCCTCCTTCTGGATCTCCGAACGGGTCAGGTTCAAGCCGAAGAGATTATACTTCTTTTGAAAGACCAGTGATTCCTGAGAATTTAAGTACTTCGGCTCGCCTTCTCCTATGATCCGTCCGCCGAAGCCGATCACTTTACTCCGGGTGCTGATGATCGGGAATATGACGCGTGAGCGAAATTTATCATAGATTCTGCCGTTCTTTTCCGACACGAGACCCAGCTCCAGCAGCATTTCCCTGTCAAAGCCGGCAGTTGTAAGCTCTCCGGACAGACTCTCCCAGGCGTCGTCGGCATAGCCGATGCCAAACGTCTTCAAAACACCCGGCTCAATACCGCGGCCGAGCATGTATTTCAGCCCGGGATTGGCTTTTTCCACAAAGGCCTTATAGAAATACCGGGCGGCTTGCCGGTTGATTTCGTAATAACCCTCTTTCTTTTTACCCTGATCGCCGTAAGTTTCCGGGATCGGTATCCCGCATTGCAATGCGATCCGCTCGACGGCCTCGGGAAACGTAAGGTTGTAGTATCGCTTGATAAATTCGATCACGTCGCCGGTGGCGCCGCATCCAAAACAGGTAAATAACTGCTTCGTGTCTGAAACAACAAAAGAAGGTGTCTTCTCATTGTGAAACGGACAGAGCCCCTTGAAGTTCGTTCCGGTCCGCTTAAGCTGGACCAAAGGGGAAATGACGTCGACAATGCTGCACCTGCTTTTGATTTCATCGATGACCGATTGGTAATTCTGTTGCGACACGCCTGCCCTCCGATCCTCCCGTACAGTGCACTATTCTACGCAGGCAGACTGTTTCCTTTATTATTTTTTATTTTTTCCATCCAGCCGGCACAAAATGGGCCGTATAAATGTTGATGGCATAACGATCGGTCATATTCGCGATATGATCTTTTACAACTTCTCCGATCCCGTCCCGTTCCAGCATGCTCTGTTGTTCCATGGGCAGTTTTTGCGGGTTCTTCAAATAAAAGTCGTACAGAGAGAAAATCAAATGGCGGATCTTGTCCAATTCCGAGTCTTTTTTTACGACTGGATTGTGATAAACACGTTCAAACATGAATTCCCTCAACTCATTCATGTAACGTCTGGCTTCCGGTGATTGAAAAATTTCAGCTTTGCCGTCGCTGCTTGACACCAGGTCCCGCACCAGTGTATCGATCCTGGTCCTGTGATCCTGCCCCAGATACTCGATGCATTCCTTTGGAAGTTCCTCGGGAGAGATGATCTTTCCCCGGATCGCATCATCGATATCGTGATTGATGTAGGCGATGCGATCGGACAGCTTGACGATCTGCCCCTCCAGCGTATAAGGAACCCCGCTGCCGGTATGGTTCAGTATGCCATCCCTGACTTCCATGGTCAGGTTCATCGCCCGCCCTTTCGGATTCAGATCCAGCACGTCCACGACCCGTAAGCTTTGTACATTGTGGGCAAAGCCTCCCGGATGCCGCTCGCTCAGGTATGCTTCGCCGCTGTGGCCAAAGGGAGTATGTCCCAGATCGTGGCCCATGGCGATGGCTTCCGTAAGGTCTTCATTCAGTGACAGCGCACGGGCGCAGGTCCTTGCGATCTGCGAAACTTCCAGCGTATGGGTCAGGCGGGTACGGAAGTGATCCCCTTCCGGCGCTAAAAACACTTGGGTTTTATGCATGAGCCTGCGAAGTGATTTGGAATGGATGATGCGATCCCGGTCGCGTTGATAATCGGTCCTGAGGGCACAGGGCTCCTCTGCCGTGATACGGCCTTTGGATTCGGATGCTTTTGCAGCATAGACGGAAAGGCGCTCTCTTTCCAATTGTTCCAATTGTTCTCTCAGCAGCATGGCTACGCTCCCGTGGATCCGAAGCCTCCGGATCGTTCTCCTGCGGCAGCATCGCTGCAGGTGATGCCGAATTCAAGAAATACGCCTTGGGCAAACGCTTTTCCTGCATCCAGCGCAAGTGTTTCTCCTGCTTTGCCGTCATTGGTGACACGAATGATGATATGCCCCTCGTTGCGGGCTCCATAATAGTCGGCGTCCACGATTCCAACCGTATTGTCCAATTGGAGGCGATATCGGAAGCCAAGACCGGACTTCGGGTAGATCATCAAAACCCATCCGTATTCCATTTTAGCCCGTATCCCCGTAGGGACCGAACACGACTCGCCTGGGGCCAATCTCAGCGGAAACGGCAGAAAAAAATCATACCCGGCTGACCCCTGGGTGGCGCGCTGAGGCAGCCGTATACGATCGTACATTCCCCTGCCTGCCGAATCATCGATCCAGGCCGGAAAGGCCGCGCAGGATTCCTGAAAAATAGAATATGACACGCGCTCGAATTCTGCGATCCTCTTCATTTTGACTTACCTTTCTGTCGTAGCGCTCAGCTCCAGGAGGCCATGAGTTTTTTCATGTCGAGTTTACCCTTGCTGATCGAGATGCCGCTGTAGGCGGAAAGATCTCCGACCTGACGGCATACCTCCAGGATCTGATCTCCGGTGACGGCATCGATTTCGGCCATCACTTCTTCCGGCGCGTAATACCGGCCAAGAAGCAGCATATTCTTGCCCAGCCGGTACATTCGGCTGTTCATGCTTTCCAGACTGAAAATATAGCCGCTTTTGAGGCGCTGCTTTACGATGGCTGTTTCTTCTGAACCCAGGCCTTGCTGCTTTAGCAGTTTCAGTTCCGCCATGATGGCATCCAGCGTCTCTTCCTCTTTGCCCAGTCCCACACCGGCATAAATGTAATGCATCCCGGTTCGCAGGTAACTGGAACCGGCGCTGTATACGGTATATGCCAAACCACGGTCTTCCCGGATATTCTGAAACAACCTGGAACTCATGCTGCCGCCCAGAACGTCGTTGACGATCGCCTGAGCGTAATATAGCTCGCTGCTGAGGGATGCGCCTGTCCGGCCGATGGCCAGGTGGCTCTGTCCCACATCCTTCACCTTTGAGAAAAATCGCTGTCCAGCCGGCAGCACCGTGTTTTTTTCGTCCGTCCGGACTGCAGGGAATGAAGATAAGGACTCCTCCAGCTGCTCAAAAAGGGCGGTCCTGTCGAAATTGCCAACGACGGAAACGACCATGTTATCCCGGGTGTAGTACCTTCCGATGTAGTCCAGAATATGATCCCGGCTGATTTTTCGAAGCGATGTTTTTGTCCCGATGATCGATGTAGCGAGCTCCGTGTCTTTCAGCACCGTCTCCGTGAGCAGGTCGATAATGTGGTCGTCGGGCGTATCCCGGATCATCTGCATTTCCTCCAGAATGACGCCGCGCTCTTTTCGCAGTTCCTTCGGATCAAAAACAGAATTGCAGAGCATATCCAAAAGGATTTCCACTGCTTCGGGAAATTTTTCCGTCAAGGCTTTCATGTGATAGCAGGTAGCCTCTTTGGCCGTGAACGCATTGACGCTGGCGCCGATGTTGTCCGTATCTCTTGCGATCTCCCGTGCCGTCCGTTTTTCTGTTCCTTTGAACAGCATATGCTCGATCATATGGGAAATGCCGGCCTGCTCCGGCGTTTCCCGGGAAGATCCGGCTCCGAACCAAACGCCGATGCAGGCCGCCTGGGCGTCCCTGATCTCTTCACAAATGACTTGTACGCCGCTGGGCAGCCGATCCGATGTGATCATTGCGATCCTTTCTTTTGGTAAATTATAACACAGGGTTTTTTCAAATGAAAGAGCGGCCCTGAAGGCAGAAGCCGCTCAGGTCCGCTCTCAGCGTATCCATCTTATGCCTTGATGATCTCTACGTCTTCCAAGCCTTTTCTTGACAAATTGATGCGACCTTGCCCGTCGATTTCTTCAACCTTGACTTTGACGATATCACCGATGTTGAGCACGTCCTCCACTTTGTCGATGCGCTTTTTGTCGATCTTCGAGATATGGAGCAGGCCGTCCTTTCCGGGCAGCAGCTCGATAAAGGCTCCGAAAGTCATGATGCGAACGACTTTTCCTGTATAAACTTCGCCCACTTCCACTTCCTTGACCAGCAGTTCGATCTGTCTCATGGCTGCATTGGCGGCCTCCAGATCCGGCGCGGCGATATAGATCAGCCCCTCGTCGTTGATGTCGATCTTCGCGCCGGTTTCCGAAATAATGCGGTTGATAGTCTTTCCGCCCGGGCCGATGACTACACGAATCTTGTCCACATCCACATTCATGGAAATGATCCTGGGCGCATAAGGCGAAAGTTCTTTTCTGGGCTCGGAGATTTCTTCCTTCATCTGTCCCATGATGTGCATACGGCCTTCGTAGGCTTGTTTCAGCGCATCCTGGAGTACTTTTCTTGACAGACCGTGCACCTTGATATCCATTTGTATGGCGGTTACGCCTTTTTCCGTACCTGCGACCTTAAAGTCCATGTCGCCCAGAAAGTCTTCCATGCCCTGGATATCCGACAGGATGACCATCTTGCTGCTTCCGTCTTCTTCGACGCGTTCGATCAGTCCCATGGCGATGCCCGCCACAGGAGCTTTAATGGGCACGCCGGCATCCATCAAAGCCAGGCAGCTTCCGCAGACGGAGGCCTGAGAGGTGGAACCGTTGGAGGAAAGGATCTCCGACACCACACGGATCGCGTAGGGGAATTCCTCCTCCGCGGGCAGCACAGGCAACAGAGCCTTTTCGGCCAAGGCGCCGTGGCCGATTTCCCTTCGGCCGGGGCCTCTGAGGGGTCTGGCTTCACCTACACTGTAAGGCGGGAAGTTATAGTTATGCATATAGCGCTTTTCCGTATCTTCACTGATGCCGTCAAGGGTCTGTGAATCGCCCATGGCGCCCAGCGTGACGACGGAAAGAGCCTGTGTCTGTCCTCTTGTAAACAAGCCGGAACCGTGTGTCCTAGGCAGGATGCCGGTTTCGCACCAGATAGGCCGTATCTCATCGGCTTTGCGGTTGTCGGGCCGGATCCCCTCGTCCAGGATCATGGAACGCACCTGCTCTTTGGTGATGTTATAAAGGATGGCGTCGATATCCTTTGCGTTGTCCGGATAGATCTCCGCAAAATACTCTTTCGTCTCTGCTTCGACAGCGTCCATATTGTCCAGGCGTTCCTGTTTGTCGTAGGTTTTGATCGCCTGAACCATCTTGTCCACGGCAAAGGCGCGGACAGCCGCATCGATGTCTTCGGGAACAGATTTCAGAGCGATTTGCATTTTGGGCTTGCCAACTTCTGCAACGATCTCTTCGATGAAGGCTACGATTTTTTTAATTTCTTCGTGACCGAACATAATGGCGTCCAGCACTTCTTCTTCCGGTACTTCCTTGGCGCTGGCTTCCACCATCATGACAGCTTCCTTCGTCCCGGATACCGTGACGTGCATATCCGAAGCTTCCCGTTCCGCAAGGGAGGGATTGACGATCAGGCGTCCCTCTACACGGCCGATGTTTACCGCGGCGGTGGGACCTTCCCAGGGAATATCGGAAATCGACAGCGCGACGGAAGAACCGATCAGCGCAGCGATCTCGGGACTGCAGTCCAGGTCGACACTCATGACCAACGCTACGACTTGCACATCATTATAGAAACCTTTGGGGAACAGCGGGCGCATGGGTCTGTCCATCAGCCGGGAAGTGAGCACGGCTTTTTCCGAAGGCCTTCCCTCCCTTTTGATAAAACCGCCGGGGATCTTCCCTGCCGCATACATTTTTTCTTCGTAATCACAGGTCAGCGGGAAGAAATCAATGTCCGGACGAGGTGCCTTGGAGCACACTGCCGTGACATTGACAACGGTGTCGCCATAACGCACCATCACCTGGCCGTTGGCCATTTCGCAGACTTTTCCGATCTCCATCTGCAGGAGCTTGCCGCCAAGAGCGGTCTTGAATGTTCTGTAGTTCTCGAATCTCATAGTTACCTTACCTTTCTGTCTCAGGTCCGGCTTGACAAGTTAACCTATTGCCCTGATTGGCGGACAATAAATTAAGTTCTCAAGCCTGACCCGCACCCGATTCAAAAATAGCGGGCGGGGTTGCGCCCCGCCCTTTGCTTTGAAGTTACTTTCTCAGGCCCAAACGGGAAATCAGCGTTCTGTACCGCTCGATATCCTTTTCTCTGAGATAATTCAGCAAATTCCTTCTCTGTCCGACCATTTTCAGAAGTCCTCTTCTGGAATGGAAGTCCTTTTTGTGGATCTTCAGATGTTCGTTCAGATCGTTGATCCTGTGTGTAAGGACTGCAACCTGTACTTCCGGAGATCCGGTGTCGCCTTCGTGCATCTTGTATTCGTTGATGATGCTTTGCTTTACGTCTTTCGTAATCATTTTTTCTCCTTTTTTGATTCGCCTTCAGCCGCGAGAAGCGTCGGAGTGTCGCCGGTCTCAGCAGAAGGTATTCGATGACAATGTATGATAACACAGCAAAAGCGCTTTGTAAACCCTTGTTTCCGTTTCTTCTCTCCGGTTTGCTCAGGACAGGATATCAGGGCCCGCCTCATTTACGTTGACCTTGCGCTTGGCCGCCCGGTCAGCGTCTACCTTCTGGTATACTTTCTCCAGAGCGGCAGCCAGCTGCCTGGCACATTGCTCGGACATGACCACCGTTTCTGTTTCCTCAGTGGTTTTCGCCTGCCCCTGGGGCCGTGTCTGCAGATAGGTAATGAAGCATTCCGATCCGGTGGCATTGATCGTAAAACCGTTAGCGTATTTCATGGTTGATCCTCCTTCGTTCCAGGTGAAGCTTCCGGGCAAGGACACAATCTTTTTCGATCTGGTCCGTTAACGCCTCGACCGACGGAAAGCTTTCCTCTTCTCTCAGCATTTCAATGAATTCGACCCGCACATCCAGGCCGTATATGTCGCGGTCAAAATCGAATATGTGAGTTTCCGCGTTCTTGGCAAAGAGTCCCACCGTCGGCTTCTGCCCGACATTGGTGATGGATTCGTGGATGTTTCCTTCTACGACAGTTCGGGTGAGATATACGCCGTTGGGCGGAAGCACCATGGAGGGATCCAAAGCCAGATTGATCGTCGGGAAGCCCAGCGTCCGTCCGAACCTGCGGCCTTCAATCACGTGGCCGTACATTGCATAACGTCGTCCCGTAAAAGACCTGTAGCGCTCCAGGTCTCCGGCATCCACCGCTTTTCGGATCAGCGTGCTGGACACGACTTCCCCATCGATTTCCACAGGCGAAAGCACGCTCACGCCGTAGCCAAGTTCCAGGCCGATCTGTTTTAATATTTCAGGGTCGCCCTGGGCCTTATAACCAAAGTGATAGTTGAATCCGCAGAATGCTTCTTTCATTTTCAAGGTATCGAAAAGCAGATGGCGGCAAAACGTGTCCGGTGAACTCATTCGGATCGCTTGGTCGAACTCAAAGGAATACAGACATTCGATCCCCATTTTCTCCAAGATGTTGGCTTTTTCCTCGAAAGTGATGATATTCTTAATAACCGTTTTTCCCGCGATCACGTTGCTCGGATGATTGGAGAACGTGAACACGGCAGCAGCTAGCCCGGAGGATCTTGCTGATTCGATGCAAGCGCCGATCAGCCGTTGATGACCCTTGTGGACACCGTCGAAATTCCCCAGTGCAATGGCAGCGGGTTTCAAGCCGTTCAATTCGCTTTGTTTTCTGTATATTCTCATTTAAGAACCTTCCGTACCTGATATCCTCTTTCGGGCGTATAAACGGCAATGCCCAGAAGGTGTTCCTCACGGAACACCGCACACGTCTCCGCCTCATTGCTTTTCGGCTGTTTCACAGCATTGAGTTCTTGGGCGAATGCGGGATTTCCATTTTCAAAAAGCACAGCCTGCCTTTCGCTCAGCGCAAGTCTTTTCATTTCTCCCAACCCGGCCGAAGGGGGCTGAAGGAGAGCTTCGATATCTGCCCGGTCCATGCCGGCCAGATCTTCCAGTGTCACAGCGCTATCGATATCCAGGCCGGATGTTCTGGTACGAAGGAGAAAACTCATGCAGGCGCCGGGCCCCAGAAGCTGTCCAAGGTCATGACAGATCGTTCGCACATAAGTCCCTTTCGAGCAGCAGATCTCGAAAAGAAAGCGGCCGCTCTCCCGATCATAACGAAGAAGGCGAAGATCATGCACCGTAATATGCCGTTCTTCCGCCTTTACTTCAATGCCTGCCCGGGCATAGCTGTAAAGCCTCCTGCCGTTCACTTTGACCGCAGAATAGGAAGGCGGACGCTGAACGATCTCTCCCATAAAATGGGGAAAGGCGCCTAAAATCGCTTCTTCCGATAGCGCGGCAGCCTCTTGTCTGTTGTCGGCCAGTACTGTGCCCCAAATATCCTGCGTATCGGTTTGCAGGCCCAGCATCGCCTCACAGCGATAAATTTTTTCTGCCTGATCCATATATTCGATCAGCCTTGTCGCCTTGCCCAGACACAAAGGTAAAACACCGCAGGCATTGGGGTCCAGCGTGCCGGTATGTCCGATCTTCCGCTGCCCTGTCATCCTTCTGACGATAGCCACGCAATCGTGAGAAGTCGGCCCCGCTGGCTTGAGCAGGTTCAATATCCCATTCATTTGCGCAGTGCCTCTTCCGCAGCCGCTTGCAGGACAGCCAGCGCGTGTTCAAAAGGAGCAGCGACAGTGCAGCCGGCGGCTTTCCGATGGCCGCCGCCGCCCAGCCGATGAGCAAGGGTGCCGACATCGGCATAGGATTTGGAGCGGAAGCTCACTTTATAATTGCCGTCCGGCTTTTCCTTCAGAAATATCGCGATTTCCACATCCCTGATGCTTCGGAGGCGGTCGATGATGGTTTCGGTCTGGTCCGGCGTGGCGCCAACCGCTTTGATCATTTCCAGCGAAGCATAGGCAAGGCAGGCCCGGCCTTCGGCAAATATTACCATGCTTTCCAACGTTTTGGCTTCCAGCATCACCTGCGTGAGCGGAATGTTGTCATAGATCGCATTGCACAGAGGCACATGCTCCAGCCCGTATTCGTAGAGTCTGGCAATGATCAAATGCGTACGGCGATCCGTGTTGGAGTAACGAAAGGAACCGGTGTCGGTCATGATCGCCACATAGAGGGCGTCGGCAATTTCCGGTGTGAAGCGGACGCCAAGCTCCTCCAGCAGCTCAAAGACCAGCGATCCGGTAGCGGCTGCTTCCGAGTCCACAAAGCAATCCCCCGCGAAATCGGCGTGCAGCAGATGATGATCGATACAGGCCGTAGCGGTTGCCGCATAGAAAATATCTTTCCTGTTTTCGATCCTGGAAACATCGCCGCAGTCCACAGCCACGCTCATTTCCGGTATTACATCCGCCTGGCGGATGCAGTAGCCCTTGTCAAGAAAGGCCAGGTATTCAGGAACGTCATCTTCGATCAAGATGCTGCAGGATTTCCCCATCTGCCGCAACGCAAGACACAATGCCACAGAGGAACCCAGCGCGTCACCGTCCATGTTGATGTGCGGAAACAGGAGCACGCTTCGGGCTTCGTTCAATTTTTGTATGATCGCGTTCATTGGATCCACGCTCAGACGACCTCGCTATTCTTCCTGCTCTTCCGGACTGTCTGCCGGTATATCAAGACCGGAAAGGATCTTATCCATTTTTAATCCGTATTCAACAGAAGTGTCGAAACGGAAAAGAAGCTCCGGTATATGACGGATCTGTATCAGCCTTGCCAGTTCCGTGCGGATAAACCCGCGGCTTCGCTGGAAAGCGTTCAGGATGTCGGTTTTTTCCGTCTCCGCCAGCGGGCCGGCCGCGCCGCGGCCCAGCGCCGTGACATAGACGGTGGCATAGCTGCCGTCCCGGGTCACATCCACGGCATTGACGCCGATCAGGCCCTGCAGCCCCGGATCCTTCAATTCCCCTCGGATCAGCATATCGCTGATGATCTTGCGGATTTCTTCGCCCAATCTCTGGGGCCTGTATCCTCTGCCCATTTTATTTTCTCTCTACTTCCACCATCGCAAAGGCTTCGATGATATCGCCCTCTTTGATGTCGTTGTATTTTTCCAGGCCGATGCCGCACTCGAAACCAGTCGCCACTTCCTTGACGTCGTCTTTGAATCTCCGGAGAGAAGATATCGTACCTTCATGGATCACGATGCCGTCCCGAACCAGGCGAACGCTGGCGTTTCTAGCGATTTTTCCTTCTGTCACATAGGCGCCTGCGATGATGCCCGCACCTGGCACTTTAAAGGTTTCGCGCACTTCGATCTTGCCCATGACCACTTCCTTGAAAATCGGGTCCAGCATGCCCTTGATGGCTGCTTCGATATCGTCGATGATCTCGTAGATGATCCTGTATGTCCGGATTTCAACCTTTTCCTTCTCGGCCATGGAGCTCACTGCAGTACTTGGACGTACATTGAATCCGATGATGACCGCGCCGGAGGTGCTTGCCAGCATGACATCCGATTCCGTGATGGTGCCGACACCACTGTGGATGATCTTGACCTTGACGTTTTCATTGTGCAGTTTTTCCAGGGACTGCTCCAGAGCGCCGACCGATCCCTGCACGTCCGCCTTCAGGATCAGGTTCAGCTCTTTGACTTCCCCTTCTTCGATCTGGGAGAACAGTTGCTCCAGTGTGATCGAAGAATTTCGCGCCAGCACTTCCTGCCGGAGCTTGAGTTTACGATTTTCTGCGATTTCTCTGGCAAGCTTGTCCTCTTTGACCGCGTTGAATTCATCGCCGGCCTGAGGGACATCGGTCAAGCCCGTGATCTCCACCGCTCGGGCGGGACCTGCCTTGCGAATGGTATCTCCTTTTGAATTGGTCATGGCCCGGATGCGGCCGCTGCAGGTCCCTGCCACGACGGACATGCCTGCCTGAAGTGTTCCGTTGGTCACGAGCAGTGTTGCCACAGGCCCTTTGGCTTTATCGAGCCTGGCTTCGATGACGGTACCCATGGCAAGGCGATTGGGATTTGCCTTCAGTTCCAGGACTTCTGCCTGAAGAAGGATCATCTCCAAAAGCTGTATGATACCCTCGCCACTTTTTGCCGAGACGGGCACACTGATCACATCGCCGCCCCAGTCTTCCACAAGGATCCCCTGTTCGCTCAGATCTCTCTTGACTCTGTCAGGATCGGCGCCGGGCTTGTCCATTTTGTTGATAGCCACGATGATAGGAACGCCGGCTGCTTTGGCATGGCTGATCGATTCGATGGTCTGGGGTTTGACGCTGTCATCCGCAGCAACCACCAGCACCGCGATGTCCGTGACATGAGCGCCTCTGGCGCGCATGGCTGTAAAGGCTTCGTGGCCCGGCGTGTCGAGAAAAACGATGCGCTGCCCCTTGAGTTCGACCTCGGAAGCGCCGATGTGCTGTGTGATCCCGCCTGCCTCCTGATCGGTCACATTGGTTTTTCGGATGGCATCCAGCAAAGAAGTTTTGCCGTGGTCAACATGCCCCATGACGGCAATGATCGGTGCTCTGGACACCAATTCGCTTTCTTTGTCCTCACTGAGATCCAGCCCTTCTTCCACGACTTCCTCGTTCACATTGCTCACGACAACGTTCACGCCAAGCTCGATACCCAGCAAAACGGCTGTTTCCTCGTCCAGATTCTGATTGATGTTCGCCATGATGCCCATTTTCATGAGTGCCATGATCGCATCGGAAGAACTCCGTTCTATCTGCTCACAAAAACCGGCGACCGTGATGGGGACAGTAATGACGACACTGCCTTCGGGCAGGGACTCAGCCTCGAAGTGATTATCCTCTGCCATCTCGTTCTTGTCTTTGTACTTTCGATGCTTCTTCGGCGCCGATTTCGTCAAGTCCAAAGGCTTGGATTCGAATTTGTCCTTTTTGCCCTTCACCTTGCTCTTGCGCGCCTTCTTGTCTCCGCCGGCTGCGGGCGCCGTGTACACAAGGACCCGTTCTTTTGAATCTCCCTTCTGCGCGGGAGTTTCCTTTTTCTTTCTCGGAGATTGCTCGTCTTTTGAAGATGCTGCATCTTTTCTGGCGGGCACATATTCCTTGGGCTTCCTGTCTTTGTCCGGTACCGGCCGCTTGGGTGCGGGGCGCCTGGGCTCCACTTTGGGCTCATCTTCCGCACGCCGGATGATTTTAACGCCGATCCCGGGAGTATAGTCGACTTTGTCTGCCGCAGGAAATACCGGAGCAGAGTCCTTTTTGGCTTTGAACTCTTTACCGGACTTGTGCTCCGCAGCCGGAGCCATTTTGTCAGGCTTTGCAGCAGGAGCGTGCTCAACAGAAGCTGCCGGCTGTTCAAATGCCGGAGCGCCCTCAGCAGCGGATACATCTCCATGCTGGCCGAGGGCGGCTGACACCGTAGAAACGGGCGCCTCAGGGATATCCATCGCAGGTACGTCAAGGATCCGGACCGTCTCATTTTCGCGGACCGGCTCAGAATGCTGCGCAACCATTTCTTTTTCGATTTCCACTTCCTGCGGAACGTCGCTCTTTTTGAGTGGAACGGCATTCTTAGGCATGGGTCGCCCCATAGGGGCAGGCCTTGCGGCAGGCGCGCTTTCCGCTCTGGGGAGAGGCCTTCCGGCCGGAGGCGACTGTGCCGGACGCTGAGACAACCCGGCTTCACGGGGAGGCATCGCTGCATGCTGCGCGCGACGCGCCTGGGCCTCGATGATGGCCTTGTCGACAGCCTTGATCTGCACCTTTACTTCGTCAGTATCCTTCGGCGCTTCCTTTTTCACGGAAGCTTTGACGATTTTCGTCTCTGCTTTCTTGCGGCTGTTGATGACGGAGTTCTTCACGACCAGCGCATCGATTTCTTCAAGTACGCTTTTGGCTGTTTTGTTCTCATATCCGAGTTCGTGAAGCTTTTCTATCAGATCTTTATCGGTCATGCCCAATTCTTTCGCTAATTCCTGGACTTCTCTTGGCATTCGAACACCTCCTGTGATCGGTTCGTTCGTTGATCGTTCGTCGGGATCCTGTCACCGATCTCTTTTTCGATCAGCTTCATATCCTCTTCGTTGACAATTGTATGTAAACTTCTGGCAAAAGCATTTTTCTTCCGGGCCTTGGCCACACATTCCGGGTCGGGGCACAGATACGCGCCCCTGCCATTGGCCTTTCCGGAAGGATCCAACCGCACTTCGCCTTCAGGGCTTGCAACGACACGGATCAACTCGCGCTTGGGCCTGGATTCCATGCAGCCGATGCAGCGCCTCATCGGGACTTTATTCTGCTTCATCTTTCTGTTCCTCTTCCGGATCATCCTGAAGGGCTTCTTCGGGAACCGTCTCCGCGGCATCCGGCGGATAATATTGCGAATGGCTCTTGATATCGATTTTCCAGCCGCAGAGCTTTGCGGCAAGCCTAACGTTCTGGCCTTCCTTGCCGATGGCCAAAGACAACTGGAAATCCGGCACCACTACGGTAGCAGCTTTTTCTTCCTCATCGATGAGGACCATTTCCACCTTGGCCGGCGATAATGCGCTGCTGATCAGTTTGCCAGGCTCTTCGCTCCAGGTGATGATGTCGATTTTCTCTCCGGAAAGCTCTTCGACGACAGCCTGGACCCGGTTGCCGCGGGTTCCGACGCAGGCGCCGACGGGGTCTACATTTTCATCGTAAGTGCATACGGCGATTTTGGTCCGGGAGCCGGCTTCTCTGGAAATACTCTTGATTTCCACGATGCCGTCCTGAATTTCGGGCACTTCCAGTTCAAAAAGCCGTTTGACCAGTCCGGGGTGCGTCCGCGACAAAAAAACCTGAGGGCCTTTGGTGGTTTTCTTGACGTCCATCACA
>CALLHZ010000020.1 GCA_938009115.1 uncultured Clostridia bacterium
GTTGTTCGTATCCCCTTCTCCTGCCACCAGGGCGTAAGTAAATGTATTGGCCGCATCGGGATCCGTGGCGATCAGTGTGCCGATCGAGGAATTCGCCGCCACGTTTTCGTTTATAGCCGTTGCCGACAGAGTGATGTCCGTCGGAGCATCATTGACGGGTGTCACGGATATCAGGACAGTGTCCGTCGCAGTTTTTGCTCCTCCGCTTCCAGTGTACCCGTTGTCGTTGACGGAAACCGTCAGTGTTGCGCCGGATGTATCGTTCAGGGCTGTGGTGAAAGTGACGCCGCCACCGGCAATGAAGGAATTGATATCCGCAATGCTGCCTCGCAGGATTCGGCCGGTCGCAATTCCGTCGACAGTTACACCGCCGCCGTCCGCGGCATTCAGGGTCCCTGAATCCACAGAAAAAGTTACTGAGACAGAAGCGTTGCCTGCATCGATGTCGGAAACGCTGATGCCGGTGAGGGCGGCTTCGGTGTCCTCCGTCACGGTCAAGGAGACCGGTAGCGTCAGGGCCGGCGCATCGTTCACGGGTTCCACGGTGACCGTGGTTGCGATGGAAAGAGTCGTACTGTCGGCTCCGCCGTTTGCGGAGCCGCCGCTGTCAGTGAGGGAGGTGATCGTGATCGTTCTGTCGCCGTCCGTGGGCGTTTCGCTTCCGTTGCTGTACAGTAGACCGTTGATCAGGGTTTGGAGCTCGGCGGCCGACAGTCCGCCGGCCTTTGCCAGGGTCACTGTGGCCATATCTTCAGAAACCGATATCGTGTAATCAATACTGTTTGCGGCTGTGGTGCCGGCGTTTCCGTTCGTCAGAGCGATCTGGCTGCCGTCTGCGGTCAGGATCTCACGGACCCCGTCGGTGAGGCCCGATGCGGTCAGGGTCAGCTCGATGAACGTCTGCCCCGCTTCCACCGCAGATGCTGCCGCGTCGCTGAAAAGCGTCGCGGCGCTGCCGCCTTCGGTAAAGGTGGGCGCAAGCGCTGTTGCCGTTAAAGTCGGCGCATCGTTGACCGCCGCAATGGCGACGGTCACATCTGCGTTGGCCGAAGTGCCGCCGCTTCCGTCGCTGATGGTGATCCGGACGGTGCGGGACGAAGCGCTTGGGTCGGTGGTGTTGGTGTTTTCGTAGGTGAATCGGCGGACCAGCGCGCCCAGTGCATTGTTGTCTGCATTGGCATTCAACGTCAGCACCAGATCACTGGCGCCGGTCCCTCCGGTAAAGGTGCCGATTTCCGTGCCTTGCCAGCTGACACTGCTGCCGCTGACGCCGATCATGCCGGCCTCTGTGCCCTGGTTGTCAATGGAAAGAATATCTTCCGAAGCGACTCGATTTGCGATGATGGAAACTGTCACATTCCCGCCGTTCAAATTTGCATTGTCAGCGTCAGAAGCCCAGGCGTTGGCGCCATCATCCAGGTTGATGGGGAGATCTCCTTCTATATATGTGACGCTGTCGCCGTTCAGATCGTTGATGACCGGGGCGAGATTGGTTCCTGTCCCCTGGATGCTGAAGGTATAGGGGTCTTCATTGCTATCATTATTGGCGATGGAGACCGTTGCCGTTCGCGTTCCGGTCCAGGAGGGATCGAAGGTGATGTCGAAGGTGGTGGAGCCGCCTGCGGCGACGGAGGAGGACGGCGCGGTTGTCACGCTGAAGTCATCGGCGTGGGCGCCGCCGAGCGCCACGTAGGGGGCGTCTCCTGTCAGCGCCAGCGTTGCCGTTCCGGTGTTCTGGATCGTAAAGGTCTTTGTCGTCGATCCCGAGGCAACGCTTCTGGCGCCGAAGTCGGTGTCATCTGTTTCTGATGGCACAGTATCGCCATCGGTGATGGTGACGCTGTTGCCCTGGATGTTTATCTCAGAAGAAAGCCCCACAATGTAAGGTCCCGGAAGAGGTGTAGGGATCGGAATCGCATCATTGAATGTCCAGGATCCAATATCTGCAACTCTGCTTCTCCAAGTCTCTTTTGAAGCTGCAGTCGTGACACCAGAATAAGCCGCATTGTCATTTGCTGAGGAGGGTTGATTGAATGAAAGGGCTGTAAAATCGTCTGTTAGACCTGGGGGAAGCGCAGATCCGGAGCCGCTGCTGATACCATTTGCCCCGACATTGGTGGCCCAGCCTGAAGCCACCTTATCAGTGGAGACATAGGATACGGCATACAGAAACGTAGGGTTGGATATGCTTCCCTGGAACGCCAGAACCTCATCACCCTCAATAGTCCCGACGATACCGAGGTAAGGATTGTTTCCAACATCGATGTAGGTGTAGTCAAACGTAAATCCGGTGGTTGCATTGCTTGCACTGCGTATTACAGTACCTGCTGTGATGCCGCCGGTCGGCACCGTATAATGGATAAAGGAATCACTGATGGAGGGGTTTGATATGAAGGCATTTGTCAGGTCGCTCCAGCCGTAATCTGTAAAATTGATATAGGTTCCCGCGGCCAGGTCGACGAGAGGCATAAATGAAAATCCTTTGGCGTAAGTAGTATCCGTATCACCATTCACGGCAAGGATCACAACATCTCCCGGGCTGAGCATCGTTCCGGTGGTTGCCGATGCAGTAGTATAGGTGCGAACCCCTCCGTAGCTGGCTCCTACAGCGTTTTCGGCATAGGCCTGGACATAATATACAGTATCGGGTTGGAGGCCTGCCAGGGACTTTGCATAATCACCCAAGGCCCCAGAAGATGTTATAGTTTTCGTGACTGATAAAACACCGGGTTCGCCCAGTGTTGGTGTGGCATCTGTAGCAGAATAAACAAATCCCCGTTCGGTGACCGTTGCACCGCCTTCTGATGAAATATTACCCGCGAGAGACATGGAAGAGATCCAACCGTAGGAAACATCCTGTGTCGTTACCGTGGGCATTTCAGGGACAGAGAATTGAAAATCATCGATCATCAGATAGGTGATATGATAACCGCTTTCATCGACGACTTCAAACTCCAACTCATCGATCAGGTAGGAGGCATAGCTGCTCAAGTCAATGTTTGTATAGTAATTATCTACCGATGTTTTGTTGATCGCTTCCCATTGAACCGTGTGGGAAAACACCTGCGAACTATCCAGTTTGCCGCGGATGATGACGTCGGTGAGCTGGTCGACCAATTCGCTTTCATCCAGTGTGATGAGGCGAAGGCTGGATACAGAGAAGTCATAGGCAGATGATCGAAACGCACCCACGACAGTAGCCCCGACCGGGATCGGATTCGTATTTCCGACAAAGTAATCGTCATCATATCCGTAAGCCCCATAATTCATGATTTGCAGATAGCTTCCGGTGATGCTGAATCCGAAGCCTCCTTCGGAAAATGCCTGACTGCCGACTGACTCGCCGTTAAATTTTTCAGTGACTGGACCGAAAGCATATGCGCTGACCGCCGATACGTACAGAACACTGATGGCGATCATCAGCGTCAGAGCGATGAGTAGTCCAGCTTTCTTTAGTGTTAGAATCATGGGTATCCCTCCGTTGTTGTGTATAACTAATAATGGAAGTATATAGGAATATCGCAGGTAAATATATAGAGAAACTAAAAAGTTCGGTTTTGATTGCCCTCGCCGGCGAAATGGGGGATACTGTCATAAAAGGCATTGATCTGCAGGGAGCCGGTACGGCGGGAGACGATGTAAGATGAGAGCTTTGGATCGTTTGATGGAAATGTTGTGCGGTACTTTTGACAACCGGGCGCAATACGACAGGGAATCACTTTCCGGCCGTCCTGTTCATCCAAGAGCCCGCCATGTGATTGGTCTGTGCAACGAAAAGATCGATCACCTTCCCGAAGATTTTAGCGGTTATTTTGTGATCGAGGAAAGCCGCTTCGACCTGGAGGAGCAGCGCATCGAAAAGCATTATCTGTTTCTGTATGACGAAGATGAGCCGGGTCGCGTCCGGCTCACTTCTTACAACGTCCCTCCGGAAATGCCAAAGGAGCGCTTCACCAACGATGATCCGGCGATCCGCCTGGATTACCTGAAGCTGGAAGTGTCGCCAAGATTCCAGCCCCTGACGCTGCGAGAAGAAGACGGTGTCTTTCGAGGTGAAAACTGCAGCCGCTTTTCGGAAGATACGACGTTCCTGTTCAGCCTCTCTGTATCGTCGGAGCGGCTTCTTGTCAAAGAGCTGTTGCTGCGGGGAGCGGAGCGGGTGGCCGGATACGAGGAACCGGTTGAATACATCAGAATTCAGGACTAAAATAGGAATGTCAAACAGTGCCAAAGGAGGTATAAGAATGGAAGTACACAAGTATCACGCCCTGGGAAACGATTATCTGGTCTACGACCCCAAGTTTAATTCGATGGAGTTGAACGAAGAGCGGATCAGGCTCATCTGCGACAGGAATTTCGGCGTGGGGTCCGACGGGATCCTCTACGGGCCGGAGTTCAGAGACGGCAAGCCTGTCGTGCGGATCTTCAATCCCGACGGGGGAGAGGCTGAGAAAAGCGGCAGCGGCGTGCGCATCTTCTCCAAATACTTGAAGGATGCCGGATATGTGACAGAGCAGAAATTTACGCTCGTCACCTTGGGCGGAGAGGTCCTGGTGGAGTTTCTGAACGAATCCGGCGACTATTTGAAAGTCCTGATGGGCAAGACCACCTATCGCAGCGTGGAGATCCCTGTGGCCGGACCGGACCGGATGGTCATTGACGAGCCCATGGAATTCAACGGAAAGACTTATAATGTTACTTGCGTGTCCATCGGGAATCCCCATTGCGTCATTCCTATGGCCGAGATCAGCAAAGAGCTGGCCTGCGAGCTGGGACCTCATGTGGAGTACTCAAAGAACTTCCCCAACAGGATCAATATGCAGCTCCTGAAGGTCCTGGACCGGAACAACATCCGGATCGAGATCTACGAGCGGGGCGCTGGCTATACCCTGGCCTCCGGCACCAGCAGCTGCGCTTCTGCCAGCGCCGCTTATAAGCTTGGGCTCGTGGACCGGCATGTGACCGTGCACATGCCCGGGGGGCAGCTGAAGATCGAGATCCTGCCCGACGAATCGGTTTTTATGACAGGTCATGTCCATCGCGTGGGCGTTACGCAATTCTCGGAGGAATTTGCGGCGGATCTGGCAGCGCTGTGAAGTTATTAACAAATCCTTAATTATTGCCTGGAAACTTGCAGAAGTTTACAGGGAGTGCTACCATAGGGAAGATTAGATTTTTCAATTATCAGGGGGATCATATGTTTAAAAAGAAAAAGGGTATGGCTCCGGCAGAAGCGGGGGAGGCTTCTGTTGGAAAGTCATTCAAAAAAGGTCTGTTCAAGTCCCGTAAAAGAGTTATTATCTTCAGCGTCATTGCCCTGGCGGTTTTGTCGCTTCTGATCCTTCCCCGGATGATGGGGCAAGGCGTCATGCTGCCCCAGGTATCCACGGGGACGGCAGAGATCATGGACCTGGAGCAAACGGTCGGCGTCAACGGCGTCATTTCCGGCGCCCAGTCCGCTGAAGTCGTTTCGTCCCTGAACTACGAGATCATCTCCATTCTTGTGGAAGAGGGGGACAAGGTCGAGAAGGATCAGGTGCTGGCTGTTCTGGATGGGGAAGATCTTCTGGAAGAGTACCAAAAAGCCGCCAACGCGCTGGAAGAAGCTCGTTTTCATTTCGAGAACTCAAAGCTGCTCTATCAAGAAGGCGCTTTGTCCCAATCTGAATAC
Organism: uncultured Clostridia bacterium; assembly: GCA_938009115.1. Taxonomy (GTDB): domain Bacteria; phylum Bacillota; class Clostridia; order Peptostreptococcales; family Anaerovoracaceae; genus UBA10908. The sequence goes on from CALLHZ010000020.1 coordinate 5,672, forward strand.
CTTTCCGCAAAAAACGCCTACGACAACGCCCGGATCACCGCGGCGTCCTTTGACGTGGCGGAAAAAACCAATATCCGCAGCCCCATCGCCGGCACCGTTACGCGAGTCAATGTGAATCTGGGCCGCTATGCCAACGATACGGAGGACAACAAACCCATGTTCGTGATAGAGGATCTGACCCAGCTGAAAATGGATGTGAAGATCAGCGAGTACGACATCGGCAAGATCCTTGTGGGGCAGCGCGTCACCATCACTGCCGACGTTTTGGGCAAGGACAGCGTCCAGGGCGTCGTCAGCCGTATTTCGCCCACGGGCGAACAGAAGGATGCTTCCTCCAAAGAGATGGTGATCCCGGTCCAGATCGATGTGGATCAGCAGGAAAGCCGCCTCATTGCCGGCGTCACCGCCAAGGCCCGGATCCTGATCGAAAGCAGGAGCCAGGTCATGACGGTCCCCATCGACGCTGTACTGGAGGACCCGGAGACCGGCGCATCTTATGTGCTGGCACTGGAGGAGACCATCCTTCGTCGCGTGGCCGTTACCCCGGGTGTGGAAGGGGACTTTTACCTGGAGGTGGGCGAGGGTGAGATTGCCCAGGGAACTCCTGTTGTCCTGAGCCCGACCTTCGACCTGACCGACGGTATGGAAGTACTCGTCCTCTCCGCGCAGTAGGGAGGGCAGCTTAACATGAATCAAGAGATCATCAGGATCGAGAAGCTGTCGAAATCCTACGAGAACGGCGACGTATCGGTCAAGGCCCTGGACGAAGTGTCCGTAGCGATCGATCGGGGCGAATTTATCGCCATCATGGGCGCCTCCGGCTCCGGCAAGTCCACGCTCATGAATATCCTGGGCTGCCTGGACCGTCCCACGGAAGGGAAGTATTATCTGGAAGGGATCGATGTGAGCGAAAAGACCGACGACGAACTGTCGGAGATCCGCAACCGGAAGATCGGTTTTGTTTTCCAGTCCTTTAATCTGATCCCGAGAACCAGCGCGCTCCAGAATGTGGAGCTGCCTATGATCTATGGGAAGGTTCCGGCTCAGGAACGGCTGGAGACCGCTCTTTCCCTGCTGGACCAGGTCGGTCTTGCCGACCGGGCCCGGCACATGCCCAATGAGCTCTCCGGCGGGCAGAAGCAGCGGGTCGCTATCGCAAGAGCCCTGGCAAACCGTCCCCAGATCATTCTGGCCGACGAGCCCACCGGCAACCTGGACTCCCATTCTTCCGTGGAGATCATGGATATTTTCTGCCGGCTCAACCGGGAAGAAGGCAACACGGTGATCATCGTCACCCATGAGCGGGATGTGGCGGAATTCACCGACCGCATCATCACGTTTAAGGACGGGAACGTCATCAAAGACGAGACCCTCCGGGAGGTGTCCTGATGCTGCTTATGGAAAACATCAAACTGGCGCTCTCTTCCATCAAAATGAACAAGATGCGGTCGTTTCTGACCATGCTGGGCATCATCATCGGTATCAGCTCCGTCATTGCCATCACTTCCATCGGCGCCAGCGCCGAAGCGGTGGTGAGCAAGGAATTCGAAAGCTTCGGCATGAACAATATGTATGTATATCTGAATTGGGAAGTTGTGCGGGATCAACCGATCCAGTACGCGGATCTGATTTTGCCGGAAGATATCGAGGCGCTCAAAGCCCGATTTCCCGAGGACATCCTCTATGCGGCGCCTTCGGTGTCAGGCTCCAGCGAAACCACCGTGGGCCGAGTCCGGGGCAAGCTGAGCATGCAGGGCGTCGCTGCAAATTACAATCAATACTATCATATGGAGATCCTCCACGGCCGGATGATCAATCAGAGCGATCTGGACGGTAAAAGAGACCGGATCGTCATCGACGAAACGGCCTCCCGGTATTTTTTCAATAAATCCGACAGTGTGGGGGAGAAGTTCACCGTGAGCATCAACGGCGAGAACCGCGACCTGACGGTAGTGGGCGTATTCCGAAAAGAAGCGAGCCTTTTCGATCAGATGAACACCAGCGAAGCCTATACGACCTATATCCCGTACACGCTGCTCCAGGCCGCAGACGACTCCACTTCGTACCTGGAGCTTTATACCAACGGCGACAAGGACCAGTCGGTGCTGGGCGGCGAGATCGTCCGCTATCTTGCCCGGATCAAAGACAAAGTACCGGAGTTTTACCGGTTTGAATCGGCGGAATTGCAGATGGATACCATCAATACGATCCTTGGCACCCTGTCTGTGGCCATCGGCGCCATCGCTGCCATCTCGCTGGTCGTAGGGGGCATCGGCATCATGAACATCATGCTGGTTTCCGTGACGGAGCGGACCCGGGAGATCGGCATCCGAAAATCCCTGGGCGCCCGGACAAAGGACATCCTGACTCAGTTTCTGATCGAGTCCATGATCCTTGCGGCCATCGGCGGCATGATCGGCACGGCTTTTGGCATCGGCATCGCGGCCATCGGCATGGCTGTCGCAGGCGTGGCGCTGATCATCGACCCCATGACCGTGCTTCTGGCTGTGGGCTTTTCGGCGGTCGTTGGCATGTTCTTCGGCCTGTATCCTGCCAGAAAAGCAGCCCGGCTGGATCCCATCGAAGCTCTGCGCTACGAGTAAGCTCAATAAATCGACTGGGGTGGGTATTTTTCCTTCCAGGCCTCTTCCATCCGCTTCAAACGGTCCTTAAAGGCGCCGAGGCTTTCCTCGGCGTTTTGTTTTGCTTCTTCCAGGATCTCCAGCGAAAAGGAATCGCCCCCATAGCGGGCCCAATCCTGCTGCAATGCGATAGTATAGGGCGAGTTCACCTTTTGGGAAAAGCGCAGGCGATTTTCCACCGCCAGCAGATTGACGTCGCCTTTGATCAGGCTTTTTCCGGACTCTTTGTTCCAGATGCGAAAGACGCCGCCGGTGGTGTCCTGCTGTTTATATTCCGCGATCAGTTCTTTTTTGCGGATTCCGTCGATCTTATTCATTGTATTTCTTCACTTTCTTTAATATCCTAATTCTTTCAATGATCTGGCGAGCACGGCGAAGCGCTCGCTCAGGAGCTCGTCATCTTTCACCAGCGCATCCCGGAGCAGGCGTATATCTTCATCGATCTTTTCATTTTTCGTGCACACCGATACCGTCATGGCGTCTCCCTGAAGACCGACGCGCTCGATTAGGGGCTCTTGGGGGTCATAAAGTGCCGGGAACCGGTAGGCTTCCCGAAAGTGCTTCTGTGCCGCGCAAAGGAAAATCGCCAGATCAAGGACCCTGTGGAGCGGCAGCTCTTCGGATTGCCGGGACCACTTTTCGCCAGTGTAGCGCCATACTTTTGCGGAAATGTCCACTTTGCCCCGGTCGTTCCACTGGGCCAGTCCCAGAGACAGTCCTTTGGCGTCGGTATCGTAGGCGAAGCGGCCGTCGATGTTTTCATAGTTTTCGGCGACGATCACCGGTTTGTGCTTCAGATTTGTTGGGATATTCATCGTGCACCTCCTGAAGGATCGCAAAATAGCTCGTACTATATTAGTAGATTAGTAAATTACTAACATAGTACGAGCTATTGCATTTTCTGTCAAGAGAATTTTTAATATGCTTCAGCGATATCCGGGATGCCTGCGTCCTTCAAGTATCCATTGAAGAATGCCAAAACGACTTGATTCATAGTTTCGATGCAATAGCGCGCGTCGATAGTCCCTATGCCGAGTTTTCCTGCCAGGATCGGAGAAAACAGAGGAAGATCGGTAAAGTTCAGGTGCCCCGCATCCGAAAAGACTGTTTCATACGCACAGAGCGCATTGGACGATGCGTGGAAGTTATCGTAGGCGTCGCCCTCGGCTTCCCGTGCTGACGTGTAATGGTCTTCCGCATAGACGTTCAGCAACGGGACGGGATAAGGCGCCGGGTCGAGGGTGATCTGGCTGTTGTTAAAAGAAATTTCCTCCCCCAGCATGGTTCCGTCCAGCACGATGACAGCGTCGATATCCCTGCGTTCTCTGCCCAGCTGCGCAGATGCGGCGCCACCCAGGGAATGTCCCATCAGACCGATCTTTTCCTTGTCGATGGCAGAAAACGGCATGACGGATCCTTCACTGCCGGCTTCATCCAGGATCTTACCAATAATAAAGTTTATATCATCGGTCCGAAGCGTCAGCCAATCTCTTGTTACAGTGTAGACTTCCGCTTTACTATCCGGGCCGACGGCTGCGTTGATTTCAGCCGCTTCCGCAATAAAATCCTTGTCTGCGGTCGTGAGTTGCCCATCGGTGCTCAGCGTATAGAATGCGTGATGGGTGTGTCCGATGCTGGCGACGACGTAGCCGTTGGACGCAAGTTCCGCGAATGTGGAGTAGTTGCTCCCGCTGAAGCCGAAGGCGCCGTGAGAAAAAACAACGAGGGGCCATTCCCCGTTCGCGCTGTCCGGGTACCAGAACTCCACAGTCAGCGCTCTGTCTTGACCTGCATCGCCGAAGGGATCCTGGCGGCCGGGGTCGGTCCATGTATATTTGGCCGTTTGCACCGGATAGGCGCCGGTCATTTTCGGCTGCGTATATTGAGGAAACAGAATGGCAGGGAATGCGGCGATGGCGATCAAGGCGATGCGGAGCACAAAATGCAGCAGTTGCTTCCGCGGGTGATACGGCCGCTGTGATTTTCGAAAGAAAGCCACAGCGCCTGCCGCAGCTTGCATACCCAGAAAGAGGGCCAACGACCCATAGCGAAAACTCCACTGTGCTACCCCTGTAAATAAGAGTAGACCGAACAATCCTGCCAGGATGATCCGGACTACGCTTTGCTCTTTGATATGAAGGTCTTTTGACTTGGCAGACCAGGCCAGCAGCATCGTCTCCGATGCCAGCAAAACGACTAAAATAAGTATACCCAATAGAATGCCCTCCTGATGAAATTCCCCCCAATTATAGAGGCAATCCATCGGAAGGGCAATCAAATTTTAATGAATAAGCGCTGCAGTGCCTTCATTATTCCGGCATGTCGCTGAGCGAGCGCAGGAAAGTCTCCGCGAATGAAAGCGATCCCCACAGCATGAGACGCATGATGTGTTCAGATTCGATATACTGAGACGTCATGGACGCGGGTCCCTGCTCATAAGGGCGGCTGTTCATGATTGCGCCGGTCCAGTTGGCGATCTGAACGGCCTCCGCGCTGTTCCTTGCCGGGATATCCACGACCGCAGAGATCTTGACATCGCTGACGATATCGCCGATCAATGCCTGCATGCCCGGGAAAGCGCTTCCTTTGTCACCGTTGCCTGGCCCCTCAAGAAATATACTTAAATCATGGCCTGTTACCCGCCAGGCTTTTCCCATTTTCCGGGCATTCAGTCTCCCTTCGCGGATATAGCGCTGGATGGTTTTCGGGTGCATATCGATCATTTCGGCAATTTGTTCCACCGAATAGTATTTCTCTTTCATCGTCGATCACTCCTTTTCAGATTAAATAGATCTCTATAAGAGAATAATAAGGAATAATAAAGACTATGTCAAGTTATTTTTAGTAATTTACGGAAAAACATCCTGCGCTGTCCTGCGAAAGACAAATTGACATCAAAAGAAGATGCGTTATACTAAAATAATAAGGAAATGTATAGGTCTATCCGCTATTTTGAATATCGCACAGGAGGTTCTCCATGGAAAAAGCAGCGAAGGTCCTCATCCTCAGATGGGAAGCGGGCCACGTCCCCGAAGGATTGATGCAACTGGAGGAGATGCCCGGCAACAGCACCAACCCGAAGTCCTATCCCTTCCCGGTCAGAATGGTGCAAGTGAAAGGGGCTAATGCCCAGACTGTTATCATCCATCCCAGCCAGGCCGTCCTTTCTGACATGATCAGGCTTTCAAAAGAGATGATCGAAAAGGAGAACATCCGGGCCGTTACCACCAGCTGCGGTTTCAATGCGGTATTCCAGAAGGAGCTGGCCGAAGCGTTGAGTGTCCCAGTCTTCACTTCCGCTTTGCTTCAGGTGCCCTTTGTTCAGAATATGATCGGCTTTCGCCGCACAGTAGGAGTCATCACGGCCAATAAGGCGGCCTTGACGGAAGCCCATCTTCGCGCCTGCGGGATCACCGAAGATATGAACGTGGAGGTCATGGGGCTGGAGGATGCGCCGGAATGGGGCAAGATTTTCGATCAGCCGGACGAAGCCTTTGACATCGAAGCTGTGAGCCGAGAGATCATCGGTGTGGCTAAAGAAGGCGCCAGGAGGAATCCGGATATGGGCGCTATCGTTTTGGAATGTACGGACCTTCCGCCTTATGCCAAGAGGATCAGCGAAGCGACGGGCTTGCCGGTATTTGATTTCGTGTCCATGATGGGACATGTCGCCATCGCTTTGGGCGATATCGAGTTATATTGATCCGGGGATCGCAAAGCGGAGGGGCCGGCCATGAACGATTGGATTAAAGACGAATACTACCGGTTCATATTTGACAACAGCCTGGACGCCATCATGCTTTCGCATCCCAACGGCAGGGTATTCAAAGCCAACCGCGCTGCCTGCGAAATGCTCCAGAGGACCGAAGAAGAGATATGCCGGGAAGGCCGGGACGGGATCGTCGATACCGATGATCCGCGCCTGGCGTCGGCGCTGGCGCAGCGTCTGCGAACGGGCCAGGTCCGTGCCGAAATGACTTTCATCCGCAAAGACGGCAGCCGGTTCCCCGTCGATGTTACTTCGGCGATCTTCAAAGACGGCGGAGGACGGCGGTGGACGGTCATCATCGCCCGTGACATTACCGAAGCCAAACACATGGAAGCAACGCTCCGCAAGGCCCAGGAAGACGCCATGCATTATGCGTCTTACGACTATCTGACCGGGACCCTCAACCGGAAGACCTTCGTGGATCGCCTGCAACAGGAGATGAACCGGTCAAAAAGAGAAGAGCGGGTGCTGAGCCTGCTCCTTCTGGATGTGGATCATTTCAAGTCCATCAATGACCGTCTCGGCCACGATGCGGGAGATGCTGTCCTTCAGGCTTTTGCCATGACTATCGTTCGCGGCCTTCGCCCCTACGATTTCTGCGGCCGTTACGGCGGAGACGAATTTATCGTCTGTCTGCCCAACACGACGAGTCGTCAGGCATTGAATGTCGCCGAGCGTTTGAGGAAAAAAATCGAAGGAGAGTACTACACGTATCAGGACCATATCATGCATTTGACCGCCAGCATCGGCATCAGCAGCTATGACTGGGATTCCTTTATCGTTCCGTCTTCCGAGTTGATTTCCATCGCGGATCAAAACATGTATATCGCTAAAAAAAGGCACAACTTCGCATGTGGCATCCATTCGGGAGGCCGGTAGGGCCACCTCCCGAAATTACGCCGGATCCAGCGCTCCGGTGTACAGCTGATAATATTTACCCTTCTGGGCGATCAGGTCATCATGGTCGCCCCTTTCTATGATCCTGCCGTCTTCCAGCACAAGAATGGCCCGGGCGTTCTGCACCGTGGACAGCCGGTGGGCGATGACAAATACGGTCCGTCCCTCCATCAGCCGGTCCATGCCAGTCTGGACCATTCTTTCGGTCCGTGTATCAATGCTGCTGGTCGCTTCGTCCAGGATCATCACCGGCGGATCGGCAACAGCGCATCGGGCGATGGAGATCAGCTGGCACTGCCCCTGGGAAAGTTCACTTTCGGTGCCGGAGATCTCTGTCTCGTATCCCTTGGGCAGACGGCTGATAAAACCGTGAGCATTGGCCAACTTCGCCGCGCTTATCACGTCCTCGTCGGAGGCCTCCGGTCGGCCGTAGCGGATATTCTCCATGATAGTGCCGCTGAAGAGGCTCGTGTCCTGAAGCACCATGCCCAGCGTCCTGCGGAGGTCCGGCTTGCGGATGCGCTGGATCGGAATGCCGTCATACAGGATCTCGCCCTCCTGCACGTCGTAGAATCGGTTGATGAGATTGGTGATGGTGGTTTTGCCTGCTCCTGTGGAGCCTACAAAAGCGATTTTTTGGCCGGGCCGGGCATAAAGATCTATGCTGTGAAGAACGGGCTTGCCTGTCTCATAGGCAAAATTGACGCCGTTCAGACGAATATCTCCGGCAAGCTCCGTCAGGAGAACATTTCCGTCGGTCAGCGCTTCTTTCCACGCCCATATACTCTCCGGTCCTTCGGATTCTTCCAGACGATCCCCTTTTCGGATGGCTTTGGTCAGTGTGACATGACCATCGTCCTCTTCGGCTGCTTCGTCCATCAGGTCGAAGATCCGGCGGGCGCCGGCCAGGGCCATGACCACGGAATTGATCTGCTGGGAAATCTGGCTTACGGGATTGCTGAAATTTTTAGACAGTGTTAAAAAGGAAGCCAGGCCGCCCAACGTCAGCGCGGAATGTTCTCCCATGGCCAGTAAGCCGCCGGCAACGGCGATCAGCACATATTGCAGGTTGCCCAGGTTGCCCAGAATGGGCATCAGGATGAGCCCGTACCGGTTGGCCTTTGCCGTCTGTATGAACAGCTCGTCATTTTTTTTGTCAAAATCCTCTTTTACGGCTTTTTCCCGGGAGAAGACCTGAACGACTTTCTGTCCGTTGATCATTTCCTCCACGTAGCCGTTCACCTGGCCTAAAACCGCTTGCCTTTTTTTGAAGTGCTCGGCAGACTTTCCACCGATCCGGGCAGTCACCTGGAAGATCACCAGGACCATACCCAGGACCAGAAGTGTCAGAAGCGGACTGATGGCCGCCATGGCGGCCAGTACGAACACAATGGTCAGCAGGGAGGAGAATACCTGGGGGATGCTTTGGGAAAGCATCTGGCGCATGGAGTCGGTATCGTTTGTGTACCGGCTCATCACATCGCCGTGGGCATGGGTGTCAAAATATTGCAGGGGCAAGCGCTGCATGGCGGAGAACATCCGGTTGCGGATATTTTTCAATACCCCGTGGGAAATGGCCACCATGTTGAGCTGATACAGGAGGGCGGAGGCGATGCCCGCGGCATACAGGACGCCCATCCTGGTGATCGCAGCGGCAAGGCCGCTCAGGTCCGGCGTTTTTGACAGCAGCAGGGGCGCGATGTGATCGTCGATGAGCACCCGGAGAAACAAGGCTGAAGCGACGCTGACCAATGCGCTGAACACGATGCAGACCAGTGCTGAGATGAACCGCGCGCGGTAGGATTCGCTCACATAGGCCAGCACTCTTCGCATCGTTTTTGCCGCATTTTTGTCGATGCGGATCTTTCCCTGGGCGGCCTGATCGTGCCGGGGGCCGGGTCTGCTATTGATTGCCATCGAAATCGCCTCCCTTCGTTTGGGATTCGAATACTTCCCGATATACGGTATTGCTTTCCAGCAGCTCGCTGTGGGTTCCGAAGCCGTTGATGCGGCCGTTGTCAAGGACGAGAATACGGTCTGCGTCCTGAATGGAGGAGATCCGCTGAGCGATGATCAGCTTCGTCGTTTCTGGCAGCTCCTGGCGTAAAGCCTCTTTGATGCGGGCTTCGGTCTGCGTGTCCACAGCGCTGGTGGAGTCGTCCAGGATCAGGATCTTTGGATTTTTCAGCAAAGCGCGGGCGATGCAAAGGCGCTGCCTTTGCCCCCCGGATACGTTGGTGCCCCCCTGCTCCAGGCGGGTGTCGTATCCGTGGTCGAACCGGCGGATAAAGCCGTCGGCCTGAGCCAGTTCGCACGCCCGCACCAAATCTTCGTCTGTGGCTTCCGGATTGCCCCAGCGCAGATTTTCGGCAACGGTGCCTGCAAAAAGGGTGTTGCGCTGAAGGACCATGGCGACGCTGTCCCGCAATGCCTTCAGACTGATATCCCGCACATCGGTTCCGCCCACTACCACCGTGCCTCCGGTAACATCGTAGAGCCGGGGGATCAGCTGGACCAGAGTGCTCTTTCCGCTTCCTGTTCCCCCAAGGATACCGACGGTCTGTCCCGGCAGGATCTCCAGATCGATGTCCCAAAGGCACGGCGAAGAGGGGTCTCCTGTATAACTGAACGAGACGTCTTTCAGCCGAATGGAACCGTCCGGCACGCAGGGGACAGCCGACTCGGATTCTGCGATCGAGGAGGCTTCATCCAGGACTTCTGCGATGCGGGCTGCGGCCGCCCGGGAGATCGTAGACATCACCAACACCATGGACAGCATCATCAGGCTCATGAGGATCTGCATCGTATAGGTGATCATGCTCATCAGCTGCCCGGTGGTCATGCTGCCACCGAGGATCAGCTTTGCCCCGACCCACGAAATGAGAAGCATACAGGCATAGACGCTGGCTTGCATCAGAGGCATCGTGCCGGCCAGGTATCGCTCGGCTTTCACAAAATAATTGTAAAGGGTTTCGGATACCCGGGAAAACTTTTCGATTTCGCGGTCTTCCCGCACGAAGCTTTTGACGACCCGGATCCCCCGCAGGTTTTCCTGCACCACACGGTTCAGATCGTCATAGGTGCGAAATACTTTCTCAAAGACAGGAAGGGCATGCTTCATGATCAGGATCAGCCCTGCGGCCAGGAACGGGAGCACGCCAAGATAAATCAAAGCCAGGCGGCTGTTGATCCGGAAGGCCATGACCATGGCGAAGACCAGCATGGCCGGGCTTCTGGCACCCATGCGGATGAGCATCATGAAAGCCTGCTGCACGTTGGTGACGTCGGTGGTCAGGCGGGTGACCAGGCTGGATGTGGAGAATCTGTCAAGGTTGGAAAAGGAGAAGGACTGAATGTTGTGGAACAGGTCGCGCCGGAGGTTTTTTGCAAACCCGGCGGAAGCCCTGGCTGCGGCGTTGGCCGCAAGGACACCGAAATATAACGACAGGAGCGCCAGCAGGATCAGAAGGACGCCTCTGTTCAGGATGTGACCCATGTTTCCGGCTTCTACACCTGCATCGATCAGATCCGCCATGATGAGGGGGATCGACACTTCCAGCAGTACTTCGGCCATGATGAACAAAGGCGACAGCAGTGTATCTTTTTTATATTCGCGCAAGGAGGCGGTGAGCTTTTTTATCATTAACGGTTGCGGACCTTTCGTAGAATATGGTATAAAATAATCTGTACCATTTTATAGCGTACCCGGCCGGTTGACAAGTTGTCCGGCCCGGAAATTTCAGAAGGGATATCGGAAAACACATGAAAAAGAGGAATTCATGGATTCGGAGTGCAGGCGTTTTGCTGCTTGCTCTGACGGTTCTCGCATCAGGGGGATGTGCAAAACCGGTTGAATCAGCTGCGCCGGAAGTCATTACACTGGACTTTTTTGCGCCGGACGCTGCTTTTGAAGTTGCGGTGACCATCGCGCATATGTATAGCGCTTATTATCCAGGTGTCGAAGTGCGTATCACCTACGACGAAGGCGCCGCGCTGGCGGCGATGATCGAAGCGGGCTATCGCTGTGACGTCTATTTGTCTGACGATCCTCTTTATATGGACTGGCTGGACGGCGCTGTGAGCGGCGCAGGGAACCCCAACGGCAACGACCTTATCCTGGAGGACAGCCGTCTGGATCTGATGACCGGCCCGGCTTCCGACGAAGAAGGCGAAACGGGATCTTCCGTGTATTCTTTGGCTGCCATCAGCACATCTGCTCAGCCGGCGGAGGCCGCCAAATTCGTAAGCTATATGGCTGACGGGACCTGCGATGCGGTTTATTCCGAGTACGGATTCACAAGAATGACAGAAGAGCAGTAGTTCACAAGAAGGTCCACACAGGCGCCATAGGAGCGGATCCCAAGCTCCTGACCCTGGGATTTCAAGAACGAGTCATAGACATCTCTGGACCAATCCTCCAGAGGTGTTTTGAATTGGAGCCAATATCCAACGCTGTTGGTCCAGTCGGCAGCCACGCCTGCGGGCAAGGCTTCGGCGATCGCCTGCCAGGCTTCCGGGTCCTGGGCGTTCAGGGGGGCCGCAAGCATTTTCAATCCGGCCAGAGCGCCTGAATAAATATAAGACGGCTGTCCTGAGGACAGGCAAGCGGCGACACCCAGGAAATCCGCTTCATCCTCGGAGGCGATCAGCCTCTGATGGGCGAGCTCGTGGGCCAGGGTGAAAGGCTGGGCGCTGAGAGGGATATCTGCATTGATATTGGCCTCTCCTGTATAGGGGAAGTAGAAGCCGGAAAATCCAAGATGGCTCTGAAGTCTCGAAAGTAAAAGTTTTTTAGGCATGCCATCCTGGATCATAAGTCCCGGATGATATGCTTCCAGTTCATCATAAATGTGAGGTGCCTCAGAGAAAAAAGTATCGGGATCCTGGGCAAACAGCCCTTTATCATCCCGCAGGATCTCCCGGTCGGTCCGGAGCAGAATTTCTGCAAAAAAGACCGCTGTCTTTTCCAGCGCCTCCGGCGAAACATCGCACCGTTCCAGGCCCATGACACGGGGGATGCCGGGGATGGTGTAGGCGATGCTCCAGAGCCAGCAAAAGCCTGCCCAGAACCAGAAGAGCACAGCTGCCGCAACGATCAGCCGTTTCTGCAGCGGTTTCAAGGATTTTGTCCGGATCGCGGCGACCAGGTCTCTGGTCCATTGAAATGCAGTCCAGAGTACCAGCAGGATCAACAGCCCCTCGCCCAATGAAAAGGGAATGGGGGAGGTCCACCCGGTCAGCAGGCCTGCCGCCGGCACTGTCACGTTTCGAAACACCTGACCCATCAAAGCGGGCGCATTCTTTGTCCCGTAAAAAAGCAGGACCAGGACGGCGGGAATCAAGACCGCCAGGCACTGTACAGGTCTGAAAAGTTTTCGGGCTGAAATGTGCTTGTTGTTTTTAGATGTCATGTTTGCCGCCGTAGTGGAAGTTCTGCCGATGCAGACAATTTAGCACAAAAAAGTAGTATAATGCAATGGCAGGAGATTTGCGCTCTTGATGCTGCCTTTCATTTAAGGAGAAATGATGTCAAAAATGGATTTGATCGCCACGGCCACTTTCGGTCTGGAGGCGGTTGTAAAACGGGAAGTGGAAGCTTTGGGGTATTTGGTGACAGATTCCAGGGACGGCCGGATCACCTACACGGCCGATGAACGAGGCCTGGTCCGGTCCAATCTCTGGCTGCGCACCGCAGACCGTGTGTATATAAAGATGGCAGAATTTGAAGCGCTCAGCTTCGAGGATCTGTTCCAAAATTGCGCGGCCATCCCCTGGGAGGAGTGGATCCCGCCTGATGGGAAATTTACGGTTGCCGGGAATTCGGTCAAATCGGATCTGCACAGCGTGCCGGACTGCCAGGCTATCATCAAAAAGGCCATGGTCAGGCGTCTGCAGCAGACCTATGACCAGGAATGGTTCGAGGAAACCGGCGCGTTTTTCCCGGTACGGTTCTCCATATTGAAGAATCAGGTCACCGTGATGCTGGACACCAGCGGGACCGGTCTGCACAAAAGGGGCTACCGTGTCCGCGACGTGGAAGCTCCGATCAAGGAGACTCTGGCGGCTGCTTTGGTTCAGTTGTCTTTCTTTCGACCGGACCGCCTCCTGGTGGACCCCATGTGCGGCTCAGGCACACTGGCCATCGAGGCAGCCATGCTGGGGCGCAATATCGCGCCCGGGCTGTCCCGCTCCTTTGCCGCCCAGGAATGGCCTGCCGTTCCCGCGGGCATCTGGAAGGAAGAGAAGAAAGCTGCTTTCGATGCCATCGACCATGATAAGCCGCTGCGTATCCTTGCCTGCGACCGCGACAAAGGCGCTGTGGAGGCGGCCAGGGCGAATGCCCTGGAGGCGGGGGTAGACGACTGCATCGATTTCAAGATCGCGCCGCTCCACCGGCTCACAGCCTCGGAGGATTACGGCGTGATCGTCACCAATCCACCCTACGGGCAGCGGATCGGCCAGCAGAAAGAGCTGAACGATATTTACCGTTTCCTGTCCGGATTTTTTCAACAGAATCCTACCTGGTCGCTGTTCCTGATCACAGCGGACCCATCCTTTGAAGGCCGCTTCGGCCGGCCTGCGGACCGGCGCAGAAAACTATATAACGGCCGAATCCAGACAAACTATTACCAGTACTACGGCCTGCGGCCGCCCAAAAAAGCATAGACTGGATCACACAAACGGGACCCCTGACGGGGTCCCGTTCAATACGGCAGCCAGGCTGCGTTTATTTCTTTTTGGTTCCTTTTTTAAGGCTTTCGAAGTATTCGTCCAGCAGCTTTTCGGCAATGAAACGCTCGGCGTTGGACCGCATGACCAGGGTGGTGATCAGCATCATCAGCTCTGAGGTGTCGTCATCGGCTGAATCCCGGTTGGCGAGAAATTTCTTGACGTCGCTGATCTGTTGCTCCAGACGCCTGGGCAGGTCCGCTTCGGTCTTTTTCACAAAGTCGATGATCTCTCCGTACATGCTGACAAAATCGATGGGCTCGTCCCACTTTGACGAGTAGTCCTCCAGCAGCGGCTTCATGAGCCGCCGGATCTCGTCCATGCTGAAGCAGCCTTTGAGATAAAATACGAGGGTCATAAAGATGAGATGATCCTTTGTATAATGCTTTCCTGTGGGCCCCGGGATCATCTGGTGCTTGGTATAATTGCTGATCATAGCTTTGGTGATCGGCCCGGTTTTGCCGTCCCCGTAAAGATAAAGCTCTTTATTGAGGCTTTTGGCCATCTGGTCGATGTAGAGTTCGATGTCCGGAAAATTTTTTCCGTCTATGATGCCGCTTTTCAGATAGTCGTCTGCAAGTTTTTTTGCATATTCTTCGTAGCGCATAATATTCTCCTCTATTTTATGCATGTCGTATTGGTAAAATGATTATAAGATAATCATTATCTCTTGTCAATAGTGGCGACCCGTCCGCCGCTGTGATATAATCGGGGCGAACAGGAGGCAGGTAATATGATCTCGATCAAAGACATACAGGATGCCCGGCGGGTGCTGGACAGGATCATACGAAGGACAGATCTCATCGAGGCTACGGGACTCAGTCAGGAGTGTGATGTTTACATCAAAGCGGAAAACCTGCAAAGGACCGGCTCCTTTAAGATCCGCGGCGCATACAACAAGATCTCCAGATTGTCGCCGGAAGAGAAGGCTCGGGGCGTCGTAGCCTGCTCTGCCGGAAATCACGCCCAGGGCGTCGCGCTGGGCGCCTCGGAAAACGGCATCCGTTCCGTGATCTGTCTGCCCGACGGGGCGCCCATTTCCAAAATCGAAGCCACGAAGCATTACGGAGCTGAGGTCGAACTTGTAAGCGGTGTGTATGATGACGCATATGCAAGGGCCCTGGAACTGAAAAACGAAAAAGGCTACGTGTTCATCCACCCCTTTGACGACCCTCACGTGATCGCCGGCCAGGGCACGATAGGTCTGGAGATCCTGGAGCAGCTTCCGGAAACGGAGGTGGTGATCGTTCCCATTGGCGGCGGCGGACTGATTTCGGGCATTGCGGTTGCCGTTAAGTCGCTCAAGCCGGACTGTAAAATTTACGGTGTGCAGGCGGCCGGCGCACCGGGTATGTACGAGGCGATCAAGAATAACAGCTTAAAGGCGCTGCCGGCCGTGTCGACCATCGCCGACGGTATTGCCGTGAAACTGCCCGGAAGCCTCACCTTTGAGCTGTGCCGGAAATATGTGGACCGCATCGTGACGGTCACCGACGACCAGATCAGCGCTGCGGCACTGACGCTGCTGGAGCGCCAAAAGGTCGTGGCGGAAGGGGCCGGCGCGGCTTCTGCGGCCGCGGCTTTGTATGGAGGGCTGCCTCTGGCAGGAAAGAAAGTGGTCTGCGTGGTCTCCGGCGGAAACATCGACGTTACCATCCTTTCCCGGGTGATCAACCGGGGCCTTTCGGCTATGGGCCGTTCGTCGGAAATCACGGTGGAGCTGGACGACCGTCCCGGGCAGCTGGAAGGCGTGGTAAGGATCATTGCCGAGGAAGGCGCCAACGTGGTATCGGTCTATCACGACCGCACGGATCCGGAGACGCGCCTCAACGCGGTGTACCTCCGCCTTGTGCTGGAAACAAGAGATTTTGCCCATCGGGTGCGCATCGAGGAAGCGCTGCAGAAGTCCGGTTTCAAGTTGCACGACCGAAAGAATTGTACTATAATGAAAAAAGCATAGCTGAACGAAAGAATCAATGGAATTTTTCGTACAAAACGAACCAAGAAGGAGAACAAATCATGGCAAAGCAAATGAAAACCATGGACGGGAACACCGCTGCCGCATATGTCTCATATGCGTTCACAGACGTGGCCGCGATTTTTCCGATCACACCATCGTCTCCCATGGCAGAGCTCGTCGACGAGATGGCTGCTCACGGAGAGAAAAACCTGTTCGGACAGCAGGTGAAAGTAGTTGAAATGCAGTCCGAAGGCGGCGCAGCGGGAACGGTCCACGGTTCTCTGGCGGCAGGTGCTCTCACAACGACTTATACGGCTTCCCAGGGACTGCTTTTAATGATACCGAATATGTATAAGATCGCCGGCGAACTGCTGCCCGGCGTATTTCATGTGACCGCCAGGACCCTGGCGACCCACGCTCTGTCGATTTTCGGCGACCACTCCGACGTCATGGCGGCCAGGCAAACCGGATTCGCTCTGCTCTGCTCGGGCTCCGTCCAGGAAAGCATGGATCTGGCCGGCGTCGCTCATCTTTCGGCCATCAAGGGAAAGGTTCCCTTCCTCCATTTCTTCGACGGCTTCAGAACTTCCCACGAAGTGCAGAAGGTAGAAGTTGTTGATTACGAAGTCTTCCGCAAACTCATCGACATGGACGCTGTCCAGGCTTTCCGCAAAAACGCCCTGAACCCCGAGCATCCCATGATCCGCGGTACCGCGCAGAACCCGGATATCTTCTTCCAGGCAAGAGAAGCGGCCAACGATTATTATCAAAAGCTTCCCGCCATCGTAACGGAATACATGGACAAGATCGGCAAAGAGACCGGTCGTTCCTATAAGCTCTTTGATTATGTCGGCGCGCCTGACGCAGACCGCATCATCGTGGCCATGGGCTCCGTCTGCGAGACCATCGAAGAAACCATGGATGTGCTGCTTGGCCAGGGCGAGAAAGTCGGCCTTCTCAAAATTCGTCTCTACAGGCCCTGGGCGCCCGAATACCTCAGAGCAGTCATGCCCAAGACCGTCAAACGGATCGCTGCGCTGGACCGGACGAAAGAACCCGGCGCCATGGGCGATCCCCTCTACATGGATCTCAAGACCATGTACTACGGCGAAGCCGATGCGCCCCTCATCGTTGGCGGACGCTACGGCCTGGGTTCCAAGGACACCACACCGGGACAGATCGTGGCCGTGTTCAACAACCTTAAAGAAGCTGAACCGAAGAACCACTTCACCATCGGCATCGAAGATGATGTGTACCACAGCTCCCTGCCCACGGTCAAAATCGCTACGGAGCCCGAGGGCACCGTTCGCTGCAAATTCTGGGGCCTTGGTTCCGACGGAACGGTCGGCGCCAACAAGCAGGCCATCAAAATCATCGGCGACAATACCGATCTTTATGCTCAGGGATATTTTTCCTATGACTCCAAGAAATCCGGCGGCGTCACGATCTCCCATCTCCGGTTCGGGAAAAACAAGATCCAGTCCACATACCTCATCACGGAAGCGGACTTCGTGGCTTGCCACAACCAGGCCTACGTGCATCAGTACAACCTGCTCAAGGGTCTCAAGAAGGGCGGTAATTTCGTACTGAACTGCATTTGGAAGGACGATGAGCTGGACGCCAATCTGCCGGCGTCCATGAAGCGGTATCTTGCAGAAAACGACATCCAGTTTTACACCATCGATGCAACGGCGCTGGCCGAAGAGATCGGGCTGGGCAACCGGATCAATATGATCATGCAATCCGCTTTCTTCAAGCTGGCCAAGGTCATCCCCATGGAAGACGCTGTCCGGTACCTGAAGGAATCCATCGAGCATACCTACGGCAAGAAAGGCGAAAAGATCGTCAAGATGAACTGGGCTGCCGTGGATGCGGGCGAAAACGGTCTCCATAAGGTCACCGTTCCCGCCGCCTGGAAGGATGCGCAGGATGAGAACGAGGCGAAGAAGGATATGCCGAAGTTCATCAAAGAAGTCCTCGTGCCCATGAACCGCCAGGAAGGCGACGATCTGCCAGTCAGCGCATTCAAGGACCGTCCCGACGGCACATTCCCCTCGGGGACGGCTGCTTACGAGAAGAGAGGCGTTGCCGTGAGCGTGCCCATGTGGCATGCGGAAAACTGCATCCAGTGCAACCAGTGTTCCTTTGTTTGCCCCCATGCTTCCATCCGCCCCTTCCTTCTGAACGAAGAAGAAGCTGCGGCTGCTCCCGAAGGATTCACAACGATCAAAGCTACGGGCAAAGAACTGGTCGGCCTGCAATACAAGATCCAGGTTTCTCCGCTGGATTGTCTGGGATGCGGCAACTGCGCCGACATCTGCCCGGCTAAGACCAAGGCTCTTACGATGGAGCCCCTGGCCACGCAGCTGGACGAAGCGCCCAACTGGGAATTTGCCATGACGGTTTCGGACAAAGACGGTCTGATGCCCAAAACCACGGTCAAGGGCAGTCAGTTCACCCAGCCGTACATCGAATTTTCCGGCGCTTGCGCAGGCTGCGGAGAAACTCCTTATATCAAGGTCATCACCCAGCTGTACGGCGACCGCATGATGATCGCCAATGCGACCGGCTGCTCCTCTATCTGGGGGGCTTCGGCGCCTTCCATGCCCTACACTACGGACAAATGCGGGAAAGGTCCCTCCTGGGCCAACTCCCTGTTCGAGGACAATGCGGAGTATGGCTTCGGCATGGCCATGGCCGTCAAGCAGATGAGAGAAAAGACCAGGGACATCATTGCTGCTCTGAAGGACCAGTCCGGCGATGCAGCCCTGAATGCCGCCTGCGAAGACTGGCTGGTCCACATGGAAGACGGCGACAAGACCCAGGCAGTCAGTGACGCGCTGATGGCTGCGGTTAAGAGTGCATCCCTTTCTGGTGAAGCTGCCGAGCTTGCAAGACAGCTTGAGGAGAAAAAAGATTTCCTCGTCAAAAAGTCCGTATGGTGCCTGGGCGGCGACGGCTGGGCCTACGATATCGGCTACGGCGGTCTGGACCACGTCCTGGCTTCCGGCGAAGATATCAACGTGCTGGTATTCGACACCGAAGTCTATTCCAACACCGGCGGGCAGTCCTCCAAGTCCACGCCGACGGCGGCCATTGCAAAATTTGCCGCGTCAGGCAAGAGGATCAAGAAAAAAGATCTGGGCATGCAGGCTGCTGCCTACGGCTACATCTATGTGGCCCAGGTCGCTATGGGGGCTGACAAGAATCAGTTCCTGAAGGCTGTCCGGGAAGCGGAAGCTTATCCGGGTCCCTCGCTGATCATCTGCTATGCTCCCTGCATTAACCACGGCATCAAGCAGGGCATGGGCAAGACCCAGGAGAACGAAAAGCTGGCAGTGGAGAGCGGTTACTGGAGCTTGTACCGCTACAATCCGCAGCTCAAGGCCGAAGGAAAGAATCCCTTCGTGCTGGATTCCAAAGAGCCTACCGGTTCTTTCCGGAGCTTCATTATGGATCAGGTGCGCTATTCGTCCCTGGCCATGGAATTCCCCGACGACGCGGAGGAACTGTTCCGTCTGGCCGAGGAAAATGCCAAGGAGCGGGTCGAAGGATACAAAAGGATGGCGAAGACCGAATAATAAGGTTTCGCTGACCGCAAATTCTATAGAATGAATCCATGTGCCGGCGTTGCCGGCTGATAGGGAAGCGGGTGAGATTCCCGCGCGGTCCCGCCGCCGTAATCGGGGAGTGCTGTCTCATGGCTGTTGCCGGTCACTGAGAAATTGGGAAGACGAGCCAGCACGAAGATCCGAGAGCCGGAAGACCTGCATGGACAAGAAGCCGCCCCGACGGGTCATCGGACCAGGCGGCACAAGCACAACGGCAAAAACGGGCCGGGGCGAAAGAGCGCCCCGGTCCGTTTTTTGTGAAAACCCTTTAAGAGAATCAGTCAGGTGAACCGATGAGCACAACGATCAACAAACATTTTTTATTGCGTAAGGCTGGTGCAGTATTACTGGCATGGGCCCTGCTTGCCGGCTTTGCTGTTCCTGCAGCGGCGCCTCTTCGGGTGTCGGCGGCGGAAAAAAAACTTTACTCAAGACAGGAAATGACCGCCGCGGCGGAAGGCATTCTGGACTGGTGCCGGCAAACGGCTGGCCGGGGGACGGCGGAAGATCTGGCCGGCGGCTTGTTTGCGGAAAATGCGGGCTCGACGGATTCGGACTGGTTTATCATCGCCATGAGCCAGATGGGGTTGAAGGCTGACTATGCTTCCTATCTTTCTGCATTGTCCAATAACGTGCAGGCACGCTACGGCACTGCGGACCGTCTCAGCAGCGCCAAAGCGACGGAATGGCATCGCATCACGCTGGCTGCACTGGCCTGCGGCGGAGATCCTCAGAACGTCGGCGGGGCCGACCTGATCGCTGACGGCGTTTACAATCGGGGTCTCACCAAGCCCTTGAACAATCAAGGAAACAACGGTACCATATTTGCGCTCATCGCATTGGACTCCAAAAATTACGCTGCACCCTCGGACGCATACCAGAGCAGAGCCGATATTCTTCAGTCGATCCTGGACGTGCAGCTGCCCGGCGGCGGATTTGCTCAGCTAGGCAGCAATGCAGACGTAGATGTGACGGCGATGGCACTGATGGCGCTGGCCCCCTATCAAGAGCATTACGGAGAGCAGGTCCGAAAGGCAGTCTCTTATCTTTCGTCGCGCCAGGGCGCCAACGGCGGATTTTCCAGCGGAGGCGTGGAAAACACGGAAAGCACTGCCCAGGTGATCATGGCTCTTACGGCCCTCGGCATCGATCCTCAGAAGGACAGCAGATTTGTTAAAGACGGGAATACACCTGTCAGCCGGCTCATGGCCATGGCGGCACCCGGCGGAGGCTTCCGGCACATTGAAAGCGGAAGTGAGGACTGGATGGCATCTCAGCAGGCGCTGTGCGCCATCGCTGCTTTGGTGCGTCAAATGGATGGAAAGGGCAGTCTCTACCGATTCGGCGGCGGAACGCCCGTGCTGGAGACTGCGCCGGCGGAGGCGAGTGACGACCAGGGCGAAAGCGGCAGCGGCGAGAGGACCGCGACTCTTTCCGAAGTAGATGGGGAAGAAGGGTCTGAGGACCTGCCGGTCTCTGACGGGGAGATCCCGGAAAGCCCGTCAGACGGCGCTTCCCAGAATCCTGATGTCGAAGCGCCGGCCGACTCGCCCGATAGCGGCATTGCCTCTGGGCAGGCGGCGGCCGGCAGGCTTGCCCTGATCCTTTCGGGCCTTGCAGGCAGCGGTCTTTGTTTCTGGGGCGGGCTCAAAAGAGCAAAAGGACGAAAAAAGGATATCCTGCTGCTGGTGGCTGTCCTTCTTGCTGCGGCGTCTCTCTTTTTCCTGGCCGAGCCTAAGAGCTTTGAGCGATTTCGAGCCGAACAGCTGAGTGGCAACGCTTCGGATACGGTCACGGTGCGGATCGATTGTTCTACGGTCTGGGCTAACGAGGAGGATCTGGATCCGGCGTTGAAGGATGGGGGCTACATTCCGGAGGACGGCATCTTTCTGGAAGAAACAGCGGTGCCTTTTAGCGAGGGAGAGACCGCCTTTGACGTACTGATGCGGATCGCTGCCATGGAAGACCTGCAAATCGATTATCAGGGCGCGGAATCCACGATCTATGGCACCGCCTATGTCCGGGGCATAGAGCATTTGTACGAATTTTCCTGCGGTCCTTTGTCCGGCTGGACTTATTCGGTCAACGGAGAATTTCCGGACCGGGGCAGCAGTGGCTATATACTGAAAGCCGGCGATCAGGTGGCCTGGATCTATACTTGCGATCTGGGCCGTTATACGGATATTGGAGAAGCGGAGGAGACGCTGTGAGATTGCTGTCCAATCTCCATCCGGCAGTGCTGCTGGCATATATCGTTACCCTCATGGGCGTCATCATGTTCACCAGACATCCAATCGTGATCCTGCTGGCCTATGCGGGTGCCGCGCTTTTTCTGATGGCCGTGGAAGGAATGTTTGCCGCGAGGAAGATCCTGGGCATCTCACTGATCCTCATCTCACTGGTGACACTTACGAATCCCTTGTTCATGCATCGCGGCGTTACCCCTCTCTTTGTGCTCTTCGGCAAGGTGGTCACGACAGAATCGCTGTTCTACGGATTCATTTCCGGCGCGATGCTGGCCGCAGTGATCTTGTGGTTCAAAGGGTACGGAGCTGTCATGACCTCAGACAAATTCCTGTTTCTTTTTGGCCGTGTCTTTCCAAAGCTCAGTCTGATCCTGTCCATGGCCATCCGGTTCGTACCGCTGTTTGTCCGGCAGATCCGCCAGGTGTATCAAGTGCAGAAGACACTGGGCCTTTATGACAGTCCCGCCTTGAGCGATCGCTTTCTTGGCGGCGCCAGAGTCTTCTCCGCCGTCCTTACATGGGCACTGGAAAATGCCATCGATACGTCAAATTCCATGCGCGCAAGAGGCTACGGCCTTGCGGGGCGGACGACCTTTTCTTTGTTCTCCTTCGGCCGCATCGATTTCTATGCCCTGACCGTCCTGGCGTTTCTTGCGTTACCGGCGGCTTCCGGAGCCCGACAGGGCTTGCTGGATTTTACATATTACCCGGCGGTTACTTGGCCTGGAACGGAATTGCTGGACCTGCTTTTTTGGATCCCCATCGGTTTGATGATGCTTTTGCCCGCTATGATCGAAATAGCAGATAGGCTCATATGGAATACTTACAGATCAAAAATCTAAGCTTTGCTTACAACGGCGAAAATGTACGCGCGCTGGAAAATGTTTCTCTCACCGTCAGCGAGGGATCCTTTACGCTGTTCTGCGGCCAGTCCGGTTGCGGAAAGACGACGCTGCTGCGCCTGTTGAAACCCGAGCTTGCGCCGGCCGGAGCATGTACGGGTGAGATCCTTTACGATGGCATGGATCTCCGGATGCTTGATCCACGGAAGACAGCATCGGAAGTGGGTTTTGTGCTCCAGCAGCCGGAGCGGCAGGTCGTGACGGACAAAGTGTGGCATGAACTGGCCTTCGGTCTTGAAAATCTTGGGGTACCCGGCGAGGAGATCCGCAGGAGAGTCGGTGAAATGGCCAGCTTTTTTGGCATTCAGACCTGGTTCCGGCAGAGCACCTCAGAATTGTCCGGCGGACAGAAGCAGCTGCTTAATCTGGCCGCTGTGATGGTCATGAACCCCAGATTGCTGATCTTGGATGAGCCCACCTCACAACTGGATCCCATCGGCGCGGCGGATTTTATCGCAGCGCTTCAGAAGATCAACCGGGAGCTTGGCACGACCATCCTTTTGGCGGAGCATCGTCTGGAAGGGCTTTTCCCTATTGTCGACAAGGTCGTGGTGATGGACAAGGGGCGCATCGCGGTGGACCGGGCGCCGGCGGAGGCCGGCGAGGCCCTCCGCATGCTTCATCCGGATCATCCCATGCTGGCGGGCCTCCCCAGCGCCGTCAAGATCTACCATGCGCTGGGCGCCCGGGGCGCTTGCCCCCTGACAGTCCGGGAAGGCCGCAGCTTTCTGAGCGAGCGCTACGGCAACACTGTTCGGCGGATCCCGGTCCATGAGAAAGAACTGACAACACCCATCGCCCTGGAGGTACGGGATGGCTGGTTCCGCTACGAGCGGGAAGGCTCTGATGTGCTTCGTGGATTATCCATGCGGGTCCACAGGGGAGAAACCTTCAGCATCCTGGGCGGCAACGGAACTGGAAAAACCACGGCTCTCACGGTCATGGCCGGGCTCAATCGCCTGTACCGGGGCTCTGTCACGATCCCAAAAGAGGAAGGCGTCAAAGGTACCGGCGTGGCGCTGCTGCCGCAAAACCCCCAAAACGCTTTTGTTAAATTCACTGTGAAAGAAGAGCTGGAAGAGATCTGCCGGCTCATGGCTTATGAACCGTCCGTCGCAGACGAGCTGACCGATGGGATCGTGAAACGCCTTCAGATCGACCACCTGAAAGACCGTCACCCTTATGATCTGTCCGGGGGCGAACAGCAGAAGACTGCCCTGGCAAAAGTGCTTCTCCTGCGGCCGCGGATCCTGCTCCTGGACGAGCCAACCAAGGGGATCGATGCCTGTTCCAAAGAAGTCCTGCGCCGGATCCTCAACGAGCTGAAGACCGAGGGGATCACGGTGATCATGGTCAGCCACGATGTAGAATTTGCAGCCATGACTTCGGACCGGTGCGCCATGTTTTTTGACGGACAGCTGGTCTCAGTGGGAACGCCCAATTCCTTTTTCTCCACCAACACCTTTTATACCACTGCCGCCAGCCGGATCTCCCGTCATCGCTATGACAATGCGGTCTCCTGGGAAGACGTGGTGCGGCTCTGTCTGGAAAACGGAGAATTGAAATCATGAGCATTAAAGCAAAGGAGCGGTGGCTGATACCGTTCATTATTCTTGCCGTATTTCCTTTGATTGCCTGGACCGGCGCCCTGTTCCTCAGGGACCGCCAGTATGATATCATTTCCATTTTCCTGGCCCTCCTGTCTTGTATTCCGTTTTATATTACATATGAAAAAAAACGGAATCAGACGGCAGAGCTTGTGCTGATTGCCGTAATGATCGCTCTGGCGGTCCTGGGCAGGATCATTTTCGCGCCGTTGCCAGGGATGAGCCCGGTGACAGCGATTGCCGCTCTTACAGCTTTTTCCTTTGGCCCCGCCGCCGGTTTTCTGGTGGGTTCCCTCAGCGCGGTCGTCTCCAATGTGCTTTTCGGCCAGGGACCCTGGACCCCTTTTCAGATGATGGCCTGGGGCTTCACCGGTTACGGAGCAGGGATCCTTTTTAAGTGGGGAGTGCTGCATAAGCCCTGGCAGCTGGGACTTTTTGGATTCTGTTCCGGCCTTGTTTTTTCCCTGGTCATGGATGTCTGGACCGTACTGGCTTTGGGCGAGGGCTTTCAATGGTCCCGCTATCTGGCGATCCTGATCACGGCTGCCCCGTTTACGGTGATCTATGCCGCCTCGAACGCTGTTTTTCTGGTGGTCCTGAAACAGCCGGTGGGAAGGCGTCTGGAGCGGATCCGCAAAAAATACGGCTTGTGAGGGTTCTCCTATTGCGGAGCGGTCTCAACTGTGATAGATTGAGTATGCAAATTGAATAGGGCCAGATGTTCCGGCATTGCCGGCTAAGAGGGAAACGGGTGAAAATCCCGTGCGGTCCCGCCACTGTAAGCGAGGAGCGACGATAGAGCGAAAGCATCCACTGGGAAACCGGGAAGGATATCGAAGCGACGATCCGCAAGTCAGGAGACCTGCATCCGGTCAAAGCAGCCGACGCGGAAATCGGAAAAGCTTGTTTGACATCAAACAGTAAAAACGGACTGTGGAGCGATCCACAGTTTTTGCTTTTCATCCGCAGAGGTACCGCCCGGACTCTTTCCCCGGGCGGCCTCTGCTCCTTCCGGCGAATCGTTTATTTCTCAATGTTGTTGAGGGAGGGTATTATGAAACAATACGGACTCGGCAGACCCCTGGCATTTCTCCTGGCTTTGTGTCTGCTTGCCGGATCAGCGTTCGCATTTTGCGCGGAGCCGGTTTGGGCCGGCGCGTACGAAGCGCCGTTGCTCAATGTCATCAATAATTATTACGGCGGGTCCCAGGAGAACGTCCTGGATGACTGGGAGGAGCTGGCGGCCGTCTACGCCTGGCTCAGCGGACAGCCGGGCTCGTCTTATGAGAGCGGCGTGGACCTGAGCGGTTGGGTGTTGCCTGACGCAGGAGTCGGAGCAGGCGGCCTGTTCAGGGCATTGATGAAGGGTGATGCCGCCGCGGCTGCTCTACTTGCAGACAGCCTGGTTGCGGGCGGTGCCATGACCGATCCGGGCAGTATCTATACCTACGCATTGCAGGTGCTGGCTCTGGAGGCGTTCAATCGAAGCGCCGGCATCACGCCAGTCGCCTACGATGCAGAAGCTGCCGCAGACCACATGCTGGATGCCCAGGACCCGGCCGGGGGTTACCTTGACTGGGGAATGCCTTCTTACGACAATGGAGGCATGGTCCTGGCGGCTCTCTCGCTGCCGGTCTTTGACGTCTATCCCGGTATCGCCGGGCATCGAAGCGACCTTGCTGCCTGGATCCGGGCGGGACAATCCGCCAGCGGCGCGTATCAGGCCTTCGGGGCTGACAGCGCCAACTCGACGGCCTGTGTCCTCTACGGCCTTTCGGCATCCGGCGAAGATCTCAGTGTCTGGACCACAAGCCCTGCCATCGGCCTTGTGAGCAACGCTGTTTATAATGAAGCGGATGGGTGGTTTACGAGTTGGTCCGGCGCCTGGAATGCTTATGCCACAAAGCAGGCAGCCCTTGCCCTTGCCGGGATCGAAACCGGAAGATCTTTTTATGTCAATGTAGAGCTCAATCCCATTGCGCATAAGTGTCTGGAGGTTCAGGTCGTTGAACCCGACGGAACTTATACCGAAAAGCAAATCACGGCGCCGGAGACATCCACCTTGGATGAGATCGTCGACCTGGCGATCGGCTCATCGGGCGCCGGCAGCTACAATTACTATGTGAACGGTGTCTCCGCGGCAGCGGCGGAAGACGGAGATGCGGTACTGGCCGTGGCGGACATCTATGACGGCCTGGCCTATTTCTCTTTGGATGGAAGCGGGCTGGGCGTCCCCCGGGCAGCGATCCCCTTTGAGGGGACAGCCTCCTTCGTACTCAGGCAATTGAATCCGGCCGACAGCACCGATGTGGCGCTGTCATCCATCGGCGTGGATATCAACGGTGATGGATACAGCGATTTGACGACCACCACGGCAGGAGCTCTTTCCTGGACGCCGGTCGGCGCTGTCACACGACTGGATGCCCTGGCGACTCACAGCGACCCTGTGACTTATGCGCCGGTCCGGGATATCAGCGATACGGTGGCGCTGTTGCCGGCCTATATCGACATGGCCTCCGGCGGAGCTCAGAATAAGACAGTATCCGTACGGGTCGAGGGTCCTTCTGAAAACATCATATACTACTCTGCTTTCGACGTCACCGGCAGCGGGGCAGACCGTCTTACGGCCGGCGATGCGGTGACCCAGGCTTTGACCGCGGCCGGAAAAACTTATACCTACAGCGCAGGATACCTGAGTGAAGTGGAGGGGACCTTTGCCGGCTCCATGGATCCAAGCTTCTATGACGGTTGGGTCTACTTCATGAACGGGCAGCCGGGAAGCGGGCTCGGAGGCCAGGTCATCGACGACGACGATGAGATCATCGTATACTACGGATACTATCCCGGATGGGGGACTGATCTGGTACGCCTTACGTCGGAGGCCAGCGGCAGCCAGGTTACCCTTCGCGTACTGAGGGGGGATACGCCCGTTCAGGGCGTGTCGATCCTCTGGCAAGGCGTCCAGCAGCCGGGAGCGACTGATGCAGAAGGTACCTTGCGAATATCCGATGTGCCGCCGGGGACCTACACGGTACAGATTGCAAAGTCCGATGAACACGGTGTTCCCCAGGTCGTCCGCCTTCCGGCCGGAACTACCGTGACGGTGACTGCCCAGGGCGGAACCTCTCACGGGGGCGGGACCGGCGACACTCAGACCTCGGCGGTGATCTATCTGACTGTGAAAGGGCTCCGGGGTGCCACATTGTATCCAAGAGCAGAGCACACATATTATGTCGGGATGACGGCGCGGGACGCCTTGGACGAGTCGGATCTGACGATTTCCGGAAGCGGAAATTATGTGAGCGCCATCAACGGTCTGGCCGAATTCGACCACGGCCCGGGTTCCGGGTGGCTTTATATGGTGAACGGAGAATTATCCGGAACGATCTCCGCCGATGACTATCGCCTGGAAGCAGATGACAGCGTGCTGTGGTATTATACGAGCGACTACACCTCGGACAGAAACGTGCAGTCTTCTCTCGGCGATCTGGAGGAAGAACTCCTTCCGGAAGAAGAATTGCCGGGAGATGCAGGGCCGGCGTTTTCCGATGTGCCCGAGGGTGCATGGTATCGGGATGCCGTCCAAAGCGTGGTTCGCCAGGGATTGTTCCGGGGTGTGAGCGACACGGATTTCGGTCCGGACCTCCCCATGACCCGTGAGATGTTCGTGACGGTCCTGGGCCGCCTCCACGAGGCGGGCGGCGCCTCCGCCGCAGGAGGTCCGGCAGGCTTTGCCGATGCGGCAGCCGGCGCTTACTATGAGCAATACATGGCCTGGGCCTCGGGCAACGGTATCGTTTTGGGACTGGACGGCAGCCGGTTTGGCGTCGGCGTTCCGGTCACCCGGGAGCAAATGGTCACCTTTGTCTACCGGTATTTCCTTTCTCAGGATCTGATTGAGGAAGGATCGTCGGGCGATATGAACAGCTTCGGCGATTCGGACAGCATATCGGACTGGGCGGCAGACGCCTTCCGCTGGGCAGTGGGAAAAGGTCTGATCACAGGGCGTTCCTCCGGGCTTTTGGATCCAGCCGGCAGCAGCAGCAGGGCAGAGGTTGCAATGTTCATTCTTAGGTGCTTTAATATGATACATGAAAACACTGTTTAACCTGACCACAGACCCATACGATTTAGGACGCTTTCGGGACAAAGAGGATCTGGCGGAGGCCCTTTCAGGCTTTGACGGAATCGAACTGATGGTCTGCGGGCCCGATGAGCGAAACATCCTGCAGCCTTCTTTCGTGACCGGCCTTCATATGAGTCTTTTCGGCTCCTGGCTCGACCTTTGGAATGGAGACCGAAAGGCTCTGCTCCGGGAGTTCGATACGGAGGAAAATATCCGAAGCTGCTACGGCGGAACCGACTCCATGGCCCTGATCCGAAGATTTCAGGAAGACCTGGACCATGCGAAAGCCTATGGGGCCGAATATGTTGTTTTCCACGTGTCCGACTGCAGCACGGAGGAAGTGTTCACCCGAAAATTCCGGCACAGCGACCGGGAGGTGATCCGCGGCGCCTGCGAGATCCTGAATCTTCTTTTTGAGAACAGAACGGCCGGTCCGACCCTCCTGCTGGAAAACCTCTGGTATCCTGGACTGGACTTTACGAAGCCCGAAATGACGGCACTGCTGCTGGAGGGTATCCATTATCCGAACAAGGGGATCATGCTGGATACGGGGCATCTGCTGCATACGGAGCCCTCAATCCGGACCCAACAGGAAGGCCTAGCTTATATTCACCATGAGTTGGATGCCCACGGCGAGCTTGCGCAATGGGTAAGAGGCGTCCATCTGAACCAGTCTCTCACCGGGCAATACATGAAACAGGTGGAATCCTGCCCCCCGATCCTGAAAAAGACCTACGAGGAACGGCAGTGGCAGCTGCTGGAGTATGTGATCCGGGCCGATACGCACAAGCCTTATACTTGCAGCAGTGTTGGCGACCTGATCCGGCGCATCGACCCGGAGTATCTCGTGTTCGAGCTGATCACCCGGAATCGTGCGGAACACGCGCAAGCCTTATGGGTCCAGCAACGTTCATTGAAATAAAAAAGCCGGCTGCGCGCTGTGGTGCGCAGCCGGCTTTTGTGTTACAGATGCGTTTTATGAATTTGCAGATCCGGGTTTCGCGACATATTTCCCCAAAAGCCTCAGTCCCCGGCCCAGCTTGGATTGGTTTTCCGCAGTCAGACCGTACTTGTCGGCCAGTTTTTTCCCCAGATCCTTCATGACTTTCACATCGCCGGCGAACAGCTCGATCTCCAGCTCCAGGATCGGTTCTTCGCCCATGTCTGTCACGATGCTCCCGGTGTCGATGGCGATCTCCATCAGGCAATCGTTCAAGTCCACCCGCATCCGGCGGCGCAGATAGCGAGTCTCCAGCATATTGACCAGTGGCTTGCCGCCGATCATGCCGACAAGGGCTTTTCCGTCTTCGCTTTCGGCAAACAAATCCGTAGGCGGTTCAATAAAGTACTGCTCTCCGGTCACGGGCACGTTGATTTCTTCCCGCTCGTGAAATCCGTTGGAGCTGTGCCCTCCCCACTTGAGTGTCGCAAAGATGCTTTCGCCTTCCAGTCTGACCCGAAAGGCCATATTGTTTCCGGACAGCACGTGATCCTCTGTATCGAAATAGACGGCCTTCATCACCAGTTTTTCCCTTGATGACGGATCCGCAATAGCCAGAAGACACTCGTCATCCCAAAGGGCATCCGCCATCTCCCGGTCTTTGATTCTGTATTTCAGCTCAGACTCCATGATTTCCTCTTTCTTCGAATGCAGGCATAATAGTACCATTCGAGTGTAGTTTTTGCAAGTGAATTATTGTATAATGGTCGCGAATGGCAAAGCACCTGCAGACAGCGGAAGGGGCGGCGGAATGGCGCGCAAAAGCGGGATACTCCTGCATATCACATCCCTGGAGACGCCTTACGGCATCGGCACCATGGGGCAGTGCGCCCGGTCCTTTGCCGCCTTTCTGAAGCGCGCCGGGCAGAGCTACTGGCAAATGCTTCCCCTGGGCCCCACAGGTTATGGCGATTCGCCTTATCAACCTTTTTCCTCTTTTGCCGGAAATCCACTCTTGATCGACTTGGACATGTTGGCCGAGGAAGGACTTCTGGATGACAGTGATCTTGTGTCGATTTCTTTGCCGGAAGACCCGTCTATGATCGATTATGCAGCTGTCCAGTCAGACCGGCGGCGCCTTCTGCGCAGAGCCTGGGAAAGACGAAGCACCCTGCATTGCCGCGAGGCAGAGTTTTTCACAGAGGAAAACAGCTTATGGCTGGCGGACTATGCGCTTTTTGCATCGCTGAAGGAGCATTTTCGCGGCGACTCCTGGCAATTGTGGACAGAGGAGCTCCGACGCCGCAGGCCGGAAGCTTTGGATAAATACAGGAAGACACTCAGGCGCGACATCGAATACCACAGCTTTGTTCAGTATTTGTTCTTCAAGCAGTGGCATGGGCTGAGATCCTATATCAACGGCCTGGGCCTCCGGATCATCGGTGACCTGCCGATCTATGTGGCCGAAGATTCGGCCGATGTCTGGGCCGATCCGGATTTGTTTGATTTGAATGACGAGCTTCACCCGCGCCATAAGGCCGGTGTGCCGCCGGATTATTTTTCTCCCGAGGGGCAGCTATGGGGAAATCCTCTTTACCGCTGGCCGGCCCACGCAAAGAACGGATACGAATGGTGGCTGCGTCGAGTCGGGGCCGCAAGACGTTTTGCCGACGTGATCCGAATCGATCATTTTCGTGGATTTCTAGACTACTGGACTGTTCCGGCCGATGCGCAAACGGCTCGGATGGGATGCTGGTGTTCCGGTCCCGGCGATGATTTGATCCGCGCGATAAAGAATACCTATCCCGATCTGCCGGTCATCGCCGAAGATCTGGGTCTGCTTTCCCGGAAGGCTGTGGATTTTGTCCGTGAGAGCGGATATCCGGGTATGAAGGTCCTGCAATTTTCTTTCGACGCATCCCGTCCCGGCGTCGGGGCTCCCCATACATTCCCCGGCTCCAGCGTATGCTATACGGGCACTCACGACAATGCCACCGCGGCGGCCTGGCTTCAACACGGACCGGAAGCCGACGTGGCGCTTGCAAAGCGATATCTCGGACTTAACGAGGCCGAAGGTCTGGCGAGGGGCTTGATACGGGGCGGCATGGCCTGTCCTTCGGACCTCCTGATCGTTCCAATGCAGGATTGGCTGGGGCTGGATGACAGTGCTAGGATGAATACACCCGGAACGGTTGGGCCGAACTGGCGATGGCGGATGTGTCCCGGGCAGCGAACAGTCCGATTGGCATCCGAAATCGCAGCGGTCACAAAAATTTTTGGCAGAAGCAGAAAAAGGAGAGGAAATGGCGCGATTTGACTTTGACACACCAGTGAATAGAAAGGGGACGCTGTCGTATAAATGGGACAGCGAAGCCAGGTTTATGGGTGAAACCGATGTGCTTCCCATGTGGGTGGCTGATATGGATTTCCGCTGTCCACAACCGATGCTGGACGCTCTGCAGACCCGCATCGCCCATGGCGTTCTGGGCTATACAAAACGGGGTGACCGCTACTACGACATCATGCAGGCGTGGCTCAAAAGACGCTTTGACTGGTCTGTGGACAAAAAATGGCTGTGTTACTGCCCGCCTGGGGTCATTCCGGCTGTTGCCATTCTTCTGGACATCCTGACCCGGCCCGGTGATCCCGTTTTGATGCATATGCCCAACTATGACGCGCTGTACGGAGCTGTGACAGATATGGGCCGGTCTCTGATCCGCTGCCCGCTGATCGAAGACGAAGAAGGCTTTCGTATGGATTTCGAGCTCTTTGAGAAATTGTTACAGGAATATAAGATCAAGGTCATGGTCTTCTGCTCACCCCACAATCCTTCCGGCCGCGTCTGGCGGCAGGACGAGCTGGAGCGGACCGGCGAGCTTTGCGCCCGCTACGGCGTCACCGTGATTTCTGACGAAGTCCATTGTGACCTGGTGTACAAGCCTCACATCCACACGCCTCTTGGCAAAGTCAAGAGCATGGAGCAGAACAGCGTCACGCTCATGTCTCCCAACAAGACCTTCAATGTCGGCGGCCTTATGACCGCCTCTGTGATCATCCCCAATGGGGAATTGATGGCCCGTTATCGGAAAGTGCTGGGCACCTGGGCCATGAATCTTGACACCACCTTCGGCACGATCGCCGTGGAGACTCTCTACAGCGATCCGGACTGCGAAGCCTGGCTGGAGGCTGTGCTGGAGTATCTAGGGGACAATGTGACCTATGCCGTTGATCACATTAATACCAGGATCAAGGGCGTCCATACACGCTGTCCCGAGGGAACTTATCTGATCTGGCTGGATTTCAAGGATACCGGCCTTCGGGGTACGGCGCTGAAGGAATTTCTGATCCGGGAAGCAAAGCTGGACCTGTCGGAAGGATCAGAATTCGATCCGGAAGATCAGACCCACATGCGCATGAACCTGGCCTGTCCAAGGGCGGTGGTCCGGGAGGCCTTGAGTCGTCTGGAGTCCGCTGTAAACAAGCGTTTTCCAGGATAAGCGAAAAGGAGACAGGATTGGCGCAGAGCATTTACAGCCACGATACGATCTATATCCCGCCAAGAGAAGAGGAGAGTGCTCCGCTGGAAGTGGCGCTGGGCTGCAGTTGGGGGCGATGCACCTTTTGTGATTTTGCCCGGGATCCCTTCCGTATCCTTCCAAGAGAGAAGATCGTGGAAAACATCGAGGGTCTTGCCCGGCTGTTTCCGGAAAAGGAACGAGTCTTCTTTCTTGGCGAAAATGCTTTTGTGCTGAACGCCGAGAAGCTGCTGGACCTTTTGGGGCAGGTCCGGGAAAAGATGCCGAAGGTCAGGAGCTTTGCCATGTACGCCCGGGCCGATGATATTTTGGCCAAGAGCGCCCGGGAATTGAAGGCTCTTCAAGGCGCAGGGCTTTCGGCCCTGCACATCGGCGTGGAGTCCGGCTCCGATTCCATTTTGGCGGAACGAAAAAAAGGCCTCACCGCCCAGCAGATGCTGCAGGCGTTCCGTATGCTGGAATCGGCGAAGATCGATTATCATTTGACCGTAGTGCTGGGTCTGGGGGGCAGGGACTACTCCCGGCTCCATGCCATCGAGACTGCCAGGCTTCTCAACCGGACCCGCCCGCAAAGCATTTGGTGTCTGAAACTGATGCTTTTCGAAGGAACGCCACTGCATCAGGAATGGGTGCGCGGAACATTCCACCCCATGGAACCGGTGGAGGTCCTGAGGGAGCTGAAGCTATTTCTCGAGAATCTGACTGTGAAGGATTGTGTGTTCGAAGACACTACAGTTCTTGATACATACACGCTGCAGGGCCGGCTTCCGGAACAGAAGGAAACGCTTCTGCGCGCCATCGACCGCCTTCTCCAGTCTCCCGGCGCTTTGTGATTTTTTCACCGAATTTCTTTTCACAATTATGATACTATAACTTTGCAAATCTGATCAGGAGGATTTCAATGAAAGCAAATACATTTCAGGTCGTGCTGCCGGCGATCGGCGCCAGTTCCAACCGGGGCGCCATGGGCTGGTGCAACATCAGTATCATCCAAAGCGATGGCAATACCATCCTGTTTGACACAGGATCCAATGACGACAGAGCCGAACTGCTGGCTGAGCTGGAAAAAATGGAGATCGCGCCGGCTCGGATCGATACAGTTTTTCTCTCGCACTTGCATTACGACCACTGCTGCAATATCGAGGTGTTCGAAAACGCAAGGATCCTGGTATCGGCCAGAGAACTGGAATATGTGCTCTCCGGTGAATATAAAAAGTATCAGGACCCGTATATTCCTTACGGGATGATCAAATACTACGAAAAGCGCTTCACGACTTTTATTGAAGGCGAAGCGCCGGCTCCCGGACTTCGGACCGTCGCGCTTCCAGGCCATACGCCCGGCATTTCAGGAGTTGTGCTGGAAAAGGAGCGGGTGATCCTGACTGGAGACGCGGTGAAAAACGCTTACGACTATACCCATGGCATCCCGCCCTACGCCATTTACGACGGCGCTGCCGGCCTAAAGAGCTACACGAAGATCCCGGCTGTTGCGGATGTGATCGTTCCCGGACACGGCAGACCTTTTACCGTGCAGGAAGGCAGGATCTCCTACGTTGGCGGTCAAAAACCGGTGGATATCCGGATTTTCCCCAATCAGGAGCATTTGGATGACTTGGAAGAACGGGTTTTTCAGCGGATCGTACTATAATTGACAGCATTTGCTTGTCAGAATAATTGTTCTGTGATAAACTATAGACTCGCATTTGGCAAATTAGGAGGATATATTCATGACACCAGTTTTGGTTCGCAAGGAAAACAACGAAGCTGCCTTCACCATGGCGTTTACTGCGCAGGATTTCGAAGAGGCGCTGCAAAAGGCTTATAAAACACAGCGGAACAAGTTCACGGTGGACGGCTTCCGCAAAGGAAAGGCGCCGCGGAAGATCATCGAGGCAAAGTACGGCGAGGACATTTTTTTCGAGGACGCGCTGGACGAATTGTTCCGTCAGGGCTATCCCGAGGCTGTGGATACACTGGGACTGAAACCCGTGGACAGGCCCAGCCTGGATTTCGGGGAGGAAAAGCTGGAAAAAGGCAAGGATTTTACCGTCACGGTCACAGTGACAGTCGCCCCGGAAGTTGTCGTCAAGGATTATAAAGGCGTGCAGGTCGAAAAGGTACTCAAGCAGATCAATGAGGAAGACGTCGATAAGGAACTGGAAACCCTTCGCAACAGAAACGCGCGGCTCGTGGCCGTGGACCGCAAAGCCCAGGACGGAGACACCGTCAGCCTTGATTATTCCGGCTTCGTGGGCGAAGAGCAGTTTGAAGGCGGCACAGCAGAAAATCAGACCCTGGTGCTCGGTTCCGGCACCTTCATTCCCGGATTCGAGGAGCAGCTGATCGGCTCCGGCGCAGGCGACCAGACGGATGTCCGGGTCACGTTCCCGGAGGATTATCACGCTGAGAATCTGGCAGGAAAAGAAGCGATCTTCAAATGCAAGATCCACGACGTCAAAGAACGCGAGCTGCCCGAGGTGGACGATGAGTTTGCCAAGGACGTAAGCGAGTTCGATACGATCGCCGAATTCAAAGGCGATATCCGCGCCAAGCTTGAGAAGCAAGCACTGGAAGCGTCCGAATTCGAGACGAAAAACGCCGTGATGGAAAAGGTCTACGCCGCCAACGACATCGATGTGCCGAAGGTGATGATCGAAGACCAGGCGGATCAAATGCTTCAGGAGTTCTCCCAGCAGCTGTCCTATCAGGGCATGAACTTGGAGATGTACTGTCAGTATCTGCAGAAAACAGAAGATGATATCCGCAAAGAGCTGATGCCCGATGCGGAAAAGCGCGTGAAATCCAGACTCATCATCGAAGCTGTCGCCGATGCGGAGGATATTCAGGCCACACCGGAAGACATCGACAGCGAGATGGAAGCCATGGCCAAGCAATATAATATGGAAGTAGAAAAACTCAAAGGCTTGTTCGATGCGGAAAACAGCCGGTACCTGGTCCAGGACATCCGGATGCGCAAAGCTATTGATTTCATATACAGCCAGGCAGTGATCGCTTAGGCGCTGCCATAATCAGGGGGTAATCATGAGCTTAATACCAATGGTGGTGGAACAGACTTCAAGAGGCGAGCGTTCTTACGATATCTATTCCAGATTGCTGAAAGATCGTATCGTTTTTATCGGCGAGGAGATCAACGACGACACGGCCAGCCTTGTTGTGGCGCAGCTGTTGTTTTTAGCCTCCGAAGACCCGGAGAAGGACATCAATCTTTACATCAACAGCCCCGGCGGCGTCATCACGGCCGGAATGGCCATCTATGACACGATGCAATACATCCAGCCGGATGTTTCCACCATTTGTGTGGGGATGGCCGCCTCCATGGCGGCATTCCTGCTGGCTGCCGGCGAAAAAGGCAAGCGCTTCGCTCTGCCCAATGCGGAGGTGATGATCCATCAGCCTCTGGGCGGTATGCGGGGTCAGGCTGAGGATATGCGCATCCACACGGAGCATATCCTGCGTACCCGGGACAAGCTCAACCGCATCCTGTCGGAGCGGACCGGACAGCCCTTGGAAAAAATCGCCGAAGACACCGACCGGGATAACTTCCTGGATGCGGAGCAGGCGGTGGCGTACGGGCTCATCGACAAGGTGATATCAAAGAGGTAGAAATGGGAAAATACGATAACAAAAAGGAACTGACCTGTTCGTTCTGCGGAAAACCTCAGAGCCAGGTGAGACGTTTGATCGCAGGACCGGACGTCTATATCTGCGACGAATGCATCCGCTTGTGCGGAGAGATCATCGAGGAAGAATTCCAGGCGCTGACGGAGTCGGCAAAAATAAACACTGACGGCGCGCTGCCCAAGCCCAAGGATATTTCCCGGGTTCTGTCGGATTATGTGATCGACCAGGATCTGGCGAAAAAGGTGCTTGCGGTGGCCGTGTACAATCATTACAAGCGGATCAACAACGTGGCTAAGAAGGGCCCCTCCGCTCATGCCGAAAGCCATAAGGCTGTCGAGGACGTGGAGATCCAGAAGAGCAATATCGTCATGATCGGACCCACGGGTTCAGGAAAAACACTGCTGGCACAGACACTGGCCAGGATCCTTGATGTGCCCTTTGCCATTGCCGACGCCACGGCGCTTACCGAGGCCGGTTATGTGGGCGAGGATGTGGAAAATATCCTGCTCAAGCTGATCCAGGCTGCCGACTACGACATCGAAAAGGCTCAGCGGGGCATCATTTATGTGGATGAGATCGACAAGCTGGCACGCAAGACCGACAATCCTTCGATCACTCGGGATGTTTCCGGCGAGGGCGTTCAGCAGGCGCTGCTCAAGATCCTGGAAGGGACCGTGGCCAATGTTCCTCCCCAGGGTGGACGGAAGCACCCCCATCAGGATTTCCTGCAGTTCGATACCACAAATGTCCTCTTCATCTGCGGCGGCGCTTTCGACGGGCTCGACAAGATCATCCAGCGGCGGATCGGAGAGAAGACCATCGGATTCAATTCCCAGAGCGTCATATCCAAAGAGAGCAGCCGGGAGCTTCTGGAGAAAGTCCAGGCCGAGGATCTGCTCCACTATGGGTTGATCCCCGAATTCATCGGGCGCCTGCCGGTGATCGTCACGCTGCAGGAGTTGTCGGTGGAAGCTTTGGTCCGCATCATCAGCGAACCGAAGAATGCCATCCTCAAGCAATATAAGAAGCTTTTCGACATTGACGGTGTTGAACTGGAAGTGGAACCGGCGGCCGTCAAGCGGGTGGCTGAAAAGGCCCAGGAGCGAAAGACCGGCGCCAGAGGGCTTCGGAGCATCCTGGAACAGGTCATGACCGACGTCATGTATGAGATCCCTTCCCGGGAAGATATACGAAAGGTCGTGGTCACGAAAAAGACCATCGACGGCGGAGAGCCAACACTGGTGCTCAGCGAAAAAGAAAAGTCAAAAAAAGAAGAGGCTGATGCCTCCTGAATACCGGATCGGGGCGGCCATTGGCCGCCTCTGTTCAACAGAAAGGAGAATGGAAGAAATGGGTGAAGCGATCAAAACGTCCGCAGGCGGACAGCAACAAAACACATCCGAGGTGATGCCGTTGATCCCTTTGCGCGGGTTGACGGTGTTTCCCAACATGGTCCTCCATTTTGACATAGGAAGAGAAAAGTCCATTCTGGCGCTGGAGCGGGCGATGATGCTGAACCAATCCATATTCCTGACGGCGCAGAAGGATGCGGATACCGATCTTCCTACGGCGGAGGATTTCTATCATGTGGGTACGGTAGCCAGGATCAAGCAGATGCTCAAGCTGCCCGGCGACAATATCCGGGTGCTCGTAGATGGTCAATATCGGGCAAAGATGCTGGCGGTGGTTCAGGATACCCCGTATTTTCTATGCAATACGGAGAAGATCCAGGAGGAAGATTTAGGGGAGAAGACGCCCGACATCATCGCTTTGATGCGCACGGTCATCAACCTGTTTTCCGAATACCTGAGCCGGCATCCCAGGCTTTCCCTGGATGTGGCTTCCGGCGTGGAGGCTCTTGAGGATCCCGGCCGGCTGGCGGACATCATCGCTTCCAACATGGAACTGAAAACCGAAGAAAGCCAGAAGGTCCTGGAAGCCTTTGATCCTGCCGCCCGTTTGCGCCTGGTCATGGAATATCTGACCCGAGAGATCGAGATCCTGCGTCTGGAGGACAAGATCAGCAGCAAGGTCAAGACGCAGATGAGCAAATCTCAGCGGGAATACTATCTTCGGGAGCAGCTCCGGGCCATCCAGGAAGAACTGGGGCAGGACGAATCAGTGGATTCGGAGATCCAAAGCTGGATGAAACAGCTCAAGAAGCTGAAGTTGTCGCCCACGGTGACACAGAAGGTGGAAAAAGAGATCGGCCGGCTGTCGAAAATGGCCCCCAATATGCCTGAAGCCAGTGTGATCCGCTCCTATGTGGAGTGGATCCTTGAGCTGCCCTGGCATAAAGCTTCGAAGACAGACATCGACATCAAGGAAGCCGACCGCATCCTGGAAAAAGACCACTATGGATTGGAAAAAGTAAAAGAGCGGATCCTGGAATACTTGGCAGTCTTGTCTCTTGTCAAATCCCAGAAAGGCCCCATCCTTTGTTTGGTAGGCCCTCCCGGTGTCGGAAAGACTTCCATTGCCCGTTCCATCGCCAGGGCTGTAAACAGGGAGTTTGCGCACATGTCTTTGGGCGGCGTGCGCGACGAGGCCGAGATCAGAGGTCATCGCCGGACTTATATCGGCGCGATCCCCGGCCGGGTGATGAGCGCCATCAAGGAGTGCGGAACGAACAACCCCGTATTCCTGTTTGACGAAGTGGACAAGATCGGGGCGGATTTCCGGGGTGATCCGGCTTCCGCGCTGCTGGAGGTCCTGGACCCGGAGCAGAACAAGGAATTTGTGGACCACTATCTGGAGATCCCCTTCGACTTGAGCGGTGTCATGTTCATCACTACGGCCAACACGGTGGATACGATCCCAAGGCCGTTGCTGGACCGCATGGAAGTGATCAGTATTTCCGGCTATACCGAAGAAGAAAAAGTACAGATCGCAAAGAGATATCTGATCCCAAAACAGTTGAAGGCGCACGGGCTTTCCCGCAGGCAGATCACGATTTCCGACAGCGCGGTCCACGGTCTGATCAACAACTATACCCGGGAGTCTGGCGTGCGCAATCTGGAAAAAGAGATCGCAAATCTCTGCCGGAAGGTTGCCCGGAGAGTCGTGGACGGCAGTCAGGAAAAGAACACCATCACTGCGAAAACCCTGGAGAGCTACCTGGGCAAAAAGCGTTACCGCTATGACAGGATGCAGGGCTCCAACGAAGTGGGGGTCACTACCGGTCTTGCCTGGACTGTCGTGGGCGGCGATACCTTGTTCATCGAAACAGCGGTGCTGCCGGGTACGGGACAATTGTCGCTGACGGGCCAGCTGGGAGAAGTGATGCAGGAGTCTGCCAAAGCCGCCATCAGCTATATAAGGTCCAGAAGCGGTCATTTAAAGCTTGATGCAAATTTTTATAAAGAAAAAGACATCCACATCCATATCCCTGAAGGCGCTACGCCCAAGGATGGCCCTTCCGCCGGAGTTACGATGTGCCTTTCCGTCATCTCAGCCCTGACCGGACGTCCCGTCCGCAAAGAAGTGGCAATGACGGGCGAGATCACACTTCGGGGTAAAATACTGCCTGTGGGGGGCATCAAGGAAAAAGTTTTGGCGGCGCATAGAGCGGGCATCAAAAAAGTGCTCCTGCCTGCTGATAATGTGCAGGATCTGGAGGAATTGCCGGCGATCGTCAAAGAAGAAGTGGAATTTGTGCTGATCAAAAAAGTCGATGACGCCATCCGGGAGGCCCTGCTGTGATCATCCGCAAAGCAGAACTGGAGGCGGTAGCGGTCCGCAAGAGCCAGTATCCGCCGATGGACCGCAAGGAGATCGCTTTTGCAGGGCGTTCCAACGTGGGAAAATCCTCGCTGATCAACTTGCTTCTCAATCGAAAAAGCCTGGCGAGAGTCAGCGGAAACCCGGGCAAGACCCGGACCCTGAACTTCTACAACATCAACGATGAATTCAGGATCGTGGACCTGCCCGGCTACGGCTATGCCAAAGTATCCAGATCCATTTCCGAGGATTGGGGTCCCATGATGGAGGATTATCTTACAGGACGGGTTAATCTTGTCCGGGTGATCCAGCTGGTGGACGTCAGGCACGAACCTACACTGCAGGACTGTCAGATGTACGAATGGCTGCGCCATTTCGGTCTGTCCGGCACGGTGATCGCCACAAAGGCCGACAAAGTATCGCGGAACGAGTTGAACAGGAGCCTCGGCGTGATCCGGCGGACGCTGCAGCTGGACGACAGGGATGAGATCCTGCCCGTATCGGCTTTGAAACGCACCGGCGTGGATGAGATCCTGGCGGCGCTGGATGCATTGCTTTTCACAGAATAAAATTGTACAATAAAGCGAAGGAAGGAAACGCAAGATGGGATTTCTGAGCATGTACATCCTTAAAAAAAGAATTTTTGCCATCCGGCCGATGATGAAGGATCCTGCAGTTTCGCCATGGAAAAAAGTACTGGTGGCCGCCGGGTTGGTGTATCTGTTCCTTCCCTTCGATTTGATCCCGCCGTTCATTCCCGTTTTCGGGTTTTTCGATGATTTGATCCTTTGGGGCTTCATCATTTCCTATCTCAAAGACGAGCTGGACAAGTACTGGGTCGATGACCGGACGAACGGTTCTTCCCGGGAAAAATTTTCAGGAAAAAACATAGTGGACAATGTGGATTATACCGTGGAAGAGGAGACTTACGAGGAAATCAAGGAATGATCCGACGAATGCAGAAATGGCTGAAACAAAGGAGAATGTATGACAGCGGCGCAGAGCAAAAAGAATTATGATTTATCGGACGTGCTGATCGACGAGAAGGCCCTGGCGAAAAGGATTGCCGAACTGGGGGCGCAGATTACCGGAGACTACGAAGGAAAGTCCATCGTTCTGGTCGGCATCCTCAAGGGATCGATCCCTTTTATCGCTGATTTGATGCGGCACATCAGGCTGGACGATCTGGAGGTGGATTACATATCCGTTTCCAGCTATGGCCGGTCAACCAAAAGCAGCGGCGTCGTCCGGATCCTGAAGGATCTGGATTCCGACATCAAAGGCAAGGACGTGATCATCGTCGAAGATATCATCGATACCGGCCTGACGCTGGCCTATCTGAAAGAGTATTTTATGGGAAGAGGTCCCGCTTCCCTGAAAATCTGCACACTTCTGGACAAGCCCTCCAGAAGAAAGGTGGAGATCCGGGGCGATTATGTGGGATTTCAGGTGGAGGACCGGTTCATCGTAGGATATGGACTGGATGTGGATCAGCGGTATCGCAATCTGCCCTTCATTTCATGGATCAAGGAAGAATAGAAGTTTTTCATAAGAGAAAAGGAGAATTGTAATGGGTTATATGGTTCCGGTAGGCGTATCCAATAAGCATTTGCATCTGAGCCAGGAGGATCTGGAAAAACTTTTCGGGCCGGGCGCAGAACTGCATCCGTCCAAAGACTTAAAACAGCCGGGTCAATATGCTGCCGAGGAAAAAGTTGATATCGTAGGCCCCAAAGGCACGCTGAAAGGCGTCCGGGTCCTGGGGCCTGTTCGTCCCCAGACACAGGTAGAGCTGGCCTTTACCGATGCCAGGGCTCTGGGTGTCAATGTTCCGGTCAAAGAGAGCGGAAAATTGGAGAACACCCCCGGCGTGCAGCTGGTGGGTCCCTTTGGCGCGGCAGACATCGCCGGCGGCGCTATCGCGGCGCTGCGCCATGTGCACCTTTCCCCCGAGCAGGCGAAGGAGGCAGGCGTCGCAGACAAGCAGATCGTCAGTCTGAAAGTGCCGGGCGAGAGAGGGTTAATTTTTGACAACGTGCTGGTTCGCTCGGGGCAGGGGCATGAAAAGGAAGTTCATCTGGATACCGACGAGGCCAATGCGGCTGGATTGAACAACGGCATGGAAGTGGAAATATTGGTGTAGTGATGAAAAGTCTGGCGTCCTTTATCGATCACACGCTGCTGGCGCCCCAGGCAACCGGCGAGGATGTAGTCCGTCTTTGCCGGGAAGCTGCGGAGCACGGTTTTTATGCAGTTTGCGTCAATTCACGCTTTGTGCCCCTGGTCCGCAGACAGCTGGCTGACAGTCCGGTGAAAATAGCCTGTGTCGTCGGGTTCCCGTTGGGTTCCTGCGCAACGGAGGCAAAGGTGTGTGAAACGGTTTATGCCTGCAGAGAAGGAGCTCATGAGATCGATATGGTCCTCAGCATCGGCGCGCTCAAGGAGGGCGATGATGCTGTCGTGTCCCAGGACATCCAGGCTGTTGTGGACGCCGCAGAAGCCTTTGGCTCCATCGTGAAAGTCATTCTGGAAACCTGCCTGTTGTCTGACGAAGAGATCGTTCGGGCCTGCAGGCTTTCCGAGGCCGCAGGAGCCGCTTTTGTGAAGACTTCCACAGGCTTTTCCACCGGCGGCGCATCGGCGCACCATGTCGCCCTCATGCGCAAGTCCGTAGGAGACGGAGTCCGGGTCAAGGCTTCCGGTGGCATTCGGGACAAAAAAACAGCAGAAGAGATGATCGCAGCCGGTGCCGACAGGATCGGCGCGTCGGCGAGTATTGCGATCTGTGAGGGGGAAACGTCTAATGAGTGATGTGCTGGTCCTGACGGGCAGCCCCAGAAAAAACGGAAACACCCGGATCCTTGCAGATGCATTTGTCCGGGGCGCGTCGGAAGCCGGGCTGGACGTGACGGTCATTCACACGGCAGGGATGAACATCGCTCCCTGCAGGGGCTGCAATTACTGTCTGGAGCACGAGGGTGTTTGCATACAGAAGGATGACATGGCCCAAATCATGCCCCATCTGTACTCTGCCCGAACTGTTGTGTTTGCTACGCCGGTGTATTATTACGGCATGACTGCGCAGCTGAAGCTTGCCCTGGATCGCATGTATGCCACGCTGGGCAAACCGCCCGCCATCGATTCCTGCGTGCTGCTGGCCGTGTATGGGGATACGGACACTACGGTGCCGGAGGCTCTGGTCCATCACTACAAAGCCTTTACCGGATACAGCAAGTGGAAGGATCTTGGTATCGTGACAGCCGAAGGCGTGAACGATCCGGGGGATATCAAAGGGCATCCGGCCCTCATTCAAGCCATGGAATTGGGGCGGCAGTTATATTCCTTCCTTCGTTAGCCGGGAATAAAGGGGCTGGAGAAGGATGGTATAGACCAGACTCATGAGGAGGGCGAAGGGCCCCCGGGCAACGAACAGTGCCCAGAACTTACTTAGCGTAAAAGGACTCATATATAAGAGGACGATCCACAGCGTGTTCAGCAGGGCCGATGTGACCAGCTGGGTCGAGAGGATCGATAAGAAGAGCACGGTCTTTGAAGGATCCTGTTCTTTTTTCTTGAATCTTGACATAAAGCAGCTCGGCAGAAAGCCTGAGAGAAAGGCCGAAAGCGTAAAGCCCGGGAAGTATGGCCCGCTTGGGAAAAGCGTGGCGCCTACCAAATCTGCAGCCAGCCCGGTGAGCCCCACGGCCGGCGCGCCAAGCAGCAGTCCGGCAAGAATAACGGGGACTTCGCCGAAGCCTACGCGCATGGACTGGATGCCCA
Source organism: uncultured Clostridia bacterium (assembly GCA_938009115.1). Lineage (GTDB taxonomy): Bacteria > Bacillota > Clostridia > Peptostreptococcales > Anaerovoracaceae > UBA10908. Next base: position 49,779 of record CALLHZ010000020.1, read on the forward strand.
TAAAAGGTACGTAAAAAGAGAAGAACCGAGTTAAGACCAGGCTGACTGCAGCCAGCAGAGCCATTCCGGTGAGAAGCGATGTGCGGTTTCGCTGGCGCATAGCGCATACCTCCGAAAATTCTGAGCAGATCGATGCCATCATTATACAGAAATCGTTGCTCGATTGCGAGAGCTGCTGAAAAATAAGAGGTTTTGAGTCAAGGAAAAAGAAATAAAAAAACATCGAAAAAGCGGTTGACAAACAGAGGGGGGCATCCTATAATAAAAACGTTCCGCTCAAAAGCGGAGCCGCTCTGAGAAAGAGCAGAGA